>NZ_LMCG01000079.1:0-261944 GCF_001623065.1 Pseudovibrio sp. Ad46 | reverse complement strand
TTGTGATCATCAACGCTGACTTTAGTGATGTTGATGTGAACGACACGCACATCATCACGATCGACAACAGCACCACAGTTGGTGTTGTGATCAACAATGGCGATGGCACGTTCTCCTATGATTGCGGTGATGCGTTCATCCATCTGAGCGTTGGTGAGACAGCGACTGACACGTTCACCTACACGATCGATGATGGCAATGGCGGTGTGATCACCAAGACAGTGACGGTGACGATCAACGGCACCAATAAAGTTGGAGGAGGAAAACTCGTCGCTTCTGATGGATTTGAGGATGACAATTTTGGTTCTGATGCGCAGATGAATGACCATGGTGTTGTTGTTGTCGGATCTCGCTATGATGATGACAAAGGTCAGAACTCTGGCTCAGTCTATATCTACACACCTGATGGTGATGGTTATATTGAGACCAAGTTGGTGGCTTCCGATGGGGCAAATTCTGATTTTTATGGGGTGAGAACAGCCATTAATAATTCTGGTGTGATTGCAGTTGCTGCAATCCGAGATTCCGACAAGGGCGCACAGTCTGGCTCGATCTACGTGTACACACCGACAGAAGGCGGGGGGTATTCGGAAGTCAAGCTGACTGCCTCTGACGGTGCTGCCAGCGACTACCTCGGTAACCATGGCTTTGCCATGAATGAGGCGGGCGTGATTGTCGCTTCTGCTTACGGCACAACTACCGACAAGATCTATATCTTTGCTCCTGATGGTTCTGGTGGTTACACGGAAACGAAGCTGGTTGCCTCTGGTAAAGATGGTTTTGGCGGCACCCTCAGCATCAATGAGGCTGGTGTTGTGTTTGCGGACGGTCCGGGTGCTCTGGCCCGTGTGTTCACTCCAGATGGATCTGGTGGTTATACGGAACTGCAGTTGATTGCCCCTGATTCCACTGCGACCTTCGGCATCAGTGGTGCTGTTAAGGGTGATGGTACCGTTGTTGTTGGAGCCACAGGTGTCCTATACATCCATGAACCTGATGGCAGTGGCAATTATGTGATCTCCAAGCTGATTACCGGACACAGTGGGACAGGCTCAACGCTTGCCATGAATGAGGCTGGTGTCATCGTCACAGGGACGACAGGTGGCAACAATTTAAAAGGGGCTGCCTATGTTTATGTGCCGGATGGATCTGGTGGTTATCAGGAAATCGTTCTGACGGCTCATGATGGGGCAGCCAGTGATTACTTCGGGCAATCCGTCTCGATCAATGAAGATGGTGTCATCACTGTCGGGGCTTATGGGGATGACGACAAGGGTGAGCGGTCAGGTTCGGTTTACGTGTTCACGCCTGATGAAGATGGCAACTATGTCGGGGCTGATGGCACTGTATATGAGCCAACAGGAACGCCGGTAATCTATTCCTATGGTGAACACCATGCTGTTGAGGGAGACGGGTCAGCGTTCAAACTCGTCGCTTCTGATGGATTTGAGGATGACAATTTTGGTTCTGATGCGCAGATGAATGACCATGGTGTTGTTGTTGTCGGATCTCGCTATGATGATGACAAAGGTCAGAACTCTGGCTCAGTCTATATCTACACACCTGATGGTGATGGTTATATTGAGACCAAGTTGGTGGCTTCCGATGGGGCAAATTCTGATTTTTATGGGGTGAGAACAGCCATTAATAATTCTGGTGTGATTGCAGTTGCTGCAATCCGAGATTCCGACAAGGGCGCACAGTCTGGCTCGATCTACGTGTACACACCGACAGAAGGCGGGGGGTATTCGGAAGTCAAGCTGACTGCCTCTGACGGTGCTGCCAGCGACTACCTCGGTAACCATGGCTTTGCCATGAATGAGGCGGGCGTGATTGTCGCTTCTGCTTACGGCACAACTACCGACAAGATCTATATCTTTGCTCCTGATGGTTCTGGTGGTTACACGGAAACGAAGCTGGTTGCCTCTGGTAAAGATGGTTTTGGCGGCACCCTCAGCATCAATGAGGCTGGTGTTGTGTTTGCGGACGGTCCGGGTGCTCTGGCCCGTGTGTTCACTCCAGATGGATCTGGTGGTTATACGGAACTGCAGTTGATTGCCCCTGATTCCACTGCGACCTTCGGCATCAGTGGTGCTGTTAAGGGTGATGGTACCGTTGTTGTTGGAGCCACAGGTGTCCTATACATCCATGAACCTGATGGCAGTGGCAATTATGTGATCTCCAAGCTGATTACCGGACACAGTGGGACAGGCTCAACGCTTGCCATGAATGAGGCTGGTGTCATCGTCACAGGGACGACAGGTGGCAACAATTTAAAAGGGGCTGCCTATGTTTATGTGCCGGATGGATCTGGTGGTTATCAGGAAATCGTTCTGACGGCTCATGATGGGGCAGCCAGTGATTACTTCGGGCAATCCGTCTCGATCAATGAAGATGGTGTCATCACTGTCGGGGCTTATGGGGATGACGACAAGGGTGAGCGGTCAGGTTCGGTTTACGTGTTCACGCCTGATGAAGATGGCAACTATGTCGGGGCTGATGGCACTGTATATGAGCCAACAGGAACGCCGGTAATTGAAACCTTCGAGATGGCCCCAGTTAAGTTGATTGGTAGTGCTGTTGCTGAAATTCTTAAAGGTGGTGTCGGAGCTGATGTAATTGCCGGGAATGGCGGGGATGATCGGATCTCCGGTGGAGCTGGTGATGATATCCTTAATGGTGGTGAAGGCGATGACACATTTGTGTTCATGGCTGTTACTACTGGCCACGATGTCATCCAGGATTTTGCTAGTGGAGCAGAAGGTTCGGATGTTATCGAGTTTACAACATCTGTCTTTGCCGATTTTGAAGCAGTACTTGCAGCCGCTGAGCAGGATGGTGCTAATACGGTGATCACACTCGACGCCGATACTTCGATTACTCTTGAGGGCGTCACCCTATCCAGTCTGAAACAGGATGACTTTACATTCCTTGGATAATTAGATGTGACTTCAAAAGAAAAACCCGGCGACTTATTTCGCCGGGTTTTTTTGCGTCGTAGGGCCAATAAGCCGTGTTGCTTTTCGGGATTTGTTGTTTGAGCGTTCTATTGCGGCGTTTGATCGGGGAGGGCGGCGATCAGGTGAGCCTGTGTTCCATGATCGCAGTTTTCTGGAAGCGATTGCGTATAGTGTAATTATTGGGGCTTCTGTTCCTGAAAGCATGGTGCGTGCTGCGCAACTGAGGCGGTTTGCGTCGCCTGTGTTTGTGTGTGCGCCGTGGAGAGAGATTTTTGAACATGATGCGGAGCGAACGCATGGCTTTGACTTTGCATGCCAGGATTATGCGGCGAATGTTTCGGTCTATCGTGCTTATGGATATGAGTTGGTTGACGTGCCGCAAGTGTGCGTTGAAGAGCGTGCGCGGTTTGTGATTGAGCACCTGGAAAAACAATCTCTCCTTTAATTTGTAGAATCGCTTATGTCACAAAACGTCGGGCGGGCTGTCTATTAAGGGCAGGGTGGATGGCGCTCTATGAGATTGGGCTTATGCATTTTTCGGGTTGTATCAATCTCAAGTATACACCTTATAGGTTGTTAACAGGTCGTCGTCGTGTTTCTGGTTGTGTTGTAATTCTGCAAGGTTGATTACTCGAAGGTCGTTAAGTGACTGGAACCTCTTAAAATTTCTAATCTGGTTCACGTTATATTATCAAGGGTTGTAAGCGTGAATTTATACAACCCATAAAATTGCGTTGGTTTTCCGTAAACAAGAATATCCGTAGCTTCATCTCTATCGAAGCGGACGAATTCTCTAGAAATAAAGTTGATATCTGTTCTCCATGCCAGTGTTGGTGTGTGTTTCGTGATGTCTCTTTGTGGTGTTCAGGGATTTAGTCTGTAATACATTGAGGTGTGGCGGATGTATTACAAGAATACACGACTAGAACATCTTGATGGGCGTCAGGACCTGACGCCTGTTTGGGAATACTGGAACGAGCATAGAAAAAAGATATTTGGAAGAGCGTTTCATCTTACGGGTGGTGATATGGATGCGGCTGAAGAGTTGATGTCAGCAACGATCATTAAGGTTGCATCGCACTTTGAACAGCGTCCCTTGAATATGAGGGAGCCAATCGCCTTTTTTATGTACGCGCTCAAAAACGAGTTCATCAGTCAGTACCGGAAGAAGCGTTATGAATATCAGTTTCGTGATGGCGATAAGGATGTTTACGACGAACATCTGGCCAACACAGAGATTGAAAGCGCACCGCAGGAAGTGTTGCTGGCACAGAAGGAAGAGCTGATGCTGATCAGCAAGACGCTGGAGCGGCTTCCTCTTATCTATCAGCAGATTTTTTCTATGAAATTTGCCGAGGATCGCAGTTACAGCGAGATTTCGGAGGAGCTGAATATTTCTCAGGCTTTAGCCCGCAAGCGGGTGCAGTTTTTGCGTGAGAAGCTAAGAGATGCCCGCTCCAAGAAGCGTAAGCGGCTCAATTGAGCAGATTGAATGTTCACAGGAGGGTTGGGAGTGCGTCTCTCCGAATAGTTAACGAATTTAGACTGCGAGGGCGAAAGCATGGCGGAAGATACTGTAAATGCTCAGGTGACGGATGCCGTTACCCAGACGAATGTGAAGGTGGTGGGTGAAGCGCCCTCTCAGGCAATTGCCAATCTGTATCAGGTGGTAAGCAATGCGACGGGACTGTCGGTTCAAAATGCGACCCATGCGCAGCAATCCATGAACCAGATATCGACGGCTGTGGTGTCCAAGGGCGTTCAGCTGATTATGGAAATAGGCCCGACGTCTGGAGCGGAGTCTAAACCTTCAGGTGGCTAATTTGAGGGAATTTGATGGTGAGGGAGAGAGGTGAGAGTTCAGCTTCTCAAGAGTATGAGAATGCGATTACGCGTCGGCGGCGCCTGATCTCTCTGCTCCACGGACCTTTGAGCGATAATAGTTTGCGTTCCTCAACTCAGTCCGGTGCTGAGGCATCCAGAACACAGGGTGCTCAGCGATCTTCTCCAGCGGTCAAAATGTCCTCACAGGCGGCAACGGAAACCGTCAACACAGCAAGTGAGAGCAACAGTCAATCCGGAGCGCAACAAACCATGGTGATGGATAGTGAAAAGGGATCTGCTGGCGGTGCAGACTTTGAGGATACTACCGGTTCTGACGGGACGGGTGGGCAGTCGCAGGGCACATCCACGGATACCGGGAAGGAGCAGTCCGCCGGGCCATCCTATCCACCATTGCCAACCTCTGCGCCTTCAACTTCTGCTTTAAACGAACAGATTACTCAGGCTGTGCAGTTTACCAACTTTCAAAACTACCAAGGATTGGAGTCGATGATCTCCATTCCTGATGATGTGATGACCAAGCAGTCCAGCGGGCATGCGTCGCAAAATGCAGAGACCTACATGAACGGTGTCATGCAAATCTCCATGGCCGCACAGGCGATTGTGGCTGCGAAGATAGCGCAGGATCCTGCGTTGGCAGCGACACCTGCGCTGACGGAGCTGAACGTCATGGTGACCAATGCCATCTCGGCGTTTCAGGATGTGAGTGAGTGATTTGCCGGAAGCGGGTCAGTTGGTGGATCTGTTTCAGGAAATTACGCTGTTGTTTCAATAGGACTACATTTTGCTTGCGACTTTTCTTCGGGCTCTGACGCGATAGGCAGATCCCCGGTCAGCTCTAAAGGTGAGATATGGAACGGGACGTTACATACATTCGAGAGGAATTGGAGGAGGTGATCCTCAATCAGTTGCGCCGCTGGGAAGGGGTTATCGAGCAGGAAGAGACGCTTACGCTGTCGCGGTCTGGTGTTGAGACGCTGCCAGGGCTTCTGTGTCATCTGAGTCTGGCGCGGGATGCGCTGGTGAAGGCGGAAGGGATGCTGGTGTGTGAAGATGGCATTACTGCAGCGGATGTGGTTCTCGGGTTTCGCGATGAGCGATTGCAGGAAGAGGCCGACCGGTATGAGGACCGTGAAGACGAGGACCGGTTGATCCAGGATGGGGTGGAAGAGGAGCTTCTTGCGCGGTTTACCTCCACTGGTGACATTGAGTTTGATGCGCGGGGAGAGGACCGTAGTTCCGAGCGAAATTCAGATCACAACTGGTAAGACTGGACTTGAGGAGTGAGGCGATGAGTACAGCCGCGAACGGAACGTCAGGGGCCGCAGATGCTGGTCCTCAAAAGGTCACGGTGACGCCGGGCCCGGAATTCAACTCTGCGCTGGATGATGCTGTCGTGCAGCTGACCAAGGTGAAGCAGAATGTGGATCAAGCGGCCAGTGAATTTGCGCAGCTGAGGCAGGGCATTCCAAACTACAATGAGGTGGTTGCTGAAATCCGCCAGCAGCAGGCGCAGATCAATCGGGCTTGTGACGATGCAACATCCTCTGCGCAGACGATTGTGTCTGAAGTGGAGCAGGCGGCAGCCAAGCTGTGCACCTCCATTGATGAAGAGATTACGACGATTAAGAGCGTGATTGGTACTGGGGATGAGGAACCGCAATCACCACCAGCACCACCGCCTGCACAGCCGCAGCCGCAAATGGTGCCTGGGCAAGGTGGGCCGCAAGCTGGTCCCGGCATGGCGCAGTTTCCGGGCTCTGGCCTGCCCGGTCAGGGCGGGGTTCCCAATCAGGAAGCGATGGCGGTACAGGCTGCTGAAGCCATGCGGGATTTTCTGAAGAAGGAAATCAAATCGGAGCTTTCAAGGCAGATTGCGCCACTCAATGAGAAGCTCTCGGAGCTTTTGATTAGTTATCTGCAACAGAGAACTCGCGATAGATGAGTGATGTGTGAACCAATTCTTACGAAGGGCACTGGCTCTTAGGAAAGAGTTCACAAATAGAGAGGAGCGGCGTCAATAGTCTGTAAATGGCAATAATAACAAGCATATTGGAGAAAAAATGCCAAAGACTATTGAGGAACAATGTGGCGCAACAAAACCCTCCGATGGCGGAACTGTTGATGCTGACGTGATTGCAATTCTTGGGGTGGCTCCTGCGTTCGCGCTGGCGCTGACCTTCCTGACAGCGGCGCAATCGACAGGGGTGCTTTTTGAGAATTCCGTCTCGAATGCACAGCGCCAGAACATCATTGCGCAGACCGCTTTGAATCAAGGAATTTTGCATACTTATTCTGTTGGTTCCATGGCTGCTGCAAACAGCATTTCACATATGGACCCGAAGGAAGCCGAGCAGGTGAACGAGAGTTTGCTCGGAACATTGTGTCGGTACTTTTCGCGTTAAGTCGCGGTGTTTGGTCAGTCTGCAACGGCCATTGAGTTTTCTAAATAATTGAGAGTTTGCCTCTGGTCAGTGCAGTGCTTGCGCTTGATCAGAGGTGAAGCAGGGCTGCGTTTTTACCGAACTGCTCATGAGTTCGGTTGATCAGGTGGGAGTGATTTATGGCGGATCTACCGGGGATTGGCCCCGTAATACCAGAGGGTGGCATGGTGACGGATGCTGTCACGCAATCCAATGTAACGGTGCTTGGGCAAGCGCCTGCAATTGCGATGGGAAACCTCTATGCATCCCTTGCACATTCAACGGGCATTTTGTTGCAGAACTCAGTCGCATCCGCGTCTCAATCTACCATTCTTGCACAGGCGACGACCAACATGGGCGTCATGCAAATCTATTCCGCGAATACAACGGCCGGGGCATCGGCCACAGAAAAAGTTGCTCAGGCTGGGACAGCTGACCAACTTAGCACGCTGCTGACTACCTTGCGTAGTTTCAACCCATAACCGGAACTTTCGAGCTTCGCTTTCTGGTGCAAAGGCCAGAGCGATGAGAATGGTTCTGATGCATCCTTTAAGTTGTAGTAGCGCGTACTCCTTTGGAGCCAGTTCAAGGAAATGCAGAACCGGATTTTGACCAGAACTGTATGAAAGAGGACTATTAGAATGCCAACAACTGTTAGCCCTATGATCACTGACGCGGTTACCCAGTCCAACGTAAAGGTCGTGGGTGAAGCCCCTGCGATGGCAATGGGCAGTGTCTTTCAGACAATGGCTCATTCCACCGGAATTCTCTTTGAGAACTATGTCTCTGCCGCTCAGCAGCAGAACATTCTTTCTCAGGCAGCAGCTAACCAGGGAGTCATGCAGATTTACTCCATGGATACGATGGCTGGCGCTGGTGCTACCGAAAAAGTTGCTCAGAGCGGCACACCAGACCAGTTGAACACGCTGCTGACAATCATGCGCGTTTTCAACCCAACCTAACGGGTTTAGGCGTCGCCCTCCGGCGGCGTTGGTTCAACTTGCAGTTAATGGTGTCCGGTTGGTTTTCAGGTGGGCATGCCCCTGGTGGTTCTCTGTGAAATCACCGGACACGACTTCTCTTATTCATGGCAGTTCATATTCTGCTGAGCTGCTTTTGTTTCTGTCTCCCGCGTATCGGTATTCGAAAGGCGGTCTCGTCTCTTCGAAAGATATGCTGCATTTTTAAGGATGACGACTATGCCGGATACGGTAAATCCAATGATTACTGATGCCGTCACACAAACCAATGTGAAGGTTGTTGGTGAAGCACCCGCCATGGCTATGGGTTCGCTTTTCCAGACTATGGCGCACTCAACCGGTATTCTCTTTGAGAATAACGTGGCTGCTTCTCAGCAGCAGAACATTCTGGCTCAGGCTGCAACCAACCAGGGCGTTATGCAGATCTACTCCATGGATACCATGGCAGCTGCTGGTGCTACGGAAAAGGTTGCTCAGTCTGGTACGCCGGATCAGCTTCAGACGCTTCTTACCATTATGGAAACCTTCCGCCCGGGCCGGTAAATGGACCTGTGACGACCTCTCGTGCGAGTTACATTTCAACCTTCCCTGCTTCGGCAGGGGAGGTTTGCAGTTTTGGTATGGTCTCTTTTGCTGACAGACCCGATGGAAATGGGTATAGGTACTGCTACGAATAAGCCCACAAAGGCAAAGAATGACACATACGCTAACCCCCATTTTGGTCTGTGCGCTCTACAAGTTTGTTGAGTTTGCGGACTTTGAAGACATGCGCGAACCTCTGCTTGACTACTGCAAAAGCCGTGGTATTCGCGGCAGTCTTCTTATTGCTCGCGAGGGCATTAACGGAACTATTGCTGGTGAAGAACCGCAGATGCGGGATGTGATTGTCTACTTGCGCAAAGACCCGCGTTTTCATGACATTATCGTCAAGGAAAGCTGGGCGAAGCAAGTTCCGTTCAAGCGCATGAAGGTGCGTTTGAAACAGGCGATCGTGAATATGGGCGTGAACCATATCGATCCGAATGATCTTGTCGGCACCTATGTGAAGCCAGAGGACTGGAATGCGCTGATCTCTGACCCGGATACGGTCGTGATTGATACGCGCAATGACTATGAGTTTGCTCTGGGCACGTTTGAAGGTGCATTGGACCCTGACACGGAGACCTTTAATGAGTTTCCTGAATGGGTCAAACGCAATGACAATGCTCTGCGCGCCAAGAAGAAAGTTGCCATGTTCTGCACTGGTGGTATCCGCTGTGAGCGGGCTACTGGCTTGATGCTGGAGCAGGGCTATGATGAGGTTTACCACCTTGAAGGCGGTATTCTGAATTATCTGGAAAATGTGCCAGAGGACGAGAGCCTCTGGAAAGGCGAGTGCTTTGTGTTTGATGACCGCGTGTCTGTTGACCACAAGCTTGATGCCGGCTGGGGGAAGAACCTGCCGGAGAAAACCAAGAAGGTTCTCGCGCCCTACCAGATTGATGACAAGCCTTCTGAGGCTGGTGAAAGCTGAAGCAGAGTTGATTGAGGGGCGGTTTGACTGCCCCTTATTTTTGTCTGCATCCGGAAAATCTTATCCCCGTGCGCTCAGGCTAGCTTATTGTTGATCTCATGTTCACGTAAACGGGCAGCTGGCGGAGCGACCGTCAGTGCAGCGTGAGCTGGGCGGGGCTACCGGGAGACTTAACGCATCCTCCGGCGGGTCCGTTGAAACACCCCTTGAAAGTCTTTAGTGCAGGGACCAAGCGGAAGCTGGTCACCCGATGGGCGTCTACACTGGCAGGCGTTTAGCTATCACTGACACTCACATTTGCCTCTGGCTGATGTGCTTGTTGCTGATGGTGCCTGCTCCCAATGCCTTTCGGTGGAGATCTTGTTTCATACAAAAACGCCCGGGCAAGGCGAGCAGCCAATGCCGAAGAAACTAATTTAACAAGTAGCGCAGGCACTGCCTGCTCGCCTTGCTCACCCCGTACTCCGGGGCCCAAACGACAACACCGCCGGACATGAGCCAGCGGTGCTAAATCTGTTTGTTTTTCAGGATGCAGGGCAGAGCTTAGCCAAAGCGGCAGGCTGGCAGACCTTTGTGCTCCACATCCATTGCGAAGAGACCGCCTGATTTCGGGAACTCTTTGAGAAGCTCCTCATCTCCATGTGGGCGCAGGCTTGCCACGACCAGTGTGCCCAGGTTTGGACCTGCAAAGCACGGGATTGTCGGGCGTGGGACCGGCATGGCGATGGATTGCAGCAGCTGTCCATCCGGATCAAAGCAGTTGACGTTGCCCGCTGAGACGCCTGCGGACCAGTAGTTGCCATCGGTGTCTGTTGTTGCGCCGTCGGGTCTGCCCACTGTGTTGTCCAGCTGCAGGAATTTGCGCTGGTTGGTGACTGCGCCGAAGTCGCGGTCGAAATCATAGGCGAAGACTTCACCGGAGCCGGTGTCAGAGTGGTACATGATCTTGTTGTCCGGAGACCATGCCAAGCCGTTGGAGGTTCTGATTTCAGTGGCAATCTGCGTGACGTTGCCATCTGGCGTGACGCGATAGAGGCTGGCGATAGGGGTTCTTGGGCTGATGTCGTCCATGGTACCCACCCAGAATGCGCCGTCAGGTCCGACCTTACCGTCGTTCAGACGGGTGCGTGGATTATCCGGCTCAATCTTTGCGATGACTTCGTACATTTTGGTGCCTGTATCGAACAGGATGATTTCGTCTTTCATCGCCACGATGAGGCGACCGTCTTTACAAAGACCGAAGGAGCCAACGACTTTCGGGAAGTCCCATGTGGTGACTTCTTTGCTATCCCAATGCATTGCGTGGATCTGTTTTCCGAGGATGTCACAGAAGAACAGGTGTTTTGTCAGCTCATCCCAGAGGAGACCTTCGGCCAGCTCGTAGCGACCGTCCAGCAAGCAAGTGATAATTGGGGTCAAAGTCGTGCTCCATACTCATGCAGCCCGGGAGAGCTGCAGCAATATACAATTGAGCGTTGTTATAGAGTGGTTTGGCAGAAGCGTCGAGTATGCCTGCGAGAAAACCGCAAGGTTTTCGAGGTGAATTAGCTCTCTGAAATTGGCAGAGCGCTGCCTTGTTTGGTGGAGCGGATCGCGAAGGAGGAGCGCATGCGCACAACGCCGGGAAGGCGGGTGAGGTGGTCACGGTGGATGCGCTCAAAATCAACCGGATCATCTGCCATCACTCGCAGGATGTAATCCGCATCGCCGCCCATGAGGTGGCACTCCATAATTTCGGTGGAGCGATCAACGGCTTTCTCGAATGTTGAAAGGGCTTCCTCTGACTGAGACCCGAGCGAGATCTCGACAAAGACACTCATACGCTTGCCTAGCTTTTTCGGATTGAGCAGTGCGACGTACTTCTCGATGACGCCTTCACCCTCCAGCGTCCGGACACGACGCAAGCAGGCAGAGGCGGACAGACCCACATGATCTGCAAGATCAGAATTGGAGATACGGCCATTGTCCTGCAGCGCACGGAGGATCTTTTTATCAAGCTTGTCGAGTTTCATAGCTTTGCCATTTTCGCAGATTATTGTGTCTGAACGATGTTTATTCGTAGATGTTTGCTAAAATGTACCTTGTCGTGCGCACATTGCAAGCATCTGCAGTTGAGATTTCCATAAGCTATGTAGAAACACAAAGCCGAAGCTGATTGGGAGATTGTGATGCTTGTTGGTGTTCCTAAGGAAATAAAAAATCACGAATATCGCGTTGGTCTGACGCCAGACAGCGTGCGTGAAGTTGTTGCTCATGGCCACGACGTGGTTGTTGAAACCAATGCCGGTGTTGGCATTGGCGCGAGCGATGCTGACTATATTGCAGCTGGCGCATCCATCCTGCCGACTGCTGCAGACGTCTTCGCGAAAGCAGAAATGATTGTGAAGGTGAAAGAACCTCAGGCTGTTGAGCGCAAGATGCTCCGCCCTGATCACCTGCTGTTCACCTACCTGCACCTGGCTCCGGATCCAGAGCAGACTGCTGACCTTGTCGCCTCTGGCGCGGTTTGCATCGCTTATGAAACAGTAACTGACGAAAAAGGCCGTCTTCCACTGCTGGCGCCTATGTCTCAGGTTGCTGGTCGTCTTTCCATTCAGGCTGGTGCAACTGCACTGCAGAAAGCCAATGGCGGCGCTGGCGTTCTGCTTGGCGGTGTACCGGGTGTTGCTCCTGCGAAAACCGTTGTGATTGGCGGCGGTGTTGTTGGCGCCCACGCAATTGAAATGGCAATCGGCCTTGGTTCCGATGTTACCGTTCTGGACAGAAACGTTGATGTTCTCGACGCTCTTTCTGCTCGCTTCGGTTCCCGCTTGAAGACAGTGTTCTCCAACCGTGCCGCGCTTGAGAAAGAAGTTCTGGCTGCTGATCTGGTTGTTGGTGCTGTTCTGGTGGCTGGTGCAGCTGCGCCGAAACTGGTGACCAAAGAGCACATCAAGGCGATGAAGCCGGGTTCTGTTGTGGTTGACGTTGCTATCGACCAGGGTGGTTGTTTTGAAACCTCCCGTGCAACAACTCACCAGGATCCAACCTACATCGTGGATGAAGTGGTTCACTACTGCGTGGCAAACATGCCGGGCGCTGTGGCTCGCACCTCCACTTACGCGCTGAACAACGCAACCTTGCCTTACGTTCTGGCGCTGGCTGACAAAGGCTACGCAGCTGCTCTTCGCGACATCCCAGGCTTCCTGCCAGGTCTGAACGTTTATAAGGGTCAGGTCACTGTTGCTGAAGTTGCTGAAAACCTTGGCTACACTTACGTAGCTCCGGAAGCTGCTCTGGTTCAGGAAACTGAAGCAGCCTGAAAGTCTAAGCGGACTTAGAGATTAGAAGCGGGGGCCACTGGCTCCCGTTTTGCGTTGGTAAAGATTCTGTTTACCCTGTCACCGGTTTGCTGCGGCGTTAATGAGTTTGCAGGTGCGGTTTCGATATACTGGTCAAAATTTACTAGTATTTTTCTGATTGGGCGGCGTCATGTATCATGATTTGGAATTGGTTCTTCAGCATGATTTGATTGTTGAATGGAAAGAGCATTACAAAGAGGTGTTCGGCAAGCACACGCTCCTGCTGAACAACCGCCTGCATGAGTTACCTGTGTTTCTGCCAGAAAACCTAGCGCGGTTGATTGAGACCACTCCCTCTGAGCACTATGATTTTGTTCGTCCTGCTGCGATTGGCACCAAGAAGTCCCAGTGGCTACAGGGCAGCATTGAAGGTGCCAAAGGCGAGGATGTGCTTCGTGCTGTAGAAGAAGGACGTTTCTGGCTTTCTCTTCGTGCTCTTCAGGACTGGGATGAAGGCTTCAAGCAGGTCACATCGAAGATATTTGATGAGCTTGAAGTGAAGGTTCCAGGCTTTGGGACCTTTAAGCACAAGACCGGGATGTTGATTTCTTCCCCCGGTGCCCAAGTGTACTATCATGCAGATGTACCCGGACAATCCTTATGGCAGGTGAAGGGCCATAAGGACGTTTATATTTATGAGAATACCGCGCCGTTTCTTTCTGATGAGCAGTTGGAAGGTATCTTCCTTGGAACGACTGAAGAAGAGATCCGCTTTGAGCCCTGGTATGATGAGTTCGCTACAAAGGTAACGCTGAGCCCGGGTGAGATGGCGCATTGGCCGCTCAACAACCCGCATCGGGTTGAGAACCATGATGAGGTGAACATCTCGGTGACCACTGAGCACTTCACCACTGAGATCAGGGATTTTTATGCGATCATCTATGCCAATGGTTTGCTGCGTAGGGCAGGGATCTCTGGCAACCGGCATAGCGTTGGTACGATGAAATATGCCAAGATGGCTTTGGCGGCTGCGCATAAGATCATCTACAAGAAGATGGTGCAGCAAAGTTCGGGTGCCAAAAGCCAGCGCAGCTTTAAGCTGGACATGGCAGCGCCGGAGTTTATGGCTGATCTGTAGAGAGGATTGCTGTCAGCAGCGGTAGTAGTATGGGCGGCCATAGGTGTCGTAGCCGACACAGCGGCGCGGAGTGGTGGCTGCACCAATCAACCCGCCAGCAACGGCACCGATACCCGCACCGGCAAAGGCCGCGCCGACATCCCCTGTTGCTGCTCCAATCGCAGCGCCGGTGGCTGCACCAAGACCACCGCCAACGAGGACGCGGTCTGTTCGGTTATACTCACTGCAAGCACCGAGTGTGAGCAGGGTGGCTGTTATGATTATTGCTTTTCTCACGATCCTACCCATGGTCTGATTGTTTGAAACCCACGGTAGTGCCTGACCCGTTGCAGATGAGTGAATGCGGCTTATGAGATGGCAAGGTGGTTAAGTTGAAGCTGTTTGCCTTTTGAGAGTTGTAGGTATGTAACGCAAAAAGGCCCCGCGGTTGCAGGGCCTTTGGAATGGTGTAACCAAATCTTTTTGCGAGGCTTATGGGCACTTTACGCGGTAAGGGCGACCGTACTGATCATAGGCAGTGCAGTTTTTCGGAGTTGTCACATTGCCAACAATGCCACCAGCTACACCGCCGATTGCTGCACCAGCGACAGCGGACCCCACACCACCGCCTGTGGCAGCGCCGATGGCTGCACCAGTCGCAGCACCAAGGCCACCGCCGATGAGAGTACGGTCCGTGCTTGAAGATGTGTTACAGCCAGCAAGGGCAAGCAATGCAACACTTACACCAGCAAGAGCAATTTTTTTCATTTTTTCCAGTCTCCTTTTGCTGCCAATCCCAATTTGACCGGACCCCGATACCTCCTGGCAGCTCTAACTTTGTGAGGTCGAGCTAACAAAAAGAACATGGTTAAAGTTTGTTAAAAATTAGAGGCTCCTCGCCTTCTTTAGATATTTTAACAAGCCTTGGGTCGAACTGTCTTTGTTTGCTGCGGATTGGCTGCCTTCAACCATTGGCAACAGCTGTGTCGCGAGTTCTTTTCCAAGTTCAACACCCCACTGATCGTAGGAGTTGATGTTCCAAATCGCTCCTTCAACAAAGACGCGATGTTCATAAGACGCGATCAGCCTACCCAGCGTGAATGGATCGAGACGATCATAGAGGAGGGTGGTTGAAGGCCGGTTACCCGGGAAGACCTTTTGTGGAGCTAGTTTGGCAATCTCTTCTTCAGATTTTCCATCTTTACGAAACTTGTCTTCAACCTCTTCCAGAGAACGGCCGCGGAGCAGGGCTTCACTCTGGGCAAGGCAGTTTGCCAGAAGGAGATTGTGATGGACTTGCAGGTCCTCTTCGTGGCTGTTGGCAGCAACCAAAAACTCGCAAGGAATGATGCTCGTGCCCTGATGGATGAGCTGGTAGAACGCATGCTGGCCATTGGTGCCAGGCTCACCCCAGACGATTGGGCCGGTCTGGGTTTCAACCATTGTGCCATCTTTGGTGACGCTTTTGCCGTTGGATTCCATATCCAGCTGTTGCAGGTAGGCAGGGAAGCAGGCAAGGCGCTGATCATATGGCAGAACTGCGCGGGTGTCGTAACCCAGCACGTTGCGATGCCAGACACCGACGAGGCCCATCAGGAACGGGATATTGTCTTCAATCGGGGTGGTGCGGAAGTGATTGTCCATTGCATGGGCGCCGCCGAGGAAATCAGAGAATGCATCCGGACCAATAGCGATCATGAGTGGGAGGCCGATCGCGGACCAGATGGAGTAACGTCCGCCGACCCAGTCCCAGAAGCCAAAGACACGCTCTTGCGAGATGCCAAAGGCCGCGACTTTTTCCAGTGCGGTGGAGACAGCTGCAAAGTGTGCCCCGACGGCTTCTTCGCCGTTGTGTTTGGCGATCCAACGACGGGCTGTTGCCGCGTTGGTCATGGTCTCAATAGTGGTGAAAGTCTTGCTGGCGATGATGAAAAGGGTCTTCGCCGGATTCAGGTTTTCCAAAGTGTCGGCAATGTGTGCGCCGTCTACGTTGGAGACGTAATGCAGGTTCGGGCCATCATGATATGGGGCCAGAGCCAGAGTTGTCATCACCGGACCAAGGTCAGAGCCACCAATGCCGATGTTGACTACGTCTGTGATTTTCTCGCCGGAATGACCTGTGATTTCGCCAGAGCGGATGCCTTCTGCGAAGTCGCCCATGTTGACGAGCACTTCGTTGATGTCAGGCATAACGTCTTTGCTGTCCACCAGTACTGGGTTCTCAGACTGGTTGCGCAGGGCGGTGTGCAGCACAGCGCGGTCTTCTGTGGTGTTGATGTGCTCACCTGCGAACATGGCATCGCGTTTTGCTTCAACATTGGCAGCGCGTGCGAGTTCGAGCAGGAGCTCCAGAGTTTCTTCAGTCAGCTTGTTCTTGGAGAAATCGTAGAGCAGGTCGTCAGAAGAGCGGGAGAACTTATCAAAACGAGAAGGATCTGCAGCGAAGAGATCGGTAATCTTAGTGGAATGAATGGCCTGAGCGTGTTCATCAAGGCGTTTAAAGATATCTTTTGGATTAGCTGTCGGCATCGAGGCCTCCATTTATTCTTGTAATAGCTTCTGGCTGGCAGCGAGTGTCGCGCCTTGCCAATTTACCGTAAAGCAGCTTGCTCGTTTTTCGGGACGTGCAAACTGCTCTAAAGTTTTGTTTTTATGCGTCTTCTTACCTGGAAACATGTTCATGCTTTTTAGGAGCATGACAGGTCCTTGATGTAAGGCCCCGGGTAAGAAATTCAATGCAATCAATCGTGATGGTTTGCGATTAAACAGTCAATGCAGCTGCTTCGCGAGCCCGCTTTTCAATGCCTGCCCAGTCTTCAGATTCAATTGCTTTTGCGTCTGCGATCCAAGACCCGCCAACGCAAAGGACGTTAGGCAGGGCAAGGAAATCACGTGCGTTGCCAAGGTTGATACCACCAGTTGGGCAGAATTTAGCCGCAGCCAGAGGAGAAGACAGACCTTTCAACATCGGAGTGCCGCCGGCTGGAACAGCTGGGAAGAACTTGAGACGCTCATAGCCTGCTTCCAGCAGCTTCATCACTTCAGACGGAGTGCACGTGCCCGGAAGTAAAGGAGTTTGCTGGAAATCTTCAGCAGCTGCGATCAGATTGTCTGTTGCGCCCGGAGAAACGACGAATGTTGACCCTGCTTTGACGGAGGCTTCGTACTGCTGATGGGTGAGAACGGTACCAGCACCAACCAGAGCGCCTTCCACGTTGTCAGCGACTGCCTTGATACAATCCAGAGCGTTTGGAGTGCGCAGTGTGATCTCGATGCCCGGGATGCCACCGTCCACGAGGGCCTGTGCCATTGGAACTGCTTTTTTAGGGTCATCGACAATGAGAACTGCGATCACCGGGGCGGCGGTCATGATTGCTTCTACGTGCTCGATATTTTGAGCCATTACACTGTCTCCATTGCACTGATTGTGTCAGCATTCCGTTGGGTTTTGTTTGTCTGTTCCAGATTAAAGAGGCGAGCGCCGGTATCGGCTGAGCTCACGTTTGCTCTGAAACTTGCGAATAATTCTCTTCCGGTTCCACTCTGGTATGCTTGCAGGTCTGCAGGTGCGGCAGTTCTTTGCGCAAACTCATCTGCAGGAACAAGCAGCTCCAGCGTACCGCTTACTGCATCAAGACGCAGCAAGTCACCGTCCCTTACCTTTGCAATTGGTCCACCATCCATCGCCTCGGGAGTAACATGAATTGCAGCTGGGATCTTGCCACTAGCGCCGGACATCCGGCCATCTGTTACAAGTGCGACTTTATACCCCCGGTTCTGCACAACGCTAAGAGGTGGTGTCAGTTTATGGGCTTCTGGCATGCCGCAGGCTTGCGGACCAACGTAACGGAGCACGACAATCACATCTTTGTTGAGTTTGCCAGCTTTGAAGGCTGCTTCAACATCTTCTTGCGTATGGAAGACCTGAGCTGGGGCTTCGATGATATGGCGATCAGGTGCGACAGCAGAGGTTTTGATGATGGCAGAGCCGAGGTTGCCTGTGAGGACTTTGAGGCCACCGTCTTTGTTGAACGGAACGGACATTGGCGCAAGGATGGTTTCATCCAATGCCTTAGCCGGTGCTGGCTTGCGGAGGACGCCGCCTTTGTCATCAAGGAAGACGTTGACGGTGTAACCGTCCAGGCCTGTTCCGTTGACTGTCTTTACGTCTTTGTGCAGCAAACCTGCATCCAGCAGTTCGCGAATGAGGAAACCCATTCCGCCTGCTGCTTCAAAATGGTTTACATCGCTTTTGCCGTTTGGATAAACGCGGGCAAGCAGCGGGACGAGTTCGGACAGATCCGAAATGTCCTGCCATGTGAGCTGAATGCCAGCGGCGGCGGCGATTGCGACGAGGTGCATGGTGTGGTTGGTGGAGCCGCCTGTTGCGTGCAGGCCAACGACACCGTTTACGATTGCGCGTTCGTTGATGATCTCAAAGAGCGGTGTAGGGGTGCTGCGCTGTGCGGTGAGTTCGACAACTTGTGTGACTGCTTCTTCAACCAATGCTTTGCGCAGGGGCGTCAGCGGGTTGGTGAAGGAGCTGCCCGGCATGTGTAGGCCCATGATCTCCATCAGCATCTGATTGGAGTTTGCGGTGCCGTAGAACGTACAGGTGCCAGGTGAGTGGTAGGATGCGCTTTCAGAAGCAAGTAGTTCTTCGCGGGTTGCTTTGCCTTCTGCAAACAGCTGGCGGATGCGGGCTTTCTCGTCGTTGGCAATGCCAGAGGTCATTGGGCCAGCAGGTAGGAAGATTGCTGGTAGATGGCCGAAGGACAAGGCTCCGATGAGCAGACCCGGGACAATCTTATCGCACACACCGAGGAACACTGCTGCGTCAAACATGCCATGTGACAGACCAACGGCAACGGACATGGCGATCAGGTCACGGGAGAACAGTGACAGGTCCATCGCTGGCAGGCCCTGTGTCACGCCATCGCACATGGCTGGTACGCCGCCAGCAACCTGAGCTGTCGCCTGAATTTTGCGGACTGTTTCGCGGATGATTTCCGGGTAGCTCTCGTATGGCTGGTGTGCGGAAAGCATATCGTTGTAGGCGGTGACGATGCCGAGGTTTGGCTGCTTGTCTGTGGCGAGGTGCTGTTTATCAGCTGCCGGACAGGCTGCGAAGCCATGTGCCAGGTTAGTGCAACCGAGGTTTGTGCGTTGTGGTGCGTTTGTGTGTTGCGCTTTCATGCGACGAAGATAGTCTTGTCTGCTCGTGGCGCTGCGCTCGATTATGCGATCTGTAATCTCTTTGAGGCGAGGGTGAACCATGTCTTGTGCTCTGCCTTTTGTTCTTTGACTTTTCATCAGTCAAACCGAATGACCAGATGCGGGATTGGGAGGAGGAAATCCCTGTTTTTGGTCGTTTTAATCGATTTAAATTCTGAGCCTAATTTTTATTCTGACAACTCTGCCCGTAGGCAATTTTGATTTTTTCGGGGATTGGCGCAAGTGGGAGAAATACTTGCAAGGGTGACCAGGTGCCAGCGGACCGGCACCTGGTGTTTAATCAATATGTTTCATCATGCCATGTACGGCCATCACGCTCGATAAGTGCGATGGAAGCAGATGGACCCCACGTGCCTGAGGTATAAGGCTTTGGAGCTTCTTTGATTTGGGACCATTGTTCAAGGATCGGATCGATCCATGTCCATGCCGCTTCGACTTCGTCACGACGCATGAACAGGGTCTGGTTGCCGCGGATCATATCCATGATGAGGCGCTCATAAGCATCCGGATGACGGGAGCTGAAAGCTTCAGCAAAGGTCATGTCCAGCGGTACTTCGCGCAAACGCATGGAACCCGGGCCCGGGTCCTTAATCATCACCTGCATTTTCACGCCTTCATCTGGCTGCAGGCGGATGACCAGCTTGTTTGCAGCAATCCGTCCAGCATCTGGCAGGAAGATGGAGTGAGGCAGGTCTTTGAATTGGATGGTGATTTCAGAAACACGAGCGGCAAGGCGTTTGCCAGTGCGCAGGTAGAACGGAACGTTGGCCCAACGCCAGTTCTCGATGTCTACTTTGGCAGCTACGAAGGTTTCAGTGTTGGAATCGTTGCGGCCCAGCTCTTCCAGATAACCCTTCACAGCACCGCCAGCAGATGCGCCAGCACGGTACTGACCGCGAACTGTGTTGCGCTCGACCATTTCGGTGCTCATTGGACGGAGGGCTTTGAGCACCTTCAGTTTCTCGTCGCGCACACTGTCTGGTGCCATGGATTCAGGTGGTTCCATAGCAACGAGGCAAAGCAGCTGAAGCAGGTGGTTCTGGACCATGTCGCGCAGAGCGCCTGCGGTGTCGTAGTAACCAGCGCGGCTTTCAACGCCGAGTGTTTCTGCCACGGTGATCTGTACGTGGTCGATGTGAGCCGCGTTCCAGAGTGGTTCAAACAGTACGTTGGCAAAGCGCAGAGCCATAAGGTTCTGAACGGTTTCTTTGCCGAGGTAGTGATCGATACGGAAAATCTGGTGCTCTTTGAACACGGAACCGATGGTTTCGTTAACTTCGTGAGCAGATCTGCCGTTCTTGCCGATCGGCTTCTCGATGGTGACGCGGGAGGTTTCTGTTACGAGGTTGTGTTCGCCAAGGGCGGAACAGATTGGGCCGAAGAAGTCTGGAGAAACAGAGAGGTAGAAAGCGCGGACAACGTCTTCGCGGCCTGCTAGCTTTTGTTCCAGAGCTTCCCAACCGGTGTTCTGAGCAACGTCAACGGAGACATATTGGATACGAGCGAGGAAGCGTTCGAGAGCTTCCTGATCTACTTCAGCGACGTGCTCACAAATGGCAGTACGGGCCCAGTCGCGGTACTCTGTATCGCTGAGCTCGCGGCGGGAAACTGCGATGATGCGCGCGTCTTCACCCAGATGACCGACTGGTTCGCGATGATAGAGAGCTGGGAGCAGCTTGCGGTGTGCAAGATCGCCGGTGCCTCCAAATACAACGAGATCAAATGGGTCAGATTGAGCTGGACGGTTCGCCATGAAGTTCCCTTAGTCGTGAGCCGGTATCGGATATCCGGCTTCAATTGCTTGGCATGCGGTATCAGTTGGAGAATTTGCAGGAGCAAGCCAGCAGGCCAACTGAATTAAATTTGATTGTAGAGTTGTGAGAGGCGCGGACGTGAGCCGCAAGCTTGGCAGATAGACTGCTCTTATCTGCATCAAAACTCATACAAAGGTTGCATTTATGAAATTGCACCTCTGTTTGATGCGGGTTTCATCAAAATGCAAGCAAAAATACGAATGTGCCTAGAAACTAGGCATTTCGGCGTGCTGAAAGGGGAAGTCGCCATCCAAAAAATGCAGTTTCTGTGGGTTTTGTTTTCTGACTGTCATGATTTGTACAATTCCAACAAGCATTTGTAATGGCGGCATTGGGGAGCTTGCGATCTTTTGCTAGGCTTGCCCCAAGGGAAATATAAATGAGGAGGCATGCCCTATGCTTCCTCTGGGAGGAAATGGCATGGGATCTCGTCAGCAAAAGGTTGCCGGTTTAAAAACACTCATCGATCAGGGGCAGGGCAATGTGCCTGCCGATCTGGTGTTGAAGAATGTTGAGCTGTTCAATGTGATCGACGGCAGTCTGACGAAGACCGACATTGCGATCTCCGGCGAGAAGATTGTTGGGACTTATGACAACTACAGCGGTGTGAACGAGATCGACTGCAGCGGCAAGATTGCCGTACCCGGCTTTATCGATACCCATCTTCATGTGGAATCATCGTTGGTGACACCGTTTGAGTTCGATCGTTGTGTGCTGCCTCACGGTGTGACGACTGCGATTTGTGATCCGCATGAGATTGCCAATGTGACCGGTGCTGCTGGCATCAAGTACTTCCTCGACAGCTCTGTTGAGACCATTCTGGATTTACGGGTGAACCTGTCTTCCTGTGTGCCTGCCACCAAATTTGAGACAGCTGGTGCTCAATTGGAGATTGATGATCTTTTGCCATTCAAGGATCATCCAAGCGTTATTGGTTTGGCGGAGTTTATGAACTTCCCTGGTGTGTTGGCTGGTGACCCGGATGCTTTGGCTAAGATTGCTGAGTTTGAAGGGGAGCATATTGATGGTCATGCGCCTTTGGTACGTGGCAAAGCCTTGAATGGCTACCTTGCTGCGGGCATTCGGACTGATCATGAAGCGACCACCGCAGAAGAAGCATTGGAGAAGATCTCTAAGGGCATGACGATCCTGATCCGAGAAGGATCTGTCTCCAAAGATCTGGATGCTTTAGCGCCTGTCCTGACGCCTGAACGGGCCAGTTTTGTTGCGCTTTGTACGGATGACAGGAATCCACTTGATATTGCGGAGGAGGGACATCTTGATTGTCTCATCAAGCGCCTGATTGCTCATGGATGTGCACCTCGTGATGTCTACCGTGCGGCAAGCTGGTCAGCAGCCACTGCGTTTGGTCTGCGAGATCGCGGATTGATCGCGCCGGGTTGGCGTGCGGATATTGTGTTGCTCAATGATTTGGAAAGCTGTGATGTGGATCAGGTGATCAGTGCTGGGCGTGTGGTTTCGGATGAGTTGTTTGCCAGCCGCAAGTTGATTGAGCCGGAAGGATTGCTGGACAGTTGCCATGCCGAACCAGTGCATGCAGAGAGCTTCCGTGTGCCTGCGCAGCGCGAAACATCAGTGATTGGTGTGAAACCGGGGCTGATTATCACCGAGCATCTGAAGAGGGATTTGCCCGTTGAACATAATTATTCCCAGATCGATTTGGGGCAGGATGCTATCAAGGTGGCTGTTGTGGAGCGTCATGGAAAGACAGGGAATATTGCGACAGGGTTCGTAAACGGGTTTGGAATGACATCGGGTGCGATTGCCTCCTCTGTTGGACATGACAGTCACAACATCTGTGTGGTTGGCGCTGATGAAGAGGCCATGGCAATTGCTGTGAACCGATGCATTGCGTTGCGCGGTGGATTTGTGGTTGCTGAAGGTGAAGAAGTGCTGGCTGAGATGGAACTGCCACTTGCCGGATTGATGAGTTTGGAGCGATTTGAGGTGGTCAAAGAGCGTTTGGAAGTGCTGCGCAAAGCTGCAAAATCGCTCAATTGTGTTCTACCAGAGCCGTTTTTGCAGGTCGCATTCTTGCCTCTTCCGGTTATTCCCCACCTTAAAATTACTGATTTTGGGCTTTTTGACGTGTCGAGTTTTCAGCTCATTCAATAGAGCAGAGCTTTGATATCTCTTGGGTTCTCGAGAAAAATTCAGTGGAATTGAGTAATGTGTCGTATTGAAGGTCAACCGTATGTCTGGGTTGACGCAATGGTAAACCTGCCGCAAATTCCACGCAAAGCATGATGATATAAGGTTTTTCTGATATGTTGCGCACATGAACCTTGGCGCTCAGCTTCGGTTTCCTGTCAACTTCGTCTGAAGAACTATAATAATTCGGGGAGGAGATCTGCGCATGGCGACAGGTCGTGAGGGACAAGTGGAATTTCCAATTCGTACTATCGATAGCTATCTGGATGATACGGTCAAAAATTATGCGCACCGTCCGGCTATCTACTTCATGGGCAAATCAACAAGCTACGGCGAATTGGGAGATTTCGTTGAGCGTGCTGCAGGTGCCCTGCAGGCGATGGGTGTGAAGAAGGGCGACAAGATCGGCCTTTGTCTGCCTAATACGCCGTACTACACCATTTTCTATTTTGCGATCATGAAAATTGGCGGTGTCGTCGTCAACTTCAACCCGCTTTATGTTGAGCGCGAAATCGCGTTTCAGGCGCGGGATTCTGGCGCACGCATCATGGTGACCATGGATCTTTCTGTGATCTATGATCGTGTGGAAGCTGTTCGTCAAGAAGGTGCTCTGGACAACATCATTGTATGTCCGATGGCTGACATTCTGCCTCAGCCTAAGAAGCTGTTGTTCCAGCTGTTCAAGCGGAAGGATGTTTCCAACATTCCAGCTGATAAAGCTCACATCCGTTTCAAAGATTTTCTTGCAAAGTCCAAAGGCATTACTCCGGTTGAAATCGAGCCGAAGGAAGATGTGGCGATCCTGCAGTATACCGGTGGTACGACTGGTGTGCCTAAGGGTGCGATGCTGACGCATTACAACATCACGTCAAACATGGAGATGCTGGAAAGCCATTACGGTGGCTTGAAGCGCGGCTACGAGAAGACACTTTGTGTGCTGCCATTCTTCCATGTGTTTGCGATGACTGTTCTGCAGAACCTTTCCATTCTAGGTGCGGCAGAAATGCTGCTTATGCCGCGGTTTGACCTGAAAGAACTGCTTGATCTGGCTGCGAAGAAGAAACCAACCTTGTTTGCTGCTGTGCCAACGCTTTACACCGCGATCAACAACAGTGAGCTAACTAAGAACTACGACCTGACATCAATCCGCTATTGTATGTCTGGTGGAGCGCCGCTGCCTGTTGAAGTGAAGCAGAAGTTTGAAGCCCTGACAGGCTGTGTTCTGGTGGAAGGCTACGGTCTGACAGAGAGCTCTCCGGTTGCCTCAGCTAACCCGATGGACGGAACAGGTAAAGACGGCTCTATCGGCGTTGTAATGCCGGGGACGACTATTGAGTTCCGTGATCTAGAAGATCTAGAGAAAACGGTTGAGCGCGGAGAAAAAGGTGAGCTTTGCATCATCGGTCCGCAGGTCATGAAGGGTTACTGGAACCGTCCTGATGAGACCGCTAAAACTCTGGAAGATGGCCGTGTGTTGCACACTGGTGATGTCGGTTACATGGATGATGAGGGTTTCATCTTCCTTGTTGATCGCATCAAGGACCTCATCATCTGTTCTGGCTACAACGTCTACCCGCGTGTGATCGAGGAGGCACTTTATCAGCATCCGTCCGTTGCTGAGGTTATCGTGATTGCTATTCCAGACGGGTATCGCGGTCAGGCACCGAAGGCCTTTGTGAAGCTGAAAGATGGTCAGAGCGCGACTGCAGAAGAGTTGAAAGACTTCCTGAAGGGGCACATCTCCAAGATTGAGATGCCGAAGGCGATTGAATTCCGTGAGGAGCTGCCAAAGACCATGGTTGGTAAACTCTCCAAGAAAGAGCTGGTTGAGGAAGAGGCTGCCAAGACTCGCAGCACTGAAAACGCCAGTTGATAGCTACTTCGTGAAAAAAGAAAAGCCCTCGCATTTGCGAGGGCTTTTTGCTTGAGCTTAGCGTTTGCTCTAGTGCGTTTTCGTGGGCGCTGTTCCAGTTGCCACTTTCTTGCCCAGCACAGTCTCGCGGTGCAGGGTGTAAAGGGAAGCTGCGACGATAATTGCGCCACCAAGGTATGTGGTCCAGAGCGGCCAGATGCCGAAGATTACGACAGAAATGATTGCCGCGTAGACAAGGCGGATATAATCAAACGGTGCAATCACAGAGGCCTCACCAAACTTGAGGGCCTGAATGTTGCTCATCTGAGCGCTCCAGCTAACACCTGCCAGCAAGAGCAGTAGGATCGCATCATTTAGGTTGATTGATACCCAATAATAGATGCCGAAGGGGGCCATGATCAGACCCACAAAAGTTGCTTGAAAGGTCAGAATCGTGATGGGCTGATCAACCTGAGTGACCTTGCGCAGGATGATGCCTACGAGTGCGGCACAGGCTGAGGCCAGGATCGCCATGAAGCTGTAGATGCTCATTTCCGCGCCGGTGCCGGGCTGGACGATGACCATCACCCCGATGAAGCCAAGGATAGTCGCCGAAATTCGGTGAATGCCGATAACTTCTTTCAGGAAGAAAACTGCAAAGATCGTGATGAAAAACGTGCGTGCAAAACCAATTACTGTGCTTTCAGCAAGAGGTAGGTGAATGACTGCGGTGAAGCCGAAATACATTGCAGAGGACGCAAGCAGGATGCGGCCCAGGTGAAGCAGTGGAGCCTGTGTTTTGAGCGAACCCGGAAATCCTTTGATAATGATCGGTGCTGAGATCACCAGCATGAAAAACTGGCGCAGCATAAGGATTTGAGTAACGTGTAAGCGGTCGCCGAGCAGCTTGATGATGGTGCTCATGACGGCCATAAGGAATGTTGCCAGAAGGGCCCAGCAGATGCCGCGTGTGTTATTGGACAGGCTTTGCCATTTTGCGGAAAACCTTGTTTTTAACGCAGCAGATGATGAGCTGCCTTCAGGCTCTGCTGAAGGAACAGGCATGTAACTGCTTTCGAAGCTGCCTTGATACGATCAAAACGACCAGACCCGATGTCTGGTGCAAAATGGTGTGCGCCAGGGGGCGGACAACGTAACAAAGATCAGATGGGTGTATGGCTTAAATAACCTAATGTTTGCGGTTTGGTCAAATTCTAAAACAAATTTTAGCTTGAGAGTTTCGACAGTAAGCACGAAGCTGCCGACAACTTAGAGCTCTAAGTACCCTTCCGTAATTTGCTCTAAATAATGCGGTAATGACCTTAAGTCACTCTGGAAAATACACCTCTGTGGTGAACCAGAAAACACTTGCAGCCTGAGAAAAGCACTGTACGTTCTCTGCTGATACGTAAAAAGCTGTATTGGGAGGTGCGGTGTTGGGTCGCTCTCCAGATTTTTGAGGTTTTCATGAATCAGGTTGCTACACCGAAGTTTGGAATTGGTGCTCCCGTTCGCCGAAAAGAAGATGCTGCCTTTATTTCTGGCAAGGGCCATTACACGGATGACCTGAAGGTGGCTGGTGCAGCACATGCCGTTGTTTTGCGGTCTCCTCTCGCGTTTGCCAAGTTCACCTTAGAGGGAGTGGATGAAGCACGGGCTATGGATGGTGTGCAGCTTATTCTGACTGCTGCGGATCTTGAAGGAACGAACTCTATCCCATGTAAAGCAGTGCTTCGGCAGCTGGATGGGACGAAGCACTGGGTGCCTCATCGTGAAGTTCTTTGCTCTGATACAGCCCGGTTTGTTGGTGATGCTCTTGCGTTTGTTGTTGCCGATACGGTGGAGCAAGCGCGGGCTGCGATGGAGGCGATTGAGGTTGACTACGAGGATGTTGATCCGGCAATCGGAACTGAAGCAGCCTTAGAAGACGGCGCTCCGCTTGTGTGGCCTGAGCATGGGTCTAATGAGGCCTTTCACATTGGTATGGGTAACAAGGAGGCGATGGAAGAGGCCTTCCAGAAGGCGCATCATGTTACCAAGATCAAGGTGATCAACAACCGTCTGGTGTCCAATGCGATTGAGCCGCGAGCTTGTATTGGCGAGTTTGATGGTGAGAGCGGCAGGTATACGCTGACCACTGGAACGCAGGGCGGTCATGGGATGCGTGATCTGATTGCCAAGAACATACTCAACGTCGACCCTAAAGATATCCGCGTTGTGACACCTGATGTGGGTGGTGGTTTTGGAACCAAGATGTTCACCTATCTTGAATACCCACTTTGCCTGATTGCCGCGAAACGTCTTGGTCATCCCGTGAAATGGCTTCAGGAGCGTACTGAGCACTTCATGTCTGATGCGCATGGCCGGGATAATGTATCCACGGCTGAGCTTGCGCTTGATGAAAACGGTAAGATGATCGGCCTCAAAGTGCATGTGCTTGCAAACATGGGCGCTTATCTGCACGAATTTGGCCCAGGCATTCCGCAGATCGGTATCACCATGACCCCCGGTCTTTACGATATCCCCGCAACGTGGGTGGAAGCGACAGGCGTTTATACCAATACAGTGCCGGTGGATGCGTTCCGAGGGGCAGGGCGTCCGGAAGCGCTTTATCTGATGGAACGACTGGCAGACAAAGCTGCGCATGAGATGGGTATGGATCCGGCGAAGTTTCGTCGTCAAAGTTTTATCCCCGATGCAGCTCTGCCTTATACGACAGCGCTTGGCCGCATGTATGATACGGGTTCCTTTGGAACTCATCTTACCAAGGCGCTCGATGAGATCCATTATTCAACGTTTGCAGAGCGTGAAGCGGAGAGCCGTGCGAAAGGGCTATACCGTGGTGTTGGGCTATCGACTTATGTGGAGGCGTGTGCCTTTGCCGGTGGTGAGGAAGCTAAGCTTGAGCTGAACACGAACGGCAGCGTTACTTTGCTGATTGGAACGCAGAGCAACGGTCAGGGTCACGCCACCGCTTATGGCCAAGTTATTGCAGAACATCTTGGTTTGCAGCTTGATCAGGTTGAGATGGTGCAGGGAGATACGGACCGTGTTGCGACTGGTGGTGGTACCGGTGGATCGCGGTCCATTCCGATTGGAATGCCATCTGTGAAAGCGGCTTCTGAAACGCTGGTGAAGAAGATCAAAGAGATCGCCAGTGAGAAGCTTGAGGTTGGTGTTGGGGATCTGACGTTGGAAGACGGGCAGGTGCGCGTGGTTGGTACCGACCAACAAGTCAGCCTTGTTGATGTGGCTGGTTCGCAACCGGAGACCTTGAGTGCAGCGGAAAAAGTCATGCAGGATGAATGTACTTATCCCAATGGCACGCATGTGTGTGAGGTGGAGATTGATCCGGAAACGGGCAAGACGGACGTGGTCAGTTATGTGATCGTGGATGATTTTGGCGTGACGGTGAATCCGATGCTTTTGGCTGGTCAGGTGCATGGTGGTGCGGGCCAGGCGATTTCGCAGGCGCTGTGTGAGAACACGGTTTATGATGAAACCGGGCAGCTGCTGTCAGCATCCTTCATGGACTATCATGTTGCACGTGCTGATGATTTGCCAAATTTCGACTTCTCGACGAGCAATGTTCCTTCCACGACAAATGCGATGGGCATCAAAGGGGCTGGTGAGGCTGGTTCTATTGGAGCGGCGCCGGCGGTGATGAATGCTGTGCAGTATGCGTTGCGCAAGAATGCAGGTGTCGAGCATATAGATATGCCCGCGACGCCGGTTGCTGTCTGGAGTGCTATTCAGGACGCTCAGAATTAAGCTATCAAGATCGTAAAGCTTGAAAAGAGATTGTGCAGGCGGGCTGGTGTCCCGCCTGTTTTCGTAGGTATCAGAACGCTTTGAAGGTGATGATGGTTCTGGTATCCTGGATGCCTTCGAAGACCTGAACCTTGTTTGCAACGAAGTGTCCGATGTCTTCGTTATCATCGATGTAGAATTTGGCCAGCAGGTCGAAATCCCCGGAGGTGGAGTAGATCTCGGAGGCGACTTCCGCGTCTGCGATGGCGTTGGCAACCTGATAGGTTTTTCCGAGCTGGCATTTGATCTGTACAAAGAACGGAATCATAAATCTGCTATCCTTCTGTCCCGAAAGGCTGATTTGTCTTTCAGGGATGCGCTCAAATTTGAGTTTGCGTTGTTTTGTGAGCATTTTGCGTTGAAGCTGCGTTTTTTTGCAAGCTTTTGCGTTTTTTAAGCGAAATCTACCCCCAGTTGCCTTTTGTCGCTGCCTCTCGTTTCCGCTTGCAGTTCGCTCTCTTGTTTGCTAGCAAAAAATTCTAACCAATGGGGGTGCTCGGAAGTGACTGACGGGCTGAGAGGCGCAAAGCCAACTCCTAGAACCTGATCCGGATTGTGCCGGCGGAGGGAATTGGGATGAGTACCAAGGTAATCGTTCCCGCCGTAATCTATAGGGGAGCGAAAACAAATGTCCTACACAAATGAAAATCTCTGGGAAGTCTTTGAGAGCGTGCGTGAGCGTGGTGTTCGGGTTCATTGCCTGACGAACTCTGTTGCGCAGAGCCTTACCGCGAACATCATGTTGGCTTGTAACATTGTGCCGTCTATGACAGCAGCCCATGATGAAATTCCTGCATTCATCGAGAGTGTTGACGGGTTGCTCCTCAATCTTGGTACGCTGGATGGAAAGCGGCGGCATGGTATTCGGCTTGGGCTTGAAGGGGCTGCCAAAAAATCTATGCCCGTGGTGCTGGACCCGGTTAAAGTAGATCGCTCAGACATTCGCATGGAGTTTGCGAAAGATATTTTGAAAGAGAATGTTTCGATCCTCAAAGCAAACATGACTGAGAGCGCTGGGCTGAGTGGAGCTGTCACCGAGAACACACTGATTGTGCGCACCGGTATTGAAGACGCTGTGTTTGGCCGGGAGACGACCTATACCGTGGGCAATGGGCATGCTTATATGGACAAGGTGACTGGCATTGGCTGTGCGCTGGGCGGTGTGCTGGCTGGTTTCGCCGCTACCGAGCCAGATAAGGAACTTGCCGTGCTTGCTGCACTTGCTGTCTATGGTGTATGCGGCGAGATTGCCGCAGAGCAGGCGAACGGACCGGGAAGCTTCACTCCAGCTTTCATCGATACCCTTTATGGCTTGAAGGCTGACCAGTTCAACGAGCGTCTCAAGCTCGAAACAATGAATAATAAAGGTGGGGTATTGGCCTAATGAGTGCGATTGCAGTCACAATTGCAGGGTCGGATTCCGGTGGTGGTGCCGGAATTCAAGCAGACCTGAAGGCCTTTTCGGCTCGTGGGGTCTATGGGGCCAGTGTCATCACTGCACTGACGGCCCAAAATACCAAAGGTGTGACAGGTATTCATGATGTGCCGCCAGCATTTGTGGCAGAGCAGATGGATGCTGTTTTTTCTGACCTGAAGGTGGATGCCGTGAAAATCGGCATGCTTTCACAGCCAGAGATTATCGCTGTTATTGCCACAAAGCTGGCGGAATATAATGTTAAGCGCGTCATCCTTGATCCGGTGATGGTTGCAACTTCTGGTGATGTTTTGTTGCAAAACTCCGCCGTTTCGGTCCTGAAGCAGAAGCTGTTTCCCATGGCGGCGTTGATTACGCCGAACATGCAGGAAGCGGCCTTTTTGCTGGACCAGCCGGTAGCCGAAACCCGTGAAGACATGCACAGACAAGCGTTACTGCTGCTGGACATGGGTGCTAACGGGGTTCTGCTGAAAGGCGGACACGGATCTGATGATACCTGTGATGATCTCTTCCTCTCCCGTGATGTGGAGAGGTGGTATACGGCGCCAAGACATAAAACGCAGAATACACATGGGACTGGCTGTACCTTGTCCTCTGCGATTGCAGCGGAACTGGCCAAGGGGTTGGAGCTGCAAGATGCCATTGGTGAAGCGAAAGAATATATTAGTCAGGCGATTAAAGCTGCGGATACGCTTGACGTAGGCGAGGGACATGGGCCTGTGCACCATTTCCATGAATTCTGGTCTGAATAAAAGGCGGAGATAATGACCAAGAACAAAGAAAACAATCTGACCCGCCGTCAGGCGCTGGGGCTAACTGCTGGGGCGGTTGCCGGTAGCGCTGCACTTGCTGCACCTGCACTGGCTCAGGATGCTGATCCGGTGATCGAATGGCGCATGGTGACCAGCTGGCCCAAGAACCTGCCGGGCCCTGGCATGTCTGCGCAACGCATTTGTGATCGCATCAACATTATGAGTAATGGTCGGATGCGTGTGCGCCTGTTTGCTGCAGGTGAGCTGGTTCCTGCTTTTGAGGTGTTTGACGCTGTTTCAAGCGGCACTGCACAGATGGGTCATTCAGTTGCTTTGTACTGGGCTGGCAAGATGCCGGGTTCGGTGTTTTTTACGACTGTTCCTTTCGGTCTGCTGCCTCAGGAGCACACTGCCTGGGTGGACCAGATGGGTGGACAGGAACTTTGGGATGAGCTTTATGCGCCATTTGGTGTGAAGCCGTTTATGGCTGGTAATGCTGGCCCAACCATGGCGGGCTGGTATCGTGAGCCTGTTGAGACGCTGGATGACCTGAAAGGGCGCAAACTGCGCATGGTAGGTCTTGGTGGTGAAATCATGCGCAAGCTTGGTGTTACTCCGGTCAACATTCCAGCTTCCGAGATTTTCACCAGTCTGCAAACGCGTGTGGTGGATGGTGTAGAGTTTCTCGGTCCATGGACAGACAGTGCGCTGGGCTTCCATAAACTGGTCAAATACTACTACGGTCCGGGCTTTAATAAGCCAAACGGCACCGGTGAGGCAATTGTGAATGCGGTTGCTTTGGAAGGTTTGCCAGCTGAGCTTCAGGCGGTGGTTGAAGAGGCTTGCCGTGTGGAAGCTGACTTGGCGCTTTCTGAGGCCAATGCGCAGAATGCAGCGAGCCTTAAGGTGCTGCAGGAAGAGCATGGGGTAGAGATTCGCGAATTCCCGGAAGAGGTTCTTGCAGCATTGAAGAAAACCAGTGTTGAGGTGCTGGATATCTATACCCAGAAAGACAAAACAGCTCGTAAGATTTATGAGAGTTACATAGAAGCGCAGGAGCTTCTGGCGGGGTGGAGCGCTCTTTCACTGGGCAAAAACATCTCTGCAAGAAGTTAACTGGCAGATCAAATCGCGTTTGAAGGGCCCTCCATTTGGAGGGCCTTTTGTTATGCGGACGTTTTGTCACAGAAAATGTTTTAGTGTACCTGCCTGAAATGCGAATACCCAAGTGATTGTAAGTGAGCTGGGCATTGTTGTTTTATGAAGTCGACGCCTCATACCTTTAAATATGCCAGTGCAATTACTCTTTAATATTTTCAATCATGAGGAAGAGAGCCGAATCAATAAGTAACTCGTAGGTTGATCATGGCACTGCTTGAATGTTTTCTTGAGAACAGAAAGTACCGTGCATGTCCAGATATTTACCCATTACGATCGCTAGCCTTTCTTCCTTGCTGATTGCGTCTGATGCATTTGCCGGTGCTTTTGCTGTTCGTGAGCAATCTGCGTGGTATCAGGGGCTCTCCTTTGCGGGAAATGCAACTGTCTCTAAAAGCCTCTCCAGCATGTACTGGAACCCGGCGACCATGACTGGTCATGATGGGGTGCAGGTGGAAACTTCGCAGACATTTGTGTTCCCACGTGCAACGATTGATCTGGATACGGCGACGATTGATGCGCTGAGCATTCCTGTAACCGGCGTGCCATATTCCTCAGGTGACATTGGCGTGGATGCCTGGGTGCCAGCAGGATATGGCACTTGGAAGATTAATGACCGCCTTACTCTTGGCGTCAGTTCCAATGCACCTTATGGCTTTGAAACCAAACCTCAAATTGAATGGGCGGGGCAGGTCTATGCGCGGTCTTCCCGTGTGCTTTCTGTCAATGTTACGCCGATGGCGGCTTATGAAGTCACCGAAAAATTCTCTGTTGGGGTTGGGTGGCAGCTTCAATATTTGCAAGTGAGGCTGAAGTCTGCGACGGGTGTTCCGCCAATTGCTGCGAATTCACCAACTGCGGAACTGCGCGGCGAAGACTACAATCTCGGATTTGGGGCAACCCTTGGAGCTCTTTTTAAGCCGTGGGAAGGCACTCAGCTTGGTATTGGGTATCGCTCGCCCATTGAGCACAACCTTAAGGGGCGGCTTGTGGTCGGTGGTGGCACGCCAACTCCAATTCGTTCCAACATCATTATGCCAGAGACTGTGACAGTTTCCTTCCAGCAGGTATTGAATGAGCGCTGGCGCGGGATGGGCACGTTTGAATGGACGCATTGGTCACGGTTTAGCACTTTCCCGGTGTTCAATCTGCAGGATCAGGTGGTTTCCGAGTTACCGTTCCAATACAACGACGGCTACTTCATCTCGCTTGGTACGGAGTATGATTTCACTCAGAACATCACTGGTCGGTTTGGGCTGGCTTATGAGTGGTCTCCAATCGACGAAGCGAACCGGACACCACGACTGCCTGATTCAAACCGGTTCTGGCTGAGTGCCGGGGTGAGTTACTTCTACGAGGACTGGCTGGAAGTTGATTTTGGCTACTCGCATATCTTTCCAGAAAGCTCAAACATCAACATCAACCCGGACCACCCGTTCTATGAGGGCATTACCATTCAAGGGCCGGTCAATGACACCAATGTTGACATCATCAGCTTTGGTGCACGTTTGAAGTTCTAAGACGCCGCAAAAGCTAAATTGGTTTGCCTCCCTGCAGGGTGACTGCGGGGAGGCTTTTCGTTTTTAGAAAGCGCTTGGGTAGAGGCCGCCGTCGAGCAGGAGATTCTGGCCTGTGATGTATCCAGCATGGGCTGAGCACATGAAGGCGCAGGCTTTGCCGAACTCTTCCGGATTGCCGAGACGCCTTGCAGGGATCTCTTCTGAAGACAGGCGTTTGGCTTCTTCGATGGAGATGCCGGTCTGCTCTGCCTGACGCTCGAAACCACCTTTCAGGCGGTCGGTGTCGAACTTGCCGGGCAGCACATTGTTGATGGTGACATTGTGCTGGGCGTATTGGCGGCAGACGCCTGCCAGGAATGCGGTAAGACCTGCACGGGCACCACTGGACAGGTCCAGCCCCTCGATTGGCATCTTCACAGACATGGAGGTTATGTTGACGATGCGGCCAAAACGGCGCTCTGCCATGCCATCAATGACTGCTTTGATCAGTTCGATCGGGGTGATCATGTTCTGGATGACACCGTCCTGAATTGCCTGACGATCCAGCTCTTTGAAGTCTTTGCGTGGCGGGCCGCCGTTGTTGTTGACGAGGATGTCCGGGTTTGGGCACGCTTTGAGAACGGCTTGCTGGCCTTCTGGTGAGGAGATATCTGCTGCCACGGGAATGACTGAGATATTGTGTTGTGCTGCCAGTTCGCTCGCGATTTGGTCTAGTCGTTGCTCGTTGCGTCCGTTGATTACGAGATCACACCCAGCCTCTGCCAGTGCTTTTGCTGTTCCCAAACCCAGCCCGCGGCTGGATGCGCAGACAATGGCTTTGCGCCCCTCAATACCCAAGTGCATTTCAACATCCTAATGAATCGGTGAATTGTGAAGGGCAGCCTACATTCTCAGAAAGGTTTGAGCCAGTCAGGATCAAGCTTAGCAAGCAAATAGAATATTCACTTGAATTGCAGGCACTTGATTTTCTCTCCCCTAATAAACGGGGAGTAATGTTACTTGAGGTTCAAGCAAGAAGCTGACAGGTTTGAGTATATACATCCTGTCATATTTGTTTCTTGTGAATCAATTTAAAGGAAAGAAGGTTTTCTTATTCCGGAGGCTTTGTGGTGACCGGGGATTCTACTAGTAAAAAATACAGAAGCTTGTTTTTGTCTGATGTGCATCTGGGCACACGCGGATGTCAGGCTGATCTCTTACTGGACTTTTTGAAGCAAAACGACGCTGACACGGTTTATCTTGTCGGCGACATTATTGATGGCTGGCGGCTGAAACGGTCCTGGTATTGGCCTCAGCTGCATAATGATGTGGTGCAGAAGCTCTTGCGCAAAGGTCGCAAAGGGGCACGGATCGTTTACATCCCCGGCAATCATGATGAGTTCCTGCGGGACTTCTTCGGCATTCACTTTGGGGGGGTCGAGGTTGTTGATCAGGTCATTCATGAAGGGGCCAATGGCAAGAGGTATCTTGTCATTCACGGTGACCAGTTTGATGTGGTGGTGCGCCATGCAAAGTGGCTGGCCTTCTTTGGTGACTGGGCTTATGTGAGTGCGCTCAATCTCAATACAGTGTTGAATTATTGCCGTCGTAAGCTTGGGCTGACCTACTGGAGCCTTTCTGCGTGGGCGAAGCTGAAGGTAAAGAACGCCGTCAACTTCATTGGCAAGTTTGAGGAAACGCTGGTTTCGGAGGCACAGCGTCAGAAGGTGGATGGGGTGATCTGCGGTCATATCCATCATGCGGCTGATCATGAGACCAACGGTATCCATTACATCAACACTGGTGATTGGGTGGAGAGCTGCACTGCCGTTGCTGAGAACTTTGATGGAACGTTTGAGGTTATTCATTGGGGCGATGGCAAACGGGGCGAGAGTGAGACTACCAGCGAGAGTTCTGACGGACGGGTGGCGGCATGAGCTCGATCCTGATTGTCACCGATGCGTGGAAGCCTCAGATCAACGGCGTTGTGCGGACGCTGGAGCGACTTTCAGTCGAGCTGCGCTCTATGGGTATTCGGGTTGAGTTCCTGACGCCGCAATCGTTCCATAGCATTCCTATGCCGTCTTATGGTGAGATCCGGCTGAGCCTGACGCTGCCGCATATCGTGCGTGGGTTTATTGAGAAGTATGACTGCGATCATCTGCATATCGCGACCGAAGGACCGTTGGGTCTTATGGCGCGGCAGGTGGCAAAGCGAGACGGGCGTGTCTTCACCACCAGTTATCACACGCGCTTTCCTGAGTATTTGCAGGCACGCTATCCGGTGCCGCTGTCCTTTAGCTATTCCTGGTTGCGCCGTTTTCATAACAGCGGTCAGGGGTGCATGGTTGCGACGAGTACTCTGGAAGCTGACCTGCGTATGCGTGGGTTTGACAATCTGCTGCGCTGGTCGCGCGGGGTGGATCATCAGCGGTTCCGACCAATGCGGACCAGCCTGCTGGATCACTTGCCAGGGCCGCGATTTTTATATGTGGGACGTGTGGCTGTTGAGAAGAATATCGAGGCGTTTTTGCAGCTTTCTTTGCCGGGAACCAAAGTGGTTGTTGGCGGAGGCCCGCAGCTGGAGGAGCTCAAGGTTGCTTATCCGGAGGTGTTGTTTACCGGGCCTGTCGTTGGTGATGAGCTGATTGAGTATTATGCAAACTCGGATGTGTTTGTGTTTCCGAGCCAGACCGACACGTTTGGCAATGTGCTGCTGGAAGCGCTTGCTTGCGGGACACCGGTGGCGGCCTTTCCTGTGATGGGGCCGATTGATGTGATTGGCAACAGTGGGGCAGGTGTGCTGAAGAATGATCTTCAGGCGGCGGCACTGGAAGCGCTGGAGGTCTCGCGGGATCATTGCCGGGATGTTGCCCTGCGATTTACGTGGCGGGCAAGTGCCGAGCAGTTTCTGGCCAATGCTGAACATGCCTATGACCCTGCATTTACTGCAGGATTCCGGCAGGACCTGTATGCGGGCGAAGGCTCTGTTGGAAATCACCTGAATGGTTGAGTGGATCTCCTTGAGCTGTGATCAGAATATCTGAAACCCTCGTAGATTTGCGTGCTATACAGGGCGGCATATTGCTGTTGCCGAGGTTCTTATGGTTTTAGATGTTTCCAGTCCAGTCGAACTCACTTTTTCCGAAATTGAAAAAGCAAGAACAAGGCTGCAAGGCTATGCCAGCCTGACACCGCTTCTGAACTTTCCGGTGTTGGATGAACAGGTGAATGGCCGTGTCTTTATTAAAGCGGAAAACCTGCAGCGCACCGGGTCTTTCAAGTTTCGAGGTGCGTTCAATCGCCTTTCCCTGATCCCGCAGGAACAGCGGCCCGCTGGTGTGGTTGCGTGCTCTTCCGGAAACCATGCGCAGGGCGTTGCAGCTGCTGCGAAGATCCTTGGTTTTCCGGCGGTGATTGTGATGCCTGAGGATGCGCCTCAGCTGAAGATCCAGCGGACGAAAGCGCTGGGGGCGGAGGTTGTGCTTTACGATCGTGAGAGCGAGGACCGCGAGGCGATTGCCCGTGGTCTTTGTGAGGAGCGCGGTGCGACGTTCATCCACCCTTACAATGACAGCGGTGTGATTGTGGGACAGGGTACGACCGGGCTTGAAATTGCGGAACAGTGTGAGGTTCTGGGTGTCACGCCTGATGTGTTGATCAGCTGTACTGGTGGCGGTGGTCTGACCAGCGGTATTGCACTGGCGCTGGAAACGAGCCTGCCTGAGTGTCAGATTTACACGGCAGAGCCTGCTGGTTTTGATGATTATGCGCGCTCACTTGAAGCTGGGACACGTGTTCGCAATGCTGCTCTGGGTGGTTCTGTGTGCGATGCGGTGCTGACTGAAATGCCGGGGGACAAAGGCTTTTCAGTTTTGAGCAGGCGTCGGGCAAAAGGTCTGCGTGTCACAGATGTCGAGGCGATGAAAGCGGTTGCCTTTGCATATTTTGAACTGAAACTGGTTGTTGAACCGGGCGCAGCTGTTGCTCTGGCTTCTGTGTTGTTTGGCAAGATTGACCTTGCCGGGAAGACGGCAGTGATCACGATCTCCGGCGGCAATGTGGATCCTGCTGTCTTTCAGAAGGCATTGAAGCAGTACTCTGCAGAGAAAGCGCCTGCATAAGAAAAAAGCCGTTTGCGCTGAAAAGGAGGCAAACGGCTTTCGAAATTCTGGTTTTCTGTCTCAATCACGAGAAGAGTGCAAGGCGCTCTCCTGTTGAGAGGTGATGGAGCGGGTCGGAATTGCTGCCTCTTGGGGAGGTGAGCGGAGGAGACTGCCCCTCGATCTCGATTGGTGCATCGTCCTGCTCTGTCGCGGTGTCCGTTTCGACTGGCGTGTCGTCGTTGGTGACGATGAGGTCGTCGTCCTCGATCAACGCGACCTGAGGCGTTTCAACAGCGTTCAGCTCGTCTTCCACATCATCAAGCTCAAAGACTTCAGCAGGTTCCTCGGCCGGCTCTTCTGCTTTGTCCTCTTCCTGATGGGCTGCTTCTGCTCGTGTTTCAGCAGCAAACTGAACGACATTTTCGTTCAGTGCTTCTTCGGTTGAGGCAGGTGTTGTGTCAAACATTGCATCGATGTCTGCCTGATCAACGCCTGCACCATCCATTTGCGGGCCGTTGAGCAAGTGGGCGTCCGGGCGCTTGTCGATGTGACGATCATCTTCATCACGCGGCTCATCCAAATTGATTTCCGGGCGATCTTCATCAGCCAGGTTTACACCCCAGATGCGGATCATCTTGGAGATGCGGCCTTCAAGGTAATGAAGGGCCTTCACCACTTTGTTGATGCGCTGCCCTGTCAGATCCTGGAAGGAACACGCCATCAGAATTTCCATGGCCATTTCTTCAATGGCATCGCATGGGGCATCTTCTGCGCCGGACGCACGGAGCTTGTCCACCAAATCCTGAATAGCTTCGGAGGACTCCAGAATGACCTGTGTTGCACTTTCTGTGGATGTGACGATTGCATCTAGCTCGTCAGAAGCGGCTGAAAAGCGATTATTGTCGGCATTTTCCAGCTTGATCTTTGAGATTTCGTCCTTCGTTCGCTCAATTGCCTCATACATTTCATAGGTGTGCAGGCGATATGTTTCCATCTCAGATGGCAGTTCGCGCTCAACCAATGTTTTTTCAAGTCGCCGCACAGCTTCCAGAAGGTCTGCTGTTTCGGCGGATCTGTTTAGTGTGAGGTGATCATGAAGGAAAGCGCGGCCTCTATCAGTCTCAGAGAGTGCGCTTTTGATGGCATCAAATTCCTCGGGGCTCAAAAGGACCTTTCGGTTGTTGCCAGCCATAAGTGGCTCCTTCATAACTAACTAAGATAATACTACAAGTTTATATAACAGATTCTACGGCTAATAATTGGTTTACATTGATTTGGATAGTCCCTATTAGCACAAGTGATAGGAGTATCCCTTCCCATCCACTTCCCCGGGTACTCTCCACCCCCATTTGTAGTGTTTTCCAATGACTATGCCCAGAAGAACTTCCTCATTAGGGAAAGCCAGTAACCTATTCTGGATTGCAACAGGCGTAAGTGGTTTGTTTGCAGCGTTTAATTTTGCGAACGCCTTCTTTCTTGCGTACTTTCCGCTTTTTCTAAAGGATATTAACTTCACCCCTGTGCAGATCGCATTTACGATAGCTTTGCCCAATATCGTGCGGATTTTTGCAACGCCGGTGATGACGAGTATTTCTGATCGTGCCGGTCGCAGGCGACATTCCATGGCCCTTTTCAGTGTCATTGCATTGATCTCGTTCTGGGTGCTGATCTACTCAAATGACTATTGGGTGGTCATCGGGCTGGTTGTTTTTCTCTCTATTTTTTACACGCCTATTCAGCCTTTGCAGGATGCATACGCATATGAAACTGTGAGCACACTCGGCCTGAATTATGGACCGATGCGGTCTTGGGGTTCTATTGCGTTTGTGGTGGCAACACTGATCGGTGGTTGGTATCTGACATTCGGAGAGCCTGCTGAACTGTTGTTTCTGACTGTTGGCAGCCTTGGAGTGTTGGCGCTGACGTCTGTTTTGTTGCCGGGCATGCCGTCCGAAAGCCGAAGCTCAAGCAAAGAAAGCGTTTGGGCCGCCGAGGAATTGCGCGATCCGCAGTTCCTGCTTGTGGTTCTGTCTGGCGGTTTGTTGCTTGGCAGCTTCTCTGCGCTTTATGCCTTCGCCAGCATCTTCTGGCTTTCTGTGGGTATCAGCGATGCGATGGTTGGTGGATTGTGGGCGATCGGTACTCTGGCAGAGATTGGGATCTTTGTTTGGGGGGGCTTCTTTATGCGCCACCTGGGAGCCTGGGGATTAATGGTCACTGGCGGTGTTGCCAGCATCATCCGCTGGATGCTGTTCCCTTATGCAACAGAGACGTGGTCCGCTGTTTTGCTTCAGCTTTTGCATGCTGGTAGCTTTGGCATGGTGTTTCTGGGCATGGTTGCCTACACGTCCAAACTGGTATCAAGCAAACGCCTTGGCACGGCTCAGGGGCTGACACAAACAGCCTTTGGTGTGGTGATGGGCGTGAGTGGTATTGCCAGCGGCTGGCTCTATGCGGTTGAACAAGCCTATGCCTTCTATCTGATGGCGGGGATCTGCTGTGTCGGTGTGCTGACGCTTATGCTGGTTACCAAGCGCGTTTAAAAACAAGGCGGCCTCGATTTGAGAACCGCCTTTTTCATGCTTGTGATTAGCCCCAAAGCTGCGGAGACGGCGGGTGCATCAGGCTGCCGTCAAACTGGATTGCGTGCTTGCGATCCTTGGCAAGTAATAGAGGCCCGTCCAAATCAACAAACTCTGCATTTTGCGCCAGCAGCATGGCAGGCGCCATGGCGAGAGATGTGGCGAGCATGCAGCCGACCATGATGACGTAGTCCATCTCTTCCGCCTTGCGCAGCAGTTTCAGCCCTTCTGTAATGCCGCCGGTCTTGTCGATCTTGATGTTGATGGCTGAGTAACGATTGCGGAGGCTCTCCAAGTCTGCAGAGGTGTGCAGGCTTTCATCTGCGCAGATCGGGATGAGGTGCTCTATTTCCGCCAGAATACCATCTTTGCCCGCTGGCAAAGGCTGTTCCACCAGCCCAACACCTGCCTGCTGACAGGCTTTGATGTTGGCTTCCAGATTATCTTCTGACCAGCCTTCGTTGGCATCGACGATTAGCTTGCTGTTTGGTGCGGCCTGTCTGACAGCTGCGATGCGTTCAACATCGCCATCACCTGCGAGTTTGACTTTGAGGAGCGGGCGGCTTGCTGCTTTTGCAGCGTCGGTCGCCATCTTCTCCGGTGTGCCGACGGAGATGGTGTAGGCGGTTTCCAGAATGCGCTGGGACTTGATGCCCACCAGTTCAGCTACAGTGGCGCTCTGGCGTTTGGCCGTGAGGTCCCACAGGGCGCAGTCCACTGCGTTGCGGGCTGCACCTGCGGGCATAAGGCTTTGCAGCTCTTCGATGGAGACACCCGCTTCAATAGCTCCACGCACCGCTTCTATTTGAGCGGTGACGCTCTCGACGCTTTCACCATACCGTGGGTAAGGGACACACTCACCGCGTCCTGTGTGACCGTCCTGTGTGAGTGTGGCGGTGAGGACGTTTACTTCCGTGCGTGAACCGCGGGCAATGGTAAAGCTTCCCGCAATTGGGAATGTTTCAGCTTCAATAGACAGGCGACAGGTCAAACCAGTTTAAACTCCGCGCAAATATGATCAATGATTGGATCTGTCCCAAAGCGGACAGGATCAGTTGCGGGCAGTTTATGCGCTTCCCCCAGCTCTTCAATCAGGTTTTTTGCATGATTTTCAGAAAGCATCATGGTGTTGATGGCTAAGCCGACACAGCGGATGTCCGGATTGGTAAGGCGGCCCAGTTGTATTGTCAGGTCAATGACGTCCTGAATGGATGGAATGGGTGCTGACACACCGCGCATGGTGGAGCGGGTTGGCTCATGACAGACTACAAAAGCGTCTGGTTGTGAGCCATGGAGCAGGCCGAGCGAAACCCCGGCGAAAGACGGGTGGTGCAGGGCTCCCTGACCTTCAATCACATCCCAGTGGTTGTCTTTGGTGGCCGGGCTGATGTGTTCTGCCGCACCTGAGATGAAGTCCGATACCACAGAGTCGATGGCAACGCCGCGTTCGGCAATGAGGATGCCTGTCTGGCCGGTTGCGCAAAAGTCAGAGCTGATGTTGCGGTCAGCCAGCCCTTTTTGCAGAGCAAGAGCGCTGTATTTCTTGCCAACGGAGCAGTCGGTGCCAACGGTCAGCAAACGCTTTCCGGAGCGCTTTTCGCCTTTGCCAGTTGGGAACGTGAGGTCCGTAAAGCGCAGGTCGTGAAGCTTGCGCTTGTTCTTAGCTGCAGCCTCTACAATGGCAGGGATGCTTGCCAGCTCGATATGCAGGCCTGCTGCGATGTCGAGGCCATGGTTGAGAGCGTCGACAATGGTTGCAATCCAGTGATCTGGCAGGACGCCACCGGCATTTACGCAGCTGATGACCATGGTCTTTGCACCTGCCTCGGTGGCGTCAGCAAGGCTCATTTCTGACAGGGTCGTGTGGGCTTTGCAGCCCGGAAGTGTAATTTGGCCAAGGCACCACTCTGGTCGCCAATCAAGTACGCCATGGGCAGTTTTTGCTGCCAACTCGTCTTTTACGTCCCCAAGAAATAATAGATATGGCTTAGAAATAGACATAATTTTTTCCGTTGTACTTGTGGCTGAATGAGGATTACTAGACGACACACTACAGAAACCTGTATAGGATCAATAGGATTTTTGGATTATAGGGCGCAGGGTCCCGTGATGAAGCTGACTGATAAAATGGATGCGCCGGACCTGGTAACTGCTGAAGACGGGGCGTTACTTTTGCTTACGGCTTCCGGTGCTTGGGGTATCCGGCAGGGATCTACTTGCGAAAAACTCATCAATCAAGCCGCGTCCAGACTGCGCCATTCCGTAATTTGCGTGGATTTAAAGGCGGTTAGTTTTCTCGATACGGCTGGTGCCTGGTTGCTGCAGCGGTTCCAAATGGAGCAAGCCGAACAGGGGCGAGAGGTCAAGTTCATCTATGAGGATGAGCGTTTTGACATTCTGCTGAAGGAAGTTGACCGGCAAGACGTCGACAATCCCACCGAAGAACACTCTGGTAACTCTTTCGTCAATTATCTGGAAGCCGTGGGTGAGGCGACACGCCAGCTGGGCCGTGATACGCGCGATATTCTGGCCATGCTGGGTGGGTTGACCGCGACAATCACAGCCGCCGCGACGCATCCAAGCCGGTTGAGGCCTATTTCCATCGGCGTTCAGTTTCAGCGCTCCTGCATGGGGGCGGTTCCGATTGTGTGCCTGATGAGCTTTCTGATTGGCGGAATTATTGCGCAGCAGGGCGGGTTTTATCTGAAGCAGTTTGGTGCTGAGATCTTTGTGGTGGATCTCTCCGGCATTCTGGTTCTGCGCGAGATTGGCGTTATTCTGACAGCCATTATGGTGGCTGGCCGGTCCGGTTCTGCTTACACGGCAGAGCTAGGTTCCATGAAGATGCAGGAAGAGATTGATGCGCTTCAGGTGACCGGTCTGCGGGTGACCGAAGTGCTGATCCTGCCGCGTTTGGTGGCGCTGATGATCGCGCTTCCGATCCTCGTGTTTCTGGCGAACATCGCGGCGTTGTTCGGGGCGGGGCTGACCTGTTGGTGGTATCTGGGCATTGTACCTCATTCTTTCATTGCACAACTTCAGGCGGCTGTTACTGTTGACACATTGATGGTTGGCATTGTGAAAGCGCCGTTTATGGCCCTGATCATCGGGCTTATCGCGTGTATGGAAGGTATGAAAGTTGAGGGCTCTTCAGAGTCGCTTGGGCGTCATACGACTGTTTCTGTTGTGAAAGCTATTTTTATGGTCATCGTGGTGGATGGAGTTTTTGCTGTGTTCTTCGCGTCTATCGGGTTTTAACCAGTATGGGACAAGGACAATCAGGACCGGTGAACGGATTGGGCTCAGGTCATCGTGCGGTTGATGATCGGGAGATTTTGCTTCGGGTGCGCGATGTTACGGTCGGCTTTGGAAGCAAACTGGTTCTTGAGAACCTGAACATGGATGTTTACCGCGGTGAAGTGCTTGGCTTTGTTGGTGCGTCTGGTATGGGCAAATCCGTGCTCATGCGTGCTGTGCTGGGGCTGACGCCGCGACGGTCCGGTTCCATTGAGGTGTTCGGGCAGGATTTTGACGAAGCAACTGATGCCATGCGCCGTGAGATTGAGCAGCGCTGGGGGGTGTTGTTCCAGCAGGGAGCATTGTTCTCCTCTCTCACTGTGAAGCAGAATATTCAGGTGCCGATGCGTGAGCACCTGAAGCTGTCGCCGCGTTTGCGGGATGAACTGGCTTTGCTGAAGATTGAGATGGTCGGGCTGCCTTTGGATGCGGCTGACAAGCTGCCCTCCGAGCTTTCTGGCGGCATGATCAAAAGGGCTGCTCTGGCCCGGTCCTTGTCGCTGGACCCTGACTTATTGTTCCTGGATGAACCCACTTCTGGTCTTGATCCGATCGGGGCGGCTGATTTTGATGATCTTATTGTAAAACTGAAAGAAACTCTGGGGCTTACGGTTTACATGGTGACCCATGATCTGGATAGTCTGCATAGTATTTGTGACCGTATTGCCGTTTTGGGCGAACGCAGGGTTCTGGTTGAAGGAACCATTGAGCAAATGATGCAGGTGGAGCACCCTTGGGTTAAGTCCTATTTCCGCGGGGCACGTGCCCTCAAACGGGTGTGAGGAGGATGCATGGAAACCCGCGCAAATAATATCGCTATTGGTGCATTCGTTCTAACTGTTGTTGGCATCGCCTTCCTGTTTACGTTCTGGCTGTTGAGTGCGGGTGACCGCTCAAGCCGTCGTGATATCAAAATCATTTTCCCCGGTGCTGTGACGGGTCTGCCGATTGGCGGTCAGGTGCTGTTTAACGGCATCAAGATCGGCGATGTGAGTGCGCTGACGTACGATCCTGAAAACCCTAAGCTTGTTGTTGCGATTGTGCGCGTTGATGCCAATGCTCCGCTGCGCCGTGACACTGTTGCGTCTCTTGGGTTTACCGGACTGACAGGCGTGGCTTATGTGGATCTGTCCGGCGGATCATCTGACAGTCCGGCACTGTTCTCCAAAGCAGCTGATACTATTCCGGTCATGTATGCACGCAGGTCCCAGTTTGAGGATTTGCTGGAAGGTGCCAAAGACATCATGCGCAAGGCAGATTCCACGCTGGCGCATATTGATGAGCTGGTGATGACTGCGCGGCCTGAAGTGGAAAAGACCATAAAGAACGTAGAGGTCTTTACCCAAGCGCTGGCAAACAATGCCAAGGGCGTTGATGATTTTCTTGCTGGTGTAACTGAGACAAGTAAAGCGCTGACGGGGCTCTCGGGCCGGATTGGCAAACTGGTTGATCGCGGTGAAGACCTGCTGGCGAATGTCCCCCCGGACAAACTGGGTGAGATCGTCACCAATGTTGAGGCCATGACCAAGAAACTGTCTGCCTCTGCAGACGGTGTTGGTGACATCATTGCCAACGGTAAGCTGGCCTCTGATCAGCTGGTGAACTTTACGACAGAGCTTTCCGATGAACTTGATCAGATTGAAGCTGTGATTGGAGCCGTCAAGCCTGAAGAGGTTGAGCGCATTTTGAAAGGTGCGTCTGATCTTGGTGGTGTGCTGACTGAGCGTCGCGGTGATATCAACACCATGCTTTCCTCTGCTTCTGTTGTTGCTGAAAACGCGCGGCAGCTGACTGTTGAACTGACCAAGAATAAAGACGCCATCGACCGTATCGTGAAGAATGCTGAGACGGCCTCCAACGAGATTGTGCTGACCACGAAGAATGCAAACCGTATCCTGAGTATGGTGAAGTCCGAGCAGGTCGGTAATATCGTGACCTCGGTTGAGACGGTGACCAAAACGCTTTCTGACAAAAATCAGGTGATCGCAAAAGTTATTGATGATGCAGGTGCTGCCACAGCGAACATTCGTGAAGTGAGCAATACCATTGCCGGTCGCAATAAAGAGATCGACAGTGTGATCGTTTCGGCCCGTGAAGTTGGAACGAACCTGAGCGCTGCCTCTGATCAGCTGAGTGAGACCATGGACAATGCGAATTCTTTGATCTCCAACACCAACGGTATTGTGGAAGCCATCGACCCTGCGAAAGTCTCCAATATTGTTGCTTCGGCTGACAAGGTGGCGACCACTCTTGCTGAGAAGACGCCTGACCTTGCTAAAGCAATTGATGAAATCCAGAATGCTGCAAAATCCGTCAATGACATGACCATGGAACTGAAGAAGAAGGTGCCGGACGTCGACAAAGTGATTGACCAGGCGAAGAGCATTGCGACAAACCTGAACGCTGCCTCCGTTCGTGTGAACACGATTTTGGAGAAAGTAGACGGTATGGTTTCAGCTGATGGGCAAGGCTTTATCAAGGAAGCGACTGAGGCTGCGGCCTCCATCCGCAAGGTTGCAGATGCGTTTGCCTTGCGGGCGGAGCCAATCTCTGCTGCCCTGTTGAAACTGAGTCAGCAAGGCGGACAGGACTTTACTGCAGCAATGCAGCAGTTAAACCAGACACTTATTGAAATTCGACGTGCTGTGAACAATTTCGACCGTAACCCAAATCGTGTGATTTTCGGCGGATCGGACACACCTGTCTTTAATGGTGCGCAGCGGCGTTGAGTTTTTTGAAATGTTTGACAAAAATGTAGATAAGCGACTCGAAAACGTGCGAGTGGCTAATGGCAGTAGGCTGGAGCTCGGCGTGTTCGGTTCGACACTTAAAAAAATCGTTGTTGGTGCCGTTCTGCTGGGTGGTCTTGCAGGGTGTGGGGCAAGTGGCCCTGAAGCTTTGTATGGCTTGACTGCGCCGCGCGATGTTCCTGTTAAAGTCCGTGCCTCTGATTATCAAATGCTTGTGGCGACACCTGTTGCTCTTCAGGCATTGGATACGAGCAATATTGCTGTGACACAGGGCGGTGGCCCAATTTACTCCTACTTCCCGAAGGTGGCATGGACAGACACACTGCCGCGCGTCTTTCAGGCGAAGCTCGTTGAGACGCTGGAGAACACCGGCAAGCTGCGTGGGGTTTCGCAACCGGGGCAGGGGTTGTTGATCGACTACCAACTGCAAACCACTCTGCGGGCTTTTGAGCTGCAGGTGGACGGTGGTGACAAAGCTTATGTGGAAGTGGCTGCACGCATCGTGGATGACCGGGATGGCCGCTCCATCGGCATGCGTGTGTTTGCGGCGAGTGTGCCGACAACTGGCGATACGGTCACTGATGCAATTCCGGCACTTAATGCTGCCTCAGACAATGTGCTTGCCCAGATCACCAGCTGGTCTATCAACACTGTCGGTCGCATCCCCCGCGCAAAGGCCGCTGCCAAACGCGCTGCACTGAACAGCCAGCAGGACGCAGGCAAGCGGCAAGTGGCTGCTGCTGCACCGGCTGCGATCGAGGTCGCAGGGACGACGAAGTAGGCGGGTTCAAATCCGGTGTTTATCGACGCGCTTCAAGGAGTTCAATTTCGACGAATGCGCATTCGAAGTTGTTGGCGTTGATGACATCGTGCTCTACGCCAATCTCTTTGAAGTATGGAACTCCGTTTTGCATAGCGGCTTCCACTGTTTCCCCATTGCCTAAATTGATTTCCAGAGTGCCATCGAAGAGCGGGACTACGATGTAGTCGTAGGCATGACGATGCCAGCCCGTGTTATCTCCGCGTTGTTTGAACCGCCATTCGGCGACTTTTACGCGGTCATTCTCGATCAGAATTGTTGGTTTTGCCGAGCCCGTTGATGAGCACATGACACTCTCCTTTGTTGTGCATGTGCTCATGGTAGGGACGGGTTGGAAAAGAACATAGGACCAGCGCTTGGTAGCTTGGATGTCAGCTTCGCTTAGGCTGGGCTTCTCTCTTTCTTGGTTTGCCCCGACAAGACATATTGCAAAACGAGATCATCTCGGTGCTTTGCCAGTTCTTGCATGGATGTGTTTTCCAATGAGGCTTTCACGCCGTCTTCCAGTGTATCCACCACCTCTGGTGTGATCCTTGGAGCGCCCAGATCGTCCCACCAGCTTTGGAAAGGACCGCCGAGGTGATCACAGAACGAACGGATACCGCCTTCACCGCCGCCCAGATGCAAGAGTGTGTTTGGACCCATAGCGGCCCAACGGAGGCCGGGGCCGTAAGCAACGGCCTTGTCTATATCCTCGACGCTGGCGACACCTTCCATCGCCAGGTGAATAGTCTCGCGCCAGATTGCTGCCTGTAGCCGGTTTGCAATGTGCCCGGGAACTTCTTTGTTGAGGCGTACGCAAACTTTGCCAATGCTCTCATAGAAGTCTTTTGCTGATTGGAGTACGCCAGCATCCGTTTTCTCATTGTCCATCAGCTCGACCAATGGGATGAGGTGTGGTGGATTGAACGGGTGAGCCAGAATGAAGCGACTTGGATTGTTAAATCCTGCCTGCATCTCAGAGAGCTTCAAGCCGGAGGTTGAGCTACCAATGATGACTTCTGGTTTCAGGTGTGGTTCGATCTGCTGGTAGAGCCCGTGTTTGATCTCCAGCCTCTCCGGCACGCTTTCCTGAATGAAGTCGGCGTCTGATACTGCTGCCACAGGGTCGTTTGTAAACCGTAATTTTGATGTGTCACCGGCATGTTGCCATCCAAGTGCAGCAAGCGTTTCTGCGGCATTTTTTACCAGAGCGGTCACCCGGTCTTCTGTTTCCGGTGAGGGATCATAAACTGTGACTTGCCGACCCGTGGCTGCAAACAGCGCTGTCCAACTCATGCCAATTGTTCCGGCCCCGAGAATTGCGATGTTTGGGTAGTTCATGTCAGCATTCCTTGCGTTGCCCGATGAGAAGGAGCTGCTCAGCTCAATGCGGAGGTGTGCCCGATACACTGACGCAGGTAAGGAGAACTACTATGATGTTGATTTCTGGGTCAATTTAACAATTTGTACCAAGGCGTATGTATCGTGCTCTGGAAAACAGAGATGCTTGTTCAGGCTACTCACATCTGGCCTTAGTCTGCCAGTGCTGATCTTGCTGCCTGGCGTATGGCTGTTGTGAGGGGAGCTATTGTGTGGGCTGTTGCCCGGCTTGTATGCCAGAAAAGTTTTGTGTCGTATGGCGTGTCCGGGATCAGCTCAATCAGCTTCCCTTGCTCAATGAGTGGATCGACCAGAATGCTCGGGTTCATGCCCCAACCGATGTGATTGACTGTGGCGTCGATAAACGCCTGAGGGCTTGGGAGCCAATGGGTGTTTGGGAAAATGCTCTCTCCAAATACTGCGCGCAACCATTCTGTCTGTAGCGTATCTTTGATGTTGTAGGTGAGCGCAGGTGCGAGCTTCAGTGCATCAAGGGTGACGCCTTTCGGGAACCATTGCTTGACGAAAGCCGGACTTGCTGTCGCCCGGTAACGCAGAGCGCCCAAAGGAAAGCAATCACATCCGCGTATGGGGGTAGGTTCCGCGCTGACAGCGGCCTGAACTTCCCCGCGTCGCAACCAGTTTGCGCTGTGGTCTTGATCGTCAATCTTCAGGTCGAACAGAAAACCATCCACCTGTGCGAGTGCATCTATGAACCACGTGGCAAGGCTGTCTGCGTTGACTGCTATCTGGAGGCTGGTCAGGTTGCTGGCCTCGCTCGAAAAGCCAATTTCCTCTTTGACCTGTTTCTCCAGCAATGCAACTTCGTTAGCGTGTCGAAGCAGCACTTCTCCCTGAGTGGTGGTGACACATGGTGTACCTCGTATTATGAGGACGCAACCAAGCTTCTCTTCAAGGGCCTTCAGGCGCTGAGATACTGCGGATTGCGTGATGCCGAGGTGTTGTGCTGCTCTCTCAAATGTACCAGTGGTGAGGATTGATGCGAATGCGGCCAGTTGTGCTCGGTCAAAATCCATTAGAATCTCTAATGTAGAAGAAGGTATTTGAATTTTACTAATGATGAAGGGCGAGGTAGTCAAGTTGGCAATGAGTTCCCAATTCCTCTCTTAGGAAACCCAATGTCAGTCTTATCAGTTGCCTTTTCCGGCTTTTCTCTTGGTCTTAGTTTGATCTTCGCAATTGGCTCACAAAACGCTTTTGTGCTGAGGCAGGGCTTGCGAGGAGAGCATGTTTTCCTGACCTGCATCACATGTGCTGTTAGTGATGCCTTTCTGATTACGGTTGGAATATCCAGCCTCGCGGCAATATCTGCGACAATTCCCGAGTTAGAGCCATTTCTACGGTATGGCGGGGCTGGCTTTCTGGCTCTTTACGGTGCTCGCAGTGCTTTGTCCGCGATCAGAGGAGGGGCGGTTCTCAGTCCGGATGAGGGCAAAACAGCAGGGATTGTCGGTACACTTGTTGTGGTGTTGTCGCTTACGTTTTTGAACCCACATGTCTATCTGGATACAGTGCTGCTTGTCGGGTCTGTTGCCAGTCGCCATGAAGGTGCTGAGTACATTTTTGGCATGGGGGCTGTCGTGGCGTCCTTCGTGTTCTTCTTCTCCCTGGGATATGGCGCCCGTTTGCTGAGACCAATATTTGCAAATCCCGCCTCCTGGCGGGTTCTTGATGGTGTCATCGCTGTTGTCATGTGGGCCATTGCGTTTGCTCTGGTGAGCTGATTGCCGCAACCGCTTCTGACGAGTTCATAGGGCATCTGATCGCTAACAGGTCTCATTCTCTCGTTTGTACAGGGAGGCCCGTGTCAGAGGCATCCCGGAGAAGCTTTTTGTTTTTCGGGTTGCGACGGTCTGGAATATTTGTGCGGAACCGCGTTCAAATGCCAGTGAGACTCCTGCCAGATACAGCGCCCACATTCTGAAGGTTTCTTCTCCCACCAGAGCGATCGCCTCCTCCTTGCGTGACATAAGCCGTGTTGCCCAGTGGGATGTGGTGTAAGCGTAATGTTCCCGCCAGCCTTCTACATCGTGCACTTCAAAGCCTGTGGCCTCGAGGTTGCGGAGGCTCATGCCGATGTGGTCGAGCTCTCCACCGGGAAAGATGTAGCGGATCAGTGCTTTGTATTCGGCAGGCTTTTTCCTGAATTTCTTCTCTGTGCGCTTGCCTGGTCTTGTTATGGCATGGTGCAGGTAGATCCCGCGCGGCTCCAGCAGACGCTTGACGGCTTGGAAGTATCCTTCATGATTGGCAAGGCCGACATGCTCAAACATGCCGATGGACGAGATTTTCGTGAAAGTGCCGGAGAGTTTGGAGAAGTCCTGCAGTTCGATTGAGACACGGTCTTCCAAGCCACGTTCTGCTATGATTTTGCGACCCAGCAGGACTTGCTGCTCAGAAAGGGTCACGCCCTTCGCTTTGACGCCGTAGTGCTCTGCAGCATGGCAAATGAGAGCACCCCAACCACATCCGATATCCAACAGGTGGTCTCCCGGTTCCAGTCGCAACTTTCGGCAGATCATATCCAGCTTGTCGCGCTGTGCCTGATCCAGTGTGTTTTCGGCCTTCGTGAAATAGGCGCAGGTGTAGAGCATTTGTTCATCAAGGAATAACGCGTAGAACTCATTTGAGACATCATAGTGGTGGGCGATATTGCGTTTGTTTGAGGTCTCGCTGCCATCACGGGCACCTTCTCCTTTTACCTCTGAACTAGCACGGCGTTTTGAGGGGGCGAACAGAAAGGGCAGGACTGCTTTTGCGAGTAGGCGACGGTTCAGGTTTTTGGCGAGCTTGCTTGCTTTTCCGGGTGGGCGCAATTCTGCCATCTCAAAGAGGTTTACCCCTTCGATATCGACCCGCTTTTGTACCCATGCATCAACAAGTGTCTCAATCCTGGGGCGTCGCAAAAGGGCCGAGATCACACCGGGATCATTGATTGCAATAATTGCTTGAGGCGGATTGGCAGGAACATGTGTGCCATCCCACAACCGGAACCCGAACTTCAGCTGCATTATTGAGTGGATGTGTTCCAATGCGCTTTTTAAGGAATTTCGCCGCCACGTTGCCTGCATCGCTCTTTTCCGCCTTTGCTCTTGTGAAGCACACCCTATCGCTTCCTCTGAGGATCAAACATCCCCGAGTTGTAGGATGCGATTGAGAGAGTTTTAGGGTCGGAGACCACAGGATCTGAGAGGTATGAGGGGGGGGGGCAAGGGCAACGAGTACGGAGACCGGTGTTATTGTGTCGGCCTAACAAAAAAGGCTCCTGAAAATCTCAGGAGCCTTTTTTGAGTTTGAATGTCAGCAGTGCTTAGTCGAAGCGGCCACTTGCGTGAGCAAGCATGGTGTAGACCTTGCCGGTATCAGAGGTCAGGTAGGTCTGACCGAGCTGATTGTCGCTGTCGCTTCTGGAGACCTGAGACAGGAGTTGCTCGAAGTCCTGAATGTAACGCTCAACTGCGCTGCGGAATTCAGGATCGCGACCGTACTTCTGGCGGATCTCGTCGAAGGTCTGCTGACCTTGCAGGGTGTACAGGCGACGGGTGAAGACATCACGTTCGCCACGCTTGTAACGCTCCCACAGATCCACAAAGGTTTCATGATCAACTGCACGAGCAATGTCCATGCTCAGGGAGTTGAGGGATTCAACCATGTGCTGCGGGGTGCGTGCGTTTGCTGTGTCACGCGGATGTCCGCCCATTGTGTCTTCATCGTCTGAAGCGCGGCGGAGCAGGTCGCTGATCCAGCCCTTGGATGTGCCGTTTCCCTGCGGTGCAGCCGCTGGTGTTGGCTGCGGACGCTTTGCGCGTGGAGCTGGTGCTTCCATGCGGCGAGGGCTTGGCGCCATACGTGCTGGCTTTGCGCCGGTTGCTGCAACTTGCTGCAGGGTTGGTGCTTCAGCTGCTGCGTACTGGCTGGTCGCTGCCACTGCTGCCGGAGCTGCATTGACTGCACGTGCCGGTTCAGCTGGCGTGGACACATCGAACTGAGAGGACTGGCGGGACACGATTGTGGAGAGTTCCTCCAGTGCCTTCACCTGTTCGCTCACGATACGGCGCAGTGCAGAGGTAGATGCTTCTGCTTCATCCGGCAGAGCCAGAATACCTGCATTCAGTTCAGAGCGGGTTGCTTCCAGCTCATGGTGCACTGAACGGGCAACTTCACGCATGCGGGATGTTGCATCGGTAAAGCGCTCGGATGCCTCAGTGACGGTGGACTTCATGTCATGAAGGATATCATCGTGGGCAGCTTTAACTGCATCACGTGCCTTCTGACCTTCCATACCAGCGGTCATGCGCATGCTTTCGAACTGCTCAGTCACAGACTTGGTCGCAGCTTCTGCAGCAGCACGGAGCATGCCGGAAACTTCGCGGGCCTTGTCGTCAGCAACTTCAAGCGTATCACCAAGGGTGTTGGTGTAGTTCGCCATGAGCACTTCAACATCAGAGGTTTTCTTGATCAGCGTGTCTGCAACCATTTCGATTGCCATACGGCGGTCTGTGAAGCGACTGTCAACATGGGTGTTGGTTGCTTCCAGATCTGCAATGGCCTGACCGAGAAGCTGGTTCTGGTCTTCCATGCGGCCCGCGATCTTCGCAGCGTCTGCAAGCACGGTATGTGTTGTGTTGCGGAGCTGGCCGACCTGGTTCTCGATGGTGGCGTTTGCTGCTTCAGTCTCGGTAACAGCACGGTCGATCGCGGTTCTGAACTCACCTGCACGGTTTGCGAGGTTGGTTTCAACTTCAGACAGGTTCTCACTTGCGGATGCAAGGATCTGACGAAGGCTTCCGTTGGATGCGTTGAGGCGTGTCAGGATTTCGGAGACATCTGTTTCCAGACGCTCTTTGGTACCTGTCATCACGTTCACAGCCATCCGGGTGCGATCTTCGATGGTGTTGCCGATGCCGTCGATGGTTTGTGTCAGAGCGTCGGTTGCGACTGCACCTTGACGGGTGACGGTCTCTGCAACTTCCTGACCCTTTGTGGAGACTGCGTTGAGCAGGACGTTCATGTCGGCCTGCATACGCTCGCGGCTGTCGTCCAGACGGGTTGTTGCGATGTTGCTGCGCTCATCGATTGCAGTCACAATCTTGTCGCCAGCTTCAACCAAATCGCGTGTTGCCTGCAGACCGTTCTGTGCAAAGCGGTCAGAGACTTCACGGCCCTTCACAGCAACCGCATCCAGAATTGCGTTCTGGACTTCGTTGACGCGTGTGGTGAGGTCATGAGCACGGTTTTCGATGGCAGTGATCAACTCGCTGCCGTCCTTGCCGATGATCTCTGAAAGCTCAGCAGAGCGGCTGCCGAAGGCATCGTTGAGGTTCTCGGCTTTAACCAGCAGCTCGTCTGCCACGGACTTGACGCGGGTGGACAGAGTGCCTGCTGCTTCTTCGATGGTGGTGAAGACGCGAGCACGAACTTCGTCGGTTTCGCCAGCCAGAAGCTTGCGGACGTCTTCTGCAGATTCTGCGAGGATCGTCTTGGAGCGTTCGCTTTCTGCGGAGAGGCGGCCAGTCACCAGCTCGATAGTCTGGGACAGATCACCACGGACCTTGTCGCTTTCGCCGGTGAGGGCGCCAGACATTTCAGCCAGGGTTGCGGTGTACATGGCGCGGGCGTTTTCGCTTTCCACGGCCAGAGCGTTAGCTGCCTGAGCCACAGTGCTGAGAACGCGCTGTGCGACTTCGTCGCCTTCCTTGGTGAGCGTACCGCGGACGGTTGCCATGGCATCGGAAACAGCTGCTGCTGCTTTCTCGCCTTCGCCTTCCAGAGAGTTGCGGGCTTCGCCGATGGAGTTGGAAACAATTTCCTGCAGACGCTCGCCTTCTTTGCTCAGTGTGCCGGACAGCTGCTCTACGCTGCTGACAACCTTCTCGGTTGTGAGGTCACGTTCCTGAGCAAGACGATCGGATGCCTGACCAACGACTTCGAGGATAAGGTCGCGAACACGGGTGCTTTCAGAGCCAAGGGAAGAGGTTGCCTCTGCCATTGCGCTTGTAAGCGTGGTTGCTGCCTTCTCGCTCTCGTCTCCCATGGTGGAGGAGATTGCTTCGAGGCGATCGTTGAGGATCGTTTCGAGAGCTTTGGAGCGGGTGTCGAGTGTTTCTGCAACTTCGAACACTTTGGAGCCAAGAGAAACGTTGATCTCTGCGACCTGCTCGGACAGAGCGTCGGTGAGGTTCTTGGACTGCTGAACGATGATGCTGCCAGCTTCTTCCAGACGACTGTCGAGCGCTTCGTTGATCTCGGTCTGACCGTCGTGGAATGCTTTGGCAATCTCGCGGGTGCGGCTGACCAGAGTTTCAGAGATCTGCTTGGCGCGTGCGTCCAGAGCCTGATCGATGCGCTCTGTGCCGGTGGACAGAGAGTCTGCAAGGTGTTCTGCACGGTCAGAGATGACAGTTGCAGCTGCTTCGACCTTGTCGCCGACTGCCTGATCGAAGGTGGACAGGCTTGTAGAGATTGTCTCTTCGATAGCTTCGGAACGCTGAGCGAGGATTTCGCCGATCTTCTCTGCACGATTGGAGAGAGAGACACCAACCTGTTCCACTCGCTCGGAGAGATTGACCGCAATGATGTCGGTACGATCTTCGAGGATTCTGGAGATGGATTGGGTTTTCTCTTCCAGAGTGCTTGCGATGATGCCAGTGCCCTGTTCGACCGCGTCTGCCAGCTTGGTAGTGCGGCTTTCGATGGTCTCAGTGAGGGCTGCTGCGCGTGTATCGAAGCTCTGCTCAAAGGTGTTGGTGCGTTCTTCGAGTTTCGCGTCGAGTGTCTCGATGCGGTTGTCGAAGGATTCGCCGATGTTCTGACTGCGCAAATCGAGAGACTGAACAAGATCGGAACCGCTTTCGGTAACAACCTGTTCCAGTTCTGCCAGTTTGCTGGCTAGACCATCGTTCAAAGCGCGACCACGGATGTCGAGGGTTTCGGTAATGCGATCGCCGATTTCGGTCAGATCAGCTGTTACGCGCTCACCACGAGAGCCGATGAGGTATGCAAGCTGTGTACCGGTGTCAGCCAGTTTGTCAGCCAGTTCCTCAGTGCGCAGGCCAAGTGCGCCGGTGATGTCAGTTGTTGTGCTTTCAAGAGCGGTCTTGAAGGCGGATGTCTGTTTGCTGATGGTGTCAGCAACTTCTGCACCGCGCTCTGCCAGACGCTGATCCAGCTCAGCACCGTTGATGGTGATGCTCTCATAGATCTGAGTGCTGACGTTGCCAAGACGGTCAGCCAGCTCGCCGCCGCTAACTGTGATTGTGGTGCCGAGTGTGTTTGCCGTGTCATCCAGACGGGTTGCGATGTCACCACCACGCAGAGACAGATCCGCAATGATGCTTTCACCAGCACCGCGCAACACTTCGGAAACCTCAGTGGAGCGGTGGGACAGTGTGTCGATGAAGTCGGTGCACTGAACAGCGATTGCTTCATTGATCTCGCGACCACGGTTTGCAATGCCTTCTGCTGCCTGTTCGCCGGTTGAGCGCAGGGCAGTGTCCAGATTGGTCACACGCTCATCAACGACACCCATCATCTCTTCGGTGCGGCCTGTGATCGTATCGATCAGGCGGCCACTTGTAAGAGACAGGTTGGCGTTGATTTCTTCACCACGGGTAAGGATCTCGTCGGAAAGACGTGTGCTTGCGGAGGTGAAGTGATTGGTGATGCCAGAGATAGAAGTTTCGAGCGTTTCATGCAGCTGCGCGTTTGCACTGCCGAACTGATCGGAAACTGTTGTGACTGTCAGGTTCAGCGTATCTGTCAGCTGAGTATTGGCGGTGTTTACAGTCTCGTTCAAGCTGCCAACACCGGTTTCCATAAGCGTTGAGATTTGTGTGCTTGCGGAATTGACGGTTTCGTTGAGGCTGCCGACGCCTGTATCCAGCGTTTCGGAAATGATCGTGTTTGCAGTTTTGACCGAGTCGGTCAGGCTGCCCACACCGCTGTCCATGATCGTTGAGATCTGGGAGCTTGCTGCATTGACGGTTTCACTGAGGTTGCCGACGCCTGTGTTCAGCGTTTCGGAAATGATTGTGTCTGCAGTTTTGACCGAGTCGGTCAGGCTGCCCACACCGCTGTCCATAATCGTAGAGATCTGGGAACCTGCAGCATTGACGGTTTCGCTGAGTGTGACAACGCCGCCCTCCAAAGCCTCGGAGATATGCTCTTTTGCACCAGAAACAGTGGTGCTGAGACTGGAGACGCCATCTTCCAGAGCTTCTGTGATGTTGGCGGTCGCGCCGGATACAGATGCTGTGAAGTTGGATGCGCTGGTGTCCAGTGTTTCTGTCAGCTGTGCGGATACGCCGTAAACACTCTCGTTGAGATTAGCTACGCCGCTTTCCATTGTCTCAGCCATAACAGAGGTTGTGTTGCTAACCGTTTGAGACAGAAGCTCAACGCCGCTGTCCAGAGACTGGGAGAGTTCGCCGCTAACGCCATCCACTGTACGGGTGATGGTATCGATGCCACCCTTCAAGGTCTCAGTCAGGTTGTCGTTTGCTGTGGTGATCTTCTCAGTGACTTCGCTGGAAGCGGTGAGAAGTGTCGTTGTCAGCTCGGAACCTGCGGTCTCGACACTCTGGTTAATGGAAACAACGCCAAGGTTCATTGTTTCTGTCAGGGTGTCGTTCGCACTGTTGATCTGATCGGTCACAGTGGAGGTTGTTGTTGCCAGAGCTTGTGAGAGTTCGGAGCTTGCACTTGTGACGCTTGTGCTCAACTCTGTAACGCCGTTTGAAAGAACAGCACCAATCTGCGAGCTTGCACCCTCAGCAGCAGAGCTGATGGACTGAACGGAAACATTGAGCGTATCGGTGAGGGACGCATTTGCTTCGGTCAGCTGCTCGGTGACGGTTGATGTGGTGATCACCAGTGTCTGTGCCAGCTCGCCGCTGGTTTGCGAAACGCTGGATGTAAACTCGGACAGACCGTTGGTCAGTGTGGAGTTGAGTTCTGTGTTTGCTGCACTGATCTGGCCAACAACTTCACCGGATGTGGTTACCAGAGTTTGTGTCAGGTCAGAGCTTGCTCCAACAAACTGTGCCGTTACAGAAGAGACGGTCTCTTCGATAGAGGCAGTCAGCTCAGTACCCTGTGCCTGCAGAACGCCTTTCATGGCCTCTGTCTGGTCTGTGATGGTTGCAGACAGTTCTGCGCCAGCAGCGCCGAGTGTTGCGTTCAGAGCGTCGCCACGTTCTGCCAACAGGTCGCTGATTTCATTGCCGCGAGTGGAAAGACCCTCAACAATTTCAGTTCCGGTGGAGGACAGGGATGCCGTGATTTCATCGCTGCGGCTTGCCAGATTGTCAACGAGTGCTTCTGAGGTTTCAGAAAGACGGGTGTTGAGGTCTGTACCGCGCTCGGTCAGGTTATCAATGAAGGAGTTTGCAGTAGAGGAGAACTCTTCATTGATAGAAGATCCGCGCTCGTGAAGTGTTTCAGAGAGCTTGGAGCCGGTGTCGGAGAGTGTTTCAACCAGCTCAGAGCCGGTAGAGGTGAGGCGCTCGACATAATCATCGGAGCGAACGGTCAGCGAGGAGACCATTTCGCTACCAGCTTCAGTGAAGCTGTCGGTCGCTTCTGTGACGCGATTTTCGATCTTGCTTGTCATCTGCTCAAGCGTAGCGTCGATCGAACCGGTTAGGCGTTCCCGGGCACGATCAACAGAGGAGGCGAATTCCTCTGATGTGTTCGCGAGCTGTGATGCAAGATTTTCGTGGGAGCCGGAGATGGTTTCACGAACCAGCTCTGCGTTTGCCTGAATGGCTTCACGCTGGCTGACAAGTTCTTCCACCAGACGACGAATTTTCAGTTCGTTGTCATTATAGGAGTTCTCAAGAGAAGAGACCTCCTTATGAATGAGCACTTCCAGCTCGCTGGCACGTGCAATCGCGCGTTCGATGCCGTCGCCCATGGCGGCAGCTTCGCGGCGGATTGCCTGACCAACGTTCAGGATGCTTTCTTTTGCAACATCCTCAGGCTCAGCAAGACGAAGAGCAACTTCTGTCATGCCGCGCGCGACGTTGCGCATTTCCTGTGCTCGCCAGAACAGGAGAGCCATAACCCAGACAAATGCGATTGGAACAACAATAAAGACGGAGATGAGAACCAATGTCGGGTTTTCAAATACGCCTGAGAAGGAGGATGATTTTTCAAGTTGAGCAGCGAATGAGCCCCAGGACATCGCCAAGCCAAGGCTGGCCCAGACAACGGAGACTGCAAATGCGAACCAGAATGGAGCTGCAGACGGCTTGCGTTGCAGAGCAAACATCAGTGAGCCAATGGACTGGCGGTCATCATTACTTGCTGTGGGCGGGCGGCCACCACGGCCACGTTTGCGAACCTGTCTCGGAGCTTGATTTTCTTCTACAAGCTGAGCCAGTTTTTTATCAGAGGAAGGAGCTGTTGTTACAGACTCCGTTGCAGGGCTAGCAGACATTTGCGGGGGTTCCGCAGTGGTGCTCTCCTGTTCACTGGATAAAATAGACTCTTGTGGAGCGCCAAAATCAGCCTGAAGGGCTTCTTCTACCGCTGACAGAGCCACTTCCGATGGAGCTTTCGCCTTCGGGGTGTTCGCCATATCTCGCCTCGCGTCCGTACTCTCTACTTGCCGGTCGTCAGCACATTTTTCGCCTTTTGTGCCGGCGCCGTCACCACAAGGTGTCCGTCCTACGCGAAATACACTCCTCCCAAACAAGAACGCATTTCAGACAACAATAGGTTTGGCCCCATGCAATCCAACAGCTCTGAATTGAGAGCACCGTCGAACTTCTAGGGCCAAAAACAGGGAGTTTTCAGAATCAAAGCGGACCGTTAATGTTAACGGTACCTTAAGATTTAGATTTCCCCACCTTGCAGCTACCCTTAACCTAATGGCACAATCCGGTGGACTGTACAACAGAAGTTGCCGGGATTTTTAGGTGCCCTACGATAAGTCACAGGCAGCAATTTTGGGGGGAACTCACTATGACTAATCGCGAAAATTCTCCAGTCAGTTCTAAAGGTTCCAATCGTCCGAGTCCCACACAACTCAAATGGTTAAGGCGAGGTCTTAACGAAGCAGGTGGAAAGTTACCGCTGTTCGATGAGAGCGGTCGACAAGTGCCAGCTGCAACTGTGCGGGCGTGTATTGCAGCAGGGTGGGCGGAGCCTTGGTTTTCCAACCCGTTGAAGCCGGATTGGCTCGTTTGTAAGCTGACCGATACGGGACGTGCGATGCTGGAGCGTGATGGTAATTCGAAAAATCTTGTTAACCATCTTTAACAGAGCGTCTTGTCAATTTTAACGTGTAATGGCAGTGAGAGCCGGTGACGGGGTCACGAGTCTAGATTTGAATCTGGGCGGTAGGATCTTGTTAACCATGAAATAAAAACCTGTGTTTTCTTTTGGGGACTAGATTCCGTTGCCTATGGAAAATGAGGGGTAGAGTCACTGCAGAGTCTTGGTGGTGGCAGGGTTTGAGTCACTCAAGCGAATCAACTTTCAGAATATCGCGATAACTTTGAGTCACTTGGCTGTATTTGGAGGCCTAACGTAAACTTAGCTATGGAACTACATAAAACTACAAGTGCTATATGTAGGTATCACTTCTCTTCTGTGACGTTTGATGACCCGGATTTGCAAGGTCAGATTCTGAAGATGTTTGCTGATCAGATAGAAGAGTTCCGTCGGGGATTGCACGAGACAATGGGAACAGAAACCCTTTGTGCTTTGCTGCATCGGTTTAAGGGTTCTGCACGCGGTGTTGGTGCGTTTGCGCTTGGGGAGGCTCTGGAGCAAGCTGAGCAGGAAGCTGCGAACGGAACTGTGCCATTGCTAATGACTGTTGAGAGTTGCCTTGCCGAGGTCTCGGCGGATCTCTCAGAGCTGCAGAATTCGTGAAGTATGATTGGCTGCGCGGGTTTGACCATAAGGTCTGGTCCAGAAGTTCTTGAATAGCTGGGCGCCTACATGTATCTGAAGGCAACAGAATAAGCCAATCAGGGTCGGGACGACTTTAAATATGCCAAAGATTACTTTCATCACCTCATCAGGTGAAAGCCATGAGGTGGATGCTGCTGCCGGTTCTACCGTTATGGAGAACGCGATTAAGAACATGGTTCCTGGAATCGAAGCGGAATGTGGTGGTGCCTGCGCTTGCGCGACCTGTCACGTGTACGTGGACCCAGCCTGGAATGACAAGACTGGCGATCCAGAGCCTATGGAAGAAGATATGCTCGACTTTGCTCAGGACGTTCGTGACACGTCTCGCTTGTCCTGCCAGATCCGTGTGACGGACGAGATGGATGGTTTGGTGGTTCACATCCCAGAGAGCCAGAGCTAATCAGCTGTAGAGTTTAAATGAAAAAGGCTGGTCCGATTGGGCCAGCCTTTTTTGTTGTGTGATTGGAAGCGTTTACTCAGCGCCAACTGCTTGTGGTTGACGGGTTGGAACCCAAACGGTTTCCATGCCAGGTTCCGGATTGCGCGGGATCATGCGGCTCAGGATCAGGCTGATGGCAGCCATGGATGCGCCTGCAATGAACACCAGTGCAGGGGAGAAGAGCCAGATCGTGCCGAAGACCACCGGAATCACCACAGCTGCGATGTGGTTGATGGTGAAGTCGACAGCGGAGGTTGGTGCGATGTCTGCCGGGTCTGCAATCTTCTGGAAGTAGGTTTTCATTGCGATGGCCATGGCGAAGAAAGCATGATCGATCACGTAAAGAGTGCCAGCCACGTAGACGTTGGTGACGAATGCGTAGGAGAGGAAGACGATGATCAAACCGACATACTCGCAAGTCAATGCAGTCCGCTCACCAACCCGACCGATGAACGCACCGATCTTTGGAGCGAGGAACATGTTGATTGCGCCATTCAGCAGAAACAGCGCTGCAACTTCATGCACTTCGTAGCCAAAGCGTTCGACCATCAGGAAGCCTGCGAAGACTGTAAAGATTTGACGGCGGGCACCACTCATGAAGGTGAGCGCATAGTAGAGCCAATAGCGTTTGCGCAGGATCAGCTTTTTATGCTGTTCCACGTGTGCTTTGTACTTTGGGAAGGCAAAGGTGGCAAAGATGGTCAGGGCCATGCCTGCCATGCCTGCCCACAAGAACACTTGCTCATAGGATAGGTCAAACGTTTTCCAGCCGATCATGATCGAGCCGTAGATGCACAGTGAGACCAGTGATGAGACCGCAATAATTTGTCCGAGCAGTGCTGGGGCATCCTTCTTTGGCAACCACTGTAGGGATAGAGACTGCTTGAGCGTCTCGTAGTAGTGGAAGCCGAAAGACATGATGAGGGTGGTGGCGTAAAAGCCGATCGCGGATGGGAAATATCCGGTGATTGCAATGCCGAAGCCCATCAGGCCCAAAGAGATCAACGTGAACGTTTGTTCTTTGAAGATCAACAGCATGAAAATGACTGTGAATGCCAGCAGGCCAGGGATTTCGCGGATGGACTGCTGAATGCCGATTTCCTGCCCCGTGAAATCGAGCGTGTTAACTGCAAAGTTATTGATGAGGTTCCACCACACAGAAAATGAGAGCTGTGAGGCGACGGTGAGGACCAACAAAAATACAAAGGGTGAGCGCCAGTCGGCTCTGATGTCTTTAATGATATTCAACATGGTGCTTCGTTCTTAGAAATGAGTTTTGCAATTAAGTAAGCGAAAAGTTTGTTTACGTGATAGCACTAGTTTGCCAAAAAATATCTTGAAGTCGCCAAGAGGTGTTTGATGCCCATTCATGCTGATGTTTTTGCAGACCCACATGAGGTGGATCGTCCGCAACCCATTGTTGCTTATGCGGTAGATATGCCCATCGGCGGGCAGGGGGAGCCGCATGCGCATTCACGCGGGCAGCTGGTTCATATCATGCAAGGGTCCACGACTGTGTTTACTGAGGAGGGGACATTTGTTGTACCGCCAGAGCGTGCAGTCTGGGTTCCCGGAGGTATGATGCATCGGACTGTCTATCCGATCAAAACACAGTTTCGGAGCCTGTATCTGCGAGAGGACTGGTCTGAGCGACTCTCTGATAAGCCTGTTGTGGTGCAAGTGACGCCGCTCTTACGCGAGCTGATACAGGAGATTATGGCAGCGCCCCGGGACTATGCGCTTGATGGGGCGACAGCGCGGATTGCGCAGGTGATTGTTGATCAATTGAAGAGTTTACCAGATGCGCCGCTGCAATTGCCGATGCCAGTCAACCACGTGCTTTTGAAAGAGCTTTGCCAGTCTATCCTGTCATGCCCTGCGCACCTGCCGAGCCTTGCGGATGCTGCGGAGCGGACGCTTATGTCCCAGCGCACGTTTGAGCGGCGGTTCTTTGATGAGACGGGCTGGAGTTATCGCAAATGGTGTGGGCAGGCCAAGCTGTTTCGTGCTTTGGAGCTGCTCTCAGCAGGCCGAAGTGTGGGTGATGTGGCTTTCAAACTTGGTTATGAAGGGCCAAGTCCGTTTATTTCTCAGTTCCGCAAAGCCTTTGGCACGACGCCGGGCAAATACTTCAAGACTGCGTAGCCTAGGTTATTTGCTGGCGCTGCATGCGCTGATGAAGTTGCGAACGTGCTTAGCGCTGCCTTTGAGGCTTACGTTGTAGATAGCATAGCCGCCCAGATTGATCTTCAACTCGTTGTCTCGCACCATTCGGTTCCAAAGTGAAGAGCCATTGTTCAAAGTGAGGAGTGGCAGGGAAACACCGGCTTCCTGATTCAACGAACTGCCGACGCCAACATAACTTTCCTTGAACCGTCTTGTGCTTAGCGAAATCAGGATACTATCGCCTTCCTGCAAAGCAGGGACGGTTGACTGAAACATGATCTCGATATCACCGCTTCCAGCCAGACAGCGGGCGTAAAAGTCGGTATCGTCTGTTTCAGGTACGCCATGAGCCAAAACTGCGCTCTTGTCGCCTGCGCCTGTTGGGAGGCCAGACACCCAGACATAGGGACCGTCAAATCCATTCAATGGAGCTTTTTCCTGAAGGAACTTGTCAGAGTTTGGCAGAAGGTCCTGTGTTATGAGGTCTGTGTTTTGTTCATGGAAAACAAAATGTTGGGCGGCTGTTCCGTTGCTGTTGAGCGCGCAGGAAAAGTTGAAGGGCACGTACATGCCCTGACTTTGGTAAACGCCGCGACCAGCGAGTTTGTCCCCTGTCCGTACCAGTACCGGTTTCTGGTTCATTTGCTGATTGGTGAAGGTGCCGAGGCCCAAATAGACAGGCGGCAACTCTGACAGGGAATTCTTGGTTGCAATGATCTTGCTGCCCAGTGTGGAGCAGGCGCGGCGGGCCTTCCAGAGTGGTTCGGCCACATTGATCGCCAGATCATCTTCCGGTGCAATCTGGCTGTTTTCCAATGGCGGCAAGTCTTGTGTCACAACTTGCGTTGGAGGCGCAGCCTGTGGAGATGTGCTATCCCGCTTCAGCTTGTAATAGCATGCTTTTTTCGAGGCAGGATCTGGGTCTCCGAAGAAATCGGTCCGGCAATGAACATCACCTTTCGCAGACTTCTCGTAAAATGCGCCGGGCCTGCCGAAGCGAACGGTTGTTGCGTAGGGCAGCTCGCAAACCTGAAATTCGAGAGCGCATTTACGCCATCCGTCCTTCGTAAATTCAGGAAGCTGCGGAATGGGGGTGATCAAACCACCTGAGCTGGCTGACTTGATCTGCTTCTTTAGAGAAGATGAACTGGCGCTTACCGTGTTTACGGTTTTGCGAGCGTACGGTTTGTTGCCAACATAAAAGATGCCAGAGCAGCCTTTATCCGTCCAAAGATGCGATGGGACGACGCCCCAGCTTTCATTGAGTTTGCAGAGTGCTGAGGAGGTCTGGCGCAGCAACTGGACGTAATTGCGGTTGGCGTTCGAGATCTTGCACTTGGTGTAACCAGCGTTCTCTGAGGCGCAAACAACCACGTTGGTGCCATCCAGACGATCTGGTGAGTTGGCGACATGGTTCGCTGTTGAAGGCCTGTGCGTCGGATCGCTGCTATGTATGTTATCGCCCTCAGGTTGTCTGGTGAGGGTGTTGGTCAGGCAGTCGATGAATTCCGGGCTATCCAATGCTGCGTCGGTTTTGTCGAGGCAGCTTTCAATTATGAGTGCTGGAATAAGCGAGTTAATCGGCGGAATAGTTGTTGCGTTGGCATTGGCAGCAAGGAACGGGGCAATGAAGGCGATAGTGCCTGCCGATGTCCTTGTAAGCAGTTGCCACAAAATAGATTTGCTCACAGCATAGCCTCTCTTAGCTCTTCTGGTGCACTTGTTGCCTAACGCAATCAGCTTGCGCCCAGCTGAAAGCTTGTTGCAGCTTCTTCCTTGATACAGGTGTGAGGCATGCTTTTTGCCAAGCGCAGTTGCTGTCTAGATCTCAATGCTACTTGCAGTCTAGTTGTAAAATTACAAAAAGGGGAGGTTAAATGCTCTGTGTTGTTAGAACTCGCTCTAGCGTACAAGTTCCTTCATGGCAGAATCCATGCCTTCCAGAGTGAGAGGGTACATGCGCTGATCAAACAACTCTTTCATCATGCCGATGGAATGAGTGTAATCCCAGTGCTTTTCCCGTACCGGATTGAGCCAGACTGCTTTTTGATAAAGGTCTGTCACGCGTTTTACCCAGACGTTGCCTGCTTCTTCGTTCCAATGTTCAACTGAACCACCGGGATAGGTGATCTCATAGGGGCTCATTGAAGCGTCGCCAATAAAGATCACTTTGTAATCGCTTGGATATTTATGAAGCACGTCCATCGTGTTGATGCGCTCAGTGTGGCGGCGATGGTTGTTTTTCCAGACGAACTCATAGAGACAATTGTGGAAGTAGAAGTATTCCATCACCTTGAACTCGGTTTTGGCAGCAGAGAACAATTCTTCGCAGACGCGGATGTGATCATCCATTGAGCCGCCGATGTCGAAGAACAAAAGCACTTTGACCGAATTGCGTCGTTCGGGACGCATTTGAATATCTAGCAGGCCTTTGTGGGCCGTGGATTTGATGGTGTTGTCCAGATCCAGCTCATCAGCAGCACCGGTTCTGGCGAACTTGCGCAGGCGTTTCAGGGCAACCTTGATGTTGCGGGTGCCCAGTTCAACTGTGTCATCCAGATCCTTGAACTCGCGCTTGTCCCAGACTTTGACCGCTCGGCGATGGCGGCTTCCGTCCTGTCCGATACGAATGCCTTCAGGGTTGTAGCCATACGCGCCGAACGGGGATGTGCCACCTGTTCCGATCCACTTGTTGCCGCCCTGATGGCGTTCTTTTTGCTCTTCCAGTCGCTTTTGTAGCGTTTCCATGAGCTTTTCAAAGCCGCCCATGGATTCGATAAGCTTCTTCTCTTCTTCAGAAAGGTGCTTTTCTGTGAGCTTGCGCAGCCACTCCTCTGGAATGTCTGTGGTTGCCACTTCGCTCATCAGGTCCAATCCGTTGAACGTGTGACCAAAGACGCGATCAAACTTGTCCAGATTGGATTCGTCTTTGACCAGCGTTGCACGGGCGAGGAAGTAAAAATCCTCCACCCGTTTGCCGGCCAGATCAGCGTCCAGCGCTTCCATAAGCGTAAGATATTCGCGTACGGATACGGGTAAACCAGCGGATTTTAGCTCTTCGAAAAACTGAATAAACATGGGGTCACATTATGCGATTGGGCGGTGCAGTGTCGAGAGTGCAATTGACACCTTAGGCAAAAGCATAGGGATCAATAAGAGCCTCTGGCCCAGTCAATCGCTTTGGCGAGATGAAGCTCAACAAAATCATTCTTGCCTTCTCGATATCCCTCGACATCTCCGTTGACCTCCTGTGCTGTTTTCTTCTTTAGGTGGGCATATTTCTCACGGATCTCAGGATGAGCTTTTAAGTAATCACGAAAGGCTAGATGCCTATAAACGTGCGGATCTCCTGATTTAAACGCGTGAAGGTGATGGGTGCGGTCGTCTCCACCTTTTTCAAAGTAGCGGCGGCCTGTAATGCCGTATTCACCTTTGGCGACATAGCCAAGATTGATCAGCTTTGCAGATTGAGCATCGAGTGCTGGGATGCTGGAGACTTCCAGCAGGATGTCGATAATTGGTTTGGCGGCGAGAGCTGGTACGGAGGTGCTGCCAATGTGGTGAATGTCTTCGACAATATCTCCGAGTAGCTCACGCAAAATTTCTTGCTCCAGCTGGAACCCCTCGGCCCAGTTGTCTTGTGCATCTACCACTTTGACTTTGCGTGTGATCATAGCTGTGTCTGCCGCCTTTGTTTTATCAGCCCTTTGAACATACCAAGAGATTGGGGGAAACATAGGGCTGGCGTGAGATATTCGTTAATCCTGATCTGCAATCTCATCTGGGGCAGATTTCGTGATCTCGCTCATGAGCTCCGTTAGTGATGGGCCTTTTGTGGCGATGAATGGTGCAGGGCGGCAGGTTTGAATTGCAGCAACGCCAATGCGTGCTGTGAGGAAGCCATTGACCAATCCTTCGCCAAGACGTGCGGAAAGTTTTGCTGCTAAGCCCTGACCAATGAACTGTTCCAGCAGGCTATCTCCTGCGGCCATGCCACCTGTGACGGCCAGGTGAGCCGCTATATCTCGTGAAAGGCGCCAGAAACCGAGTGCGCCGGGGCGGGCTCCGTAAAGACGGGAGATGCGGCGAACAATGCGCAGGTTTTCGTAAAGTACGATCAGGATATCAACGAGTGCACGAGGCGATAGTGCGGTAACTACAGAAACACGTTTTGCGCTTTCCATGACGATCAGGCGCGCACGGGCGTCCATCGGTGCCATCAGCTCGCGTTCTGCCAGTTTGACGAGATCTCGCCCATCGATGATTTCCTGCATATGACCTTTTAGCTGAGCGCGGCCATGAGCTGTTTCCGGACGGTCCGCGTAGAGCGCCATTAGCTTTTGTAGAGCTGCACGGGCTTCTTTATCGCTATCGTTGTCTGCAGCAGTTTGGAGGTCATCGCGTATATGGTCGATTTGCTCCAGTCGAGAAAGTGCCCGCCATTCTTTGAAAAACAAACCGATCAGTCCGAGAAAGCCGAGAGCGGTGAGGCCAACAGCTGTCCAGCCCAACCAGTCATAGCGAGCAAAGAGGTCTCTGATTAGGCTATCGACAGCCAAGCCAACGGCAAGTGAGACGAGGCCGCCACCGCCAATGGCGATGATCTTGCTCCAACGACTCTTCGCTGGTTTTGGCTCTGGGGCAACATTGTTCTGTGGCAGGGCCAACGCGTTTTCATCTTCTTCTGACACAACGGCTTCAGAGGAAAGTGGTTCGTGGGCAAACTCCCCCTCCAGCCGGACGGAGCTGTCATCCAGTTTGAATGCTTTGGGAGCGCGGCGTGCCTGAGGCTTATGTTGCTGTGTTTTCTTGTTGGTCATGCGAGTTTATCTCCCAGCAAGAACTCCATTGCGCTGTCCAAACGGATGTGAGGGAGAGATAAGGTCAGCCCCTCTGCCGTGCGTTCCAGCTTTGGAGGGCGGAAGCGCACATATTTCAATGCGGTCTGATCTTCCGGTGTGCCGTGGCTTTGCTCTGTAGAGAAAAGGTCGCTCAGATCGTCAGGAAGATCGCCGGGGAAAATGGCGGCTTCTTCTTCGCCGTCAAACCTCATGGAGCCAATGGTTTCTTCCGGCATTGGTGTGCCGAGGAGTGCAGGGGTTTCTGCACCATCGTGATGAACGGTTGCCTGCCTGGTGGCTCTGACGGATGCAAGGGCGAGCGTTTCAACTGAAGCGCCTGAGAACTCTGCACGGTTGATTGCCCGTTCAACCAGCTGCTTGAGGAGTAACTCCAAGTGATCGTGATCCTCGCGTCGCAGATGGTCTGCCTTTGTGGCTGCAAACAGAATGCGATCGATCTTGCGAGACACTATTGAAAATAGCCAGCTTGCTTTGCCGGGTCTGAACGCGCCCATAATCTCAGTGAGGGCACCGCTCAAATCATCCAAAGCCTCAGGGCCAGCGTTGATTGCCGTGAGTGCGTCCACCAGCACAATCTGTCTGTCCAGTTTGGCAAAGTGGTTTTTGAAGAACGGTCTGACCACGTGCTTGCGATAGGCTTCGTAGCGGCGCTCCATAATGGCGAGGAGCGTGCCTGCTTTGGGTTTGACCTGCGTATCACCCAGATTAAGCGGGGCGAAGGTGAGGGCTGGTGTGCCCTTCATGTCGCCGGGCATCAGGAAGCGACCAGGAGGCAACATGGATAGTGCGTTCTCATCATCCCGGCAGCGGCTCAAATACGTGGTGAAGGTGCTTGCCAGATCCTTTGCGATGTCCTCTGAAAACTCATCGTGCAGCTTATCTTGAAAACGTGCGAGTGTTGACAGAAACTCTTCTGACAAATCTGGCCTTGCTTTAGCGCGTCTCAGGGCTTCCTCTGAGAATTGCCGGAAATCCTGTCGTAGTAAAACAAGGTCGAGGAGCCATTCACCAGGGTAATCCACGATGTCGAGGTGCAGCTTGCCACCGCCTAACTGGCGGTTCAGGAATGTGGCTGACTCGTATTCAATGGTCAGGCGAAGTTCGGAGATCTGATGTGTGGACTCCGGCCAAAGGCGATCCTTTGTCAGCGTTTCGACATGCTGCTCATAGTTGAACCGTGGAACATTGTCATCGGGCTGAGGCTGAAGATATGCTCGCGCGAGCCGTCCTGTGCCCGCGGCATCCAGCAGAGGCAGGCGACCTCCGGCAATGAGATTGTGAACGAGGGCTGAGATAAAGACGGTCTTACCGGAACGTGCCAATCCAGTGACACCCAGACGGACAGTGGGGACTGTTAGGTCAATCGCTGATCCCGTTAGATTGTCCAATGCTGTTTGTGCATCAGTTAGGGCCAGCTTAGCGTTTTTAAATAATGAATTCAGTGGGCTCACAGATCATCCTCCAAGGAACGATGTGGTGCGTTCTTTGGAGGAATGCAATCGCAAATGCGCCAATAAATGTTGAATTGCGCAAAATTTTCCTAGTCAGGAGCCTGAAACAGCTTGCAGGTGCCGAGGCTGGAAGAATGAGACGATCCTTCCTTTCTTGCAGTCAATTTCTGACCAGCGGTGCTCTTCAAAGTCTATTACAGCGAGAGCTCCGGTTGGGTACTTGGATTGCATCTGGTGTATGTACTCAGGGTTGCCTTTGCCAGTGAGTTCAAGAGCTGTGTCCTGAATAGCTGTGTTGTGGCCAACAATGAGGATAGTGTCGAAGCCGCCGCCATAGGCGCGGATTGCATCTATGTAGTCACCTTCGCTCGAATTGTAGAGATCCCTGAGCAGTTGAATCCGCGTATCACTGCGCAAGTATGGCATTACTTCCATGAGTGTTTGCCGTGTCCGTAGAGCCGTAGAACATAAGATCAGTTTTGGATGCATGTGATGTTGGTGGATATGGGCTCCAACCCTTGCTGCGGCTTTCCAACCGCTGGTGTTAAGGGAGCGATCATGATCGTGAGCACCCTCATCACTCCAGTCGGATTTTGCATGACGTAACAACATCAGGCGAAGCATATGTTATCCTCCAGATATGCTTTATTACTTTATGTTCCTAAGAGGTAGAAACATTCTAAGTTGTATTTGTGCTGCTATGCGATATTGCGATGCAGCATAATCGGATGGACTTGTTTGTTTATTACTTGCTTTGTCTCTGTTTGAAACCTACATGTTTTCGATTGAATTTGGAAGGTGATAGTATTCCCCTAATAGTATGGGGTTTTTATCTCATAATTACTGAAATATTTATAAGTGATGCATGCATTCGTAACTGAGTTCATTTCAGTCGTGCCTATAAGATATTTAGTTGGCAGAATGGTTTAGGCAGCTGTTCTGGTCACTTACGACGCGGTGTGTTGTAATATGAGGGTTGCACTGATGTAGGTGTGCTGGGCGATCCGCCAATTTAGCCGCGCTGCGTTAGTTGCGGCGCTGTTCCTGCTCGACGCGAAGAGTAAGCTTTTTGAAAAGAATTCGGATCTTCTCAAGCTCGCTTACAGGAAGTTCATCTGAAATGGATGCCCAGACCGTATAGTCAGCGCTTGGGGCTGTGTAGGCGGTGAAACTCTCGACGCGGCCCATCCGCATTGTTGTTTCGGTTCGGAACGCAACCTCATTTTGCGGTGTCTTCAGATCCAGTGGTTTGAAGTGGCTTTGACGATATCCGCTTTTGAAGTTGTTTATGAGAGTTGTCGCCGTGTCTTTTTTGTGCCGGCGGAAGATGACTTTGATCTCGCCGTTCTCGGTTGCGTAAATGCATCCGATACCGAGTTCCTTCAGATCGGGAACGAGAGCTGATCGGGAAAGTTTGCTGATATAGTCCGGGCAAAACATGCCGGTGAAGTGCGTTAGTGCGTCCACATCTTTGCGCCAGCCGTTGTGCAGTGTATGCGGCTGGTAGAGGAGGCTTTCCGAGATGGTGCTGTTTGCTTGTGCGAGTAAGCTGCCTGTAAGAAGCAGGCAGCTTGCGAGAACTGCTTTTGATGCACTGGAAAGTATGTGCTGGCTCAAAAAACTGGTTTTATTGTTTTGCTTCATTTTCATGCCAGGCAATGCAGATACTAGCGACGATTCATAAAGGCGAGGCGCTCGAACAGATGAACGTCCTGTTCGTTCTTGAGGAGTGCGCCGTGCAATGGCGGGATAACTTTCCGGCTTTCGGTTTCGCGGAGGGTTTCCGGGGCGATGTCTTCGTTCAGAAGCAGTTTAATCCAATCCAGAAGCTCAGAGGTTGACGGCTTCTTCTTCAGGCCCGGCAAGTCTCTGAGGTTATAGAATGCGTTGAGTGCTTCCTTAAGTAACCGGTCTTTGATTTCGCCGAAATGCACATTGACGATCTCTGTCATTGTTTCTGCATCCGGAAACTTGATGAAGTGGAAGAAGCAGCGGCGCAAGAATGCGTCTGGAAGATCTTTCTCATTGTTTGAGGTGATGATCACGATTGGACGCTGTTTTGCTTTGATCGTGTCGCCAGTCTCGTAAACAAAGAACTCCATACGATCCAGCTCTTGAAGCAGATCGTTTGGGAACTCAATGTCAGCCTTATCAATCTCATCAATCAGAAGAACCGGGCGTTCATTCATTTCAAAAGCAGTCCAAAGTTTACCTTTGCGAATGTAATTGCGAATGTCTTTTACGCGCTCATCGCCAAGCTGGCTGTCGCGGAGACGGGAAACCGCGTCGTATTCGTATAGGCCTTGCTGAGCCTTTGTGGTCGACTTGACGTTCCACTCAAGGAAGGGGACGCCTAAACTCTGAGCGATTTCCTGCGCTAGGACAGTTTTGCCGGTTCCGGGCTCGCCTTTTACAAGCAGGGGGCGCTCAAGGGTAATAGCCGCGTTGACTGCGATCCGAAGATCTTCTGTGGCAACGTATTGGGAGGTCCCTTGAAATTTCATCGCTAAATCCTGCTTGAGTATCGTGATTTGGCGAAAACACTAATCTCTCGATTGGCAATGAGCAATCCCTGCAGGGTTGCGCCATTGGGCTTATCTAGTGGTTTCGATCTTTGCTCGGTTTCTTTTACTTCTCTGGGAATTATGTGCCGGGTAAGGCGAGTTATTTGCCGGGTTCAGGCAGAAAATCCTATGTTTAACAATAGGTTAAAATTTTAAATTATTGAAATAGTTGAGTAAATTGGGTTTTTTAGTTTGGCACGTAAGTTGCTTCTAGTGATCAAAGATCTGCGCAAGCATGAGCGAATTTGAATTCTAGGTGGGCTCGATGAGTATTTATGGTGCTATCAACGCTGCAACGACCGGTTTGGACGCACAGTCCAAGGCGTTGGAGAACATTTCCGGTAACGTGGCGAACTCTTCGACCACTGGCTATAAACGCCTTGATACAAGCTTCTCCGACCTTGTTTCCAGTACAGGTAGCCGGCAGGCCGAACAGGTTTCCGGTACTGTAATTGCGACTTCTCGTGCCACTAACTACTTGTCTGGCGATGTCACATCCGCTGACCGGAACACCTACATGGCGATCAATGGCCCTGGGTATTTTCTGGTCACCAATAGAGATGGTCTTACCCAGCAAGCGCCTGAAAGTTACTACACCCGTGCAGGCGATTTCGAGTTAGATACTGAGCGTAATCTCGTTAACTCTGCTGGTTATTTTTTGCAAGGATACCCGATTAATCCGGCCACAGGTGCTGTTAGTGATCGTCCTGAACCAATTCAGGTTTCTGACGCGCCGATGCCTGCAAAGCCATCTACTCAGATTGACTATCAAGCAAATTTGCCGTCTACGCCTACCACAGACAACTATGACACAACTGATGGTGTGCCAAATTCTCAGTATGTCGATCTGAGTGTGTTTTCAACGCCAGATACGCAAACAACTCCTGCGTTGGTGGATGCTGGCCCAACAGCATTGACGGAAACGAGTAAACTTACTGACTCAACGCAATTTGATGCGGGTGACACTCTTACATTGACAGTAGGCGGACACGCACCTGAAGTTTTCACTGTTGGGGCTGACACAACTGTTCAAGATTTGTTGGACAAGTTGAATGGTATGCATGGCGTTACAGCTGAAATTCTGGCTTCTGGTGAAATTAGCATTTCTTCCTTTGAGGATATGACTGTTGTTGAAACCGGCGGTGCGACTCCGATTAATATGACTCTGTCGGCGCAGCCGATTCCACCAGCTGCCGCGGTGGATCGTTCAGTTGTAACCGGCGATAAAGCTGATGATTTCATCAAATCATCAATCGCTGGCGGGCAAGAAACCGTCTACGATGAAAATGGTACGCCGGTTAATGTTGAGCTGCGTTGGGCTCTTAATGCAGAGAATAAATGGTCGCTCTACTACAATACAGATACCAAAGCGACAGGCGATGAAGTGGCTTGGAAGAAAGTAAGTGATATGTCGTTTGATGCGGCAGGTCGTTTAACTTCTCCAGCTTCGGGTGTTGTTGATATCACTGATCTGGAAGTAAATGGTGTTGGCTTGGGTGATATTTCTTTTAAGTTCGGCCAAGACAATCTAACTCAGTATGAAGACACGATTGGCAATGCGACTAGTATTGATTTGTCTCAAGATGGCTTCCCTTCAGGCACATTGCAGGATGTTTCCATTGATGCAGAAGGCAATGTGATTGGGAAGTACTCCAATGATAAGTCTCAGAAACTCTTTAAAATTCCAATTGCGACTTTTGCAGCTGAGCAAGAACTTCAGCGAGTTGATGGTGCTGCATTTTCTGAGACCTCTACGTCTGGTGAGCCAGATTTCCGCAATGGGGGGACTATTCGAGCCAAAGCGCTAGAGAGTTCCAACGCGGATATTGCAAAAGAGTTTTCCAAGCTGATCATTACGCAGCAGGCTTATTCGGCGAACTCTAAAGTTTTGTCGACAGCTAATCAGATGCTGGATTCAGTTCTTAATATCGTTCGATAAATTGTTGCTGAGGTAGGTTTTTGCCTACCTCAGCGCGTTTGGGAGTTTAGGGTATGAGTCTTGGGGCAGCTCTGAATGCGGCGATGTCGGGATTGTCGCTTACGAAGGCGCAGCTTGCGGTTGCATCGAAGAATGTCGCGAATGCAAATGTTGATGGGTATACGCTGAAAACGATTGTGGGCACTGAAGTCCACAATACATCGACTGCATCTTCTTCTGTTCTGACCAATCAAGTTCAGCGGCAAGTCAATACCCAGCTCCAGTCAGCTTATTGGGAAAGCCTGAGCGATACGGCTTATGCAACTCAATATAATGACTATATCACGCAGCTTGATCAGATGTTTGGGAAGGTTGGAGATCCTAGTTCGATCCCAAGCCTGATGAATAACTTCACAAATGCGCTGACATCTTTGGCTACCGATCCTAGCTCTCAAAGCGCTCAAGAAGTTGCTGTGAACGCAGCTGATGAACTTTCCAGAAGCATCAATAGTTCTGCAAAGCAAGTTCAAGAAATGCGCCGTGATGCGGATGCAGCAATCACTGATGAAGTGGGGCAAGTTAACTCTATTCTAAAGGAAATTGAGAGTTTAGAAGACAGCATTATTGTCGAGCGTTCCGCTGGTCGGGAGACAGCCCATTTGCAAGATCAAATGGACCGACAGTTGGAAGCTTTGACCGAAAAGATGGATGTGGATATCAAGCAGGGCAATGACGGCTTGCTGAGCATATCTACTAAGTCGGGAACAACGCTCTACAATGATCGCGCATCTGAGTTGCAGTTTACTCCAAGCCCAACGCTAGGTGTGGGAGTTGAGGGTAATCCAATTGAAGTAAAGTCGCGATCAGGCGCCGTTATGAAACTTTCATCGGCTGATTTAAAAAGCGGCAGTATGGGTGCTCTCGTGGAACTGCGGGACAATACTCTTCCAGAGACGCAAGCGCGCCTGGATGAGCTTGCAAGTCAGATGGCGCTGTCTTTGTCGCAGCAGACGTCTGAAGGTGTTGCCGCTGATGATGGTGGGGCACCACCCGCAGCAACGGGTTTGAGCGTTGATACGTCTAAACTGCAATCTTCTGGCGATACGATTGAGCTTGAGTTTGATGTTAACGGAGAAAGTCGGAAGGTCACTTTTGTTGCTGTGACTGACCCAAGTTTGCTTCCGCTTTCTTCGGATGTAACTGCAGACTCCAATGACATTGTGCATGGTATTGTAATTCCGGCAACTTCGACTGCACTGGAAAGTCAGATTTCCAGTGCGCTGGGTTCTGGTTTTGATGTTTCCGTTGATGCTGCTGGTGAGTTGAAAGTTCTGTCTCCGACCAGCCCAGGGACTATTGAGATTACTGGCCTTACAGCGAAAAACACGCGGACTGTCACGGCGGCTGATGGGGCAGAGATACCGCTCTTTTTGGACTCCAACGATGGCGGAGTGCCTTATACAGGAGCTCTTGAGGATGGTGGTCAGAAAACTGGATTTGCTCAGCGGATGGTTGTCAATAAGGCCGTCTTAGATGATCCAAGTCTGCTTGCTGGTGAGCCTGACAAGCAGAGCTCCGAGCGTGCAAACCTCCTGAAAAGTCGCCTGACTGAGACCGAATATACGTATGCGCCTAGCTCGGGGATCGGAGCAAAGAATGCTCCATATGTTGGGACGATCTCCGACTTTGGCATTGAGACTGTGGTTAAACAAAGTCAGATTGCGAGTGCGGCAACGTCAGCTGCGAGTAACTCAAAAGCTGTCACGAGCATCGCTAAGAATGCCTATGAAAACAGTTATAAGGTCGACGTAGATGAAGAGCTCGTTAAGCTAACTGAATTGCAGAATGCTTATGCTGCGAACGCTCGCGTACTATCCGCCATTGACGAAATGTATGATACACTTTTTAGAATCGCATAATGCTGCTTTAGGGATTGAGTTATTCAAATGAATACAATCGGTTATTCTAAATCTCATAGTTATATGCTTGATCTCCTTATGCAGCAAAAGACGCAGCTGGAGAATAAGTCTATTCAGCTGACTTCTGGACTGAAGTCGCAAACCTATGGTGGCATTAGCTCAGATTCTCGCATGGCTTTGGAACTGCGCCGTGAGATCTCGAATATTGAGGTTTATGAAGACTCTAATGCGATTGCGAGTATCCAGCTCGACTTAATGGGTAAGTCCCTTGAGCATATGGAGAAAATGCGCTCTGAAAGTGTGAGTGCAATTGATGAGAATAACTACACGCTGACCACCGACGGTCAGACGACCAGTCAGCAAGCGACCGAGATTATGTTGCATGAGACGATCTCGCAGCTGAATTCTGAAGTGAACGGATACTATCTGTTTGGCGGTAAGGATGCGACTGAACCACCCGTTGCCTCACTTGATGCCATAATGGACGGGCAGGGCGGTAAGCTTGGGCTTAAGGAGCTCATGAAGCGTTATGAGAATGCTCATGTTGGTGCGTCTGAAAATGGTCGCATCGAGTCGAGCGTAACGAGCCCACTCGGTGTTCCTACTCTCACTCTTCAGCAGGATAATGTTGAGGGATTTGGTTTTGAGATCACTTCCGTCTCTGCATCCTCTGCTGATGTCGCAGCAACGGTTACTCCAGAAGATTTGACGGATCCGTTTAATCCTCAAGGGAAAAAAGGAGCCTTCGCGTTCAATGACACCCCGGTGGTTGGGGATACCATTGAGGTTGAGCTGGAGCTTCCTGACGGTACCAAGTCTGTTGTAAAGCTGACTGCAACGGATGATCCTGATGCCGGTAACGGAACGTTCTTGATAGGGACGGGCGCTAATCCTACTCTGGAAAGTGCTCAGAACGCTCAAGCGGCCTTTGATGAGGCAATTAGTGATATCGCCAAGACTGAGCTTCGTGCGGTCGCTGATGTGCAGGCTGGTGAGGAATTTTTTGGTAATCACGGGCGGACTGATCCGGCGCCGAAGGTACCAAAAGCGGATGGCTCTGGTTATGAGACCGCACCTGACCTTCTGCTTGACTGGTATACCGGTACCGAGAACTCTGATGATCCGCGCTCAGACAAGGTTGTTCAGATTGATGACAATGTGCGCGTGGAGTATGGTGCGCGTGCCAACGAGTCTGCGTTTTCTGAACAGTTGCAGAACCTTGCCGTGTTTGTGGCAGCAGACTTTACAGCAGAAACTCCAGATGATGTTGAGAGTGAGGCGGTCGCAAAATCCTACTATGCTTCGTTAGCGCAGAAGAGTGATGATGCGCTTTCTTTTGCTGGTGACCGAAATTCAGGCATTCAAAGTGTTGCCTCTGAGATGTCGGTGGTAAACACCACTGTGAAACGTACTGCTGAGAGGCAAAAGCAAGCGTCTCTAACCTATCATAACACGTTGACCGGTCTCGAGAACGTTGACAAAACAGAAGTTGGTACTGAGATAGCCGTGCTAAAAACAGATTTAGATGCCTCGTTTCAGGCAACTTCGATATTATTGAATCTTACGATCACCGACTTCTTGAGATAACAAAAAGCCTCCGAAAAACAGAGGCTTTTTGTTATTATAGGCTTGCCTTTTGGCCTCTTAATCCGGATGCAAGAGACTTGTTGATGTTGATCATTGTCTCTAAGGCTTCTGGTTCCGCGCCACCCATCATTTCCATGGTTCTGTTGAACATAAACAGAGCCAGATTTGCGATGTTATTCTGAAGATCCAGAGGCAGTTCGCTGTACTCTGCGGTGGCTTCGGTTACAAAAATTGTCCAAAGTGTGCGGTTGAATATGAGCGTTTCGTTGCGTTCTTCTCGTGAAACTGTATCCCACTCACGTTGCAGCACAGAAAGGCGTGCTGCAGCTTTCATCAGGGCTTCAGCTTCCAGAGCCCTCGGATCCGCTGAGGCCGAGGTGTTTGCGGACTGCTGATATGCCTGAGTTGCTTGTTGATACATGACTTATCAAAGTCCTTTCATATTCAATCAATTTCTTGGCGAGCTTCAAGGCGCGATAGAGCTCTTCTCGCAAAATTGCTGTGCTAATCTCGCTGATAAGGTCGCGTGTGCTTGGTGCGGCCTGCAGGATCTTTCCGATCACATCGAAATACTCTTTCTGAGTAACCGTGATATCCTGCTTTAAATACATGACCTGCACTGCAAGGTAGACCTGCTGTGCCATGGTGCTGGCGTCTTCCGGAAGAAGGATATCCTTCTCTCGGAGAATAGGCGCATCTCCCTGAATGAAAAATCGTGCACGTTGCTTATCGTTAGTGATAAGTGTCTCACCAACAATCAATTTTTCTCCGGGTTTTAATTCGACCTTTAGTGCCATGCAGCCTCCTTCAAAGCACTCTTAACTATGATGGCAACCAAAAGGTTAATCTAGTTAAATCTTACGAGTTATTCAGCGATTTATTTCTAATTTTGCTTAAGTTTAGAGCTCTTCTGAATTGAATATGTAGAGTCGGCAATTCATGCAGCGCAACTTAAGCTATTGGATGGGCTGTGAAAGTACAAATAGGCGGAAATATGCACAGACAATATTACGTAGCTGTCTAGCTACCGTTGTTGAGTAAGTTTTTGACTTAATTATATAAAATTAAATTTATTTGCGAACTGGTGAGTGTGGTTGCTGCAATCCCTGATTTATTAAGTGCTTGTTAACACGTTCCCCCTTTACTCGCAGGACGGGTAATTGTACCCAATTAAAACTCAGTAATAATTTGCTGCGTTTGTGACCCAGGAAGGGTCATTCATTATCCTAGAAGGGACATATAAAATGGCTGATATTACACTCACCGCTGCGGTACGTTCTAACCTTGGTACTCTGCAGAACACAGCTACTCTTATTGCTGATACTCAAGAGCGCCTTTCCACTGGTAAGAAAGTTAACTCAGCTCTTGATAACCCGAATTCCTTCTTTACCGCGTCTTCTCTGAACTCTCGTGCTTCTGACTTGAGCAATCTTCAAGATGATATTGGGCAGTCTGTGTCTACCCTTGAAGCTGCTGACAAAGGCATTGAGGCGATTGATAAGCTTCTTGATGCAGCAAAAGGTAAAGCAAATCAGGCTCTTCAGTCCGAAGATGCTGAGACACGCTCAAAGTATGCAGCTGAGTTCAATGAGTTGCGCACTCAGATCGAAGATATCGCAAAGGATTCTGGCTATAAAGGTAAGAACCTACTCGGTGGTGATGGCAATGATCTGCTGGTGAAGTTCAATGAAGATGGTTCTTCAAAGCTGAACATTGGTGCGGTTGATTACACTGATCTCGATTCTGAAGATGCTGCGTTCCAGCTTGGAAAAATTGGTGAAACTGTTGCTGAACAGGACGCTGTTGACAACAAGGCTTCCTTTGATCTTGGCTTTGTTGCAGATGTCGATTCAACAAAAACCGTTGCTTTGGCTGGTTTAGCTCCAGGTGATGATACTTCTAAAACTTTCGATAGCTTAACGGACTTCGCTAACGGTGATACCATCACGCTTGTCAAGGAAGACGGCTCTACGGTTGATTTTGATATTAACTCTACTACAGTCGCTCTCGATGACTTCCAGACCTTTCTTCAGACTAATGTAGGCGCTTCTGCAAGTGTTGATGTTACCGGTGATGGCAATCTGAAAATTTCAGGTTTGGCTGAAGATGTTTCATTTAACTTTACTAGTGGTACGACTACTAGCGGTGCAGGGATCAACGGTCTTGAAGTCAAAAAGAGCCTTGTTGGCGAAACTGCGCTTTCTGACCTGGCTGCGTTCTCTGTTGGCGATCAGCTCACATTCAAGTTTGGCGATGGTCCTGCGACTAGTTTGACTGTAAGCGCAACCACCGATGTTGATGATCTTGTTGCAGCTATTGCGGGTACCGATAGTGACGTTACTGCAAGTATTGTTGACGGCAAGATTGAGATTGATAATGCTAGTATCGATGATCAGCTGACCTCAGAGATTGATGAAGGTAAAGAACTTTCTTTTACTTTCACAGGTAATGGTACCGGCGCTGAATTTGCGGATGATAGTAAAAACACTATTGGTGCGGATTTGGGCGTTATTGCTGGTCAGGGTTGGGGTTCCGATGAGCTGATCGAATCTTCTCTTGATCAGGTTCGTCAGGCTCAGCTTGATCTTCGTTCACAGGCTTCAACTTTTGGTACGAACCTTTCTGTTGTGAGTAACCGTCAGAACTTTACTGCTGATCTGATCAACACTCTGGAAGTTGGTGCTGGTAAGTTGACGCTGGCTGATTCCAACCTGGAAGGTGCGAACCTTGCGGCTCTGAACACTCAGAACCAGATTGCTACTTCTACTCTGTCTCTGGCAACTCAGGCTGGTCAGTCTGTGCTGCAGCTTATCCGATAAGCTTTGTTTCAGATTTAGATTTTGGGGAACGCGCTCTTTGGAGCGCGTTTTTCTTTTGTCTTTTTGGCTGTGCCATTGGTTGCGTTGGTATGCGTTTTTGTGGTGATGGGCACGTTGTTATGTGGTGGCCATTGGGCAGACAAAAAAAGAGCCATGCTGCGGGGGCGGCATAGCTCAAGGGGGATAAGTCTGGTTTGCAGGGAGGATAAAGCCTGTGTGGCTTAGGCCTGCTTTGCTTGTGTTGGCTCGACCTGCTTAGCTTCGTAGATCGCAGGATCAATATCCTTAGCTTCACCGCCCAGGCTGCGCTTTTCTTGTGCCTGAAGGACTTCATCCAGGAATGCGCGAATGCGGCGAGCTGTTTTGGATGGCAGCTCATAAATGACGTCGCCTTCTGGCTCTTGCGTCATTGAATAGATGAGCTCATCTGACTCTTCATCATAATTGTAACCGCGCTCAATGCGGCTCTGGTCGTCCTTAGGTTTGCTAGGGATGACGCCGAGACGGGAGTCTGAGAGGTAGGACTTTTCGGTGGCGGTTGAGTTATCCTCTGACTCAGAGGATGCAGTGACGGCCCGGGCGCCGGAGAGTTCGGTTTTGACCTGTTCGGTCTCCGATTTTACCGGTGCTGCCTGTGTTGTCAGTGCCTGATGTAAGAGTGTTGGTCTTTGTGTGACTATTTCCATAATGTCCCCCACGTGTTCAATCTCGGACAACTTTATGGGGAATGTTCTTAAATAAGATTAATCTTAACGCTCGGAATTTACTAAATATTTAGAGAAATGCGACTGAAAACCGCCAAATACCCCTATTTCTCAGGGAGGCTCCGGGCGGTCTTCAGGCTATTTCGTTAATATGCACGCTTAATATCGTGCCGTTCAGAGGGTTTGGTTAACGGCGATGCCCTGAGCGGATCTCTGGGGCGAACTCATCATTCCGTTGGCGCCGTAACCTCTTGTCTTCATTTGAGAACCAACGGCTTTGGCAACGGTCTCGATGACGTTGTCTGTTACTGAACGTGCCGTAGAGACCACTTGCAGGTTGGTTTGAAGAATTGGCCGCAGATTACCGTGGCGTTCGCGCATACGTTGAATGGACAGCGGAGCGAGGTTGCCAAGCGCGATGGCGTTTGCACTCGCGACGCGGATGCCGGAGAGATATGACTCGATGGCTGCATGTTTTTTGGGGGCAACGGTTGGCAGCTCAGAAATCTGCCCTTCGCGTAGCAGCTCTGTTTCTGCCTCGATGATGTGGACCAGATTGTCCATTGCTGTTTCAAAGCTTTCGCAGAAGACCTCGGCTTGCATCCGTGTCTGGATAGGTTCTTCTTCAAACGATACTGTACTTGGAACAGTTTCAGCGTCGTACTGGTTGGTCATACTGCGTTCTCTTGAAGTTGTAATAATTGCGAGTGAACTGAAGCTGCAATACCAATGCCGCCAGATTGAGACATTGTGTTGGCGTACTCGTTGATCAGCATGGATTTCCACGCTTCTGAGCCTTCGCCGTTGCCATAGGTCCCGCCTTCATCAAGGCCGGTGAACATGTTTTGCAACATCTCATTGAGGAATACGGTTTCAAATTCCTTGGCCTTTTCCATCAGCGGATCTTTGGCAGCTGATGGTTTGCCTGCCTGATTGGCGCCTGCGATCAGGTCTGCTGAGCTTGTCAGGGCAGGTGAGGGCAGTTGTGCTTGTTGGAGCATTAGAGGACCTCAATTTCTGCCTGAAGGGCGCCTGCGGCTTTGATGGCCTGTAAGATGGAGATCAGGTCTCTTGGGCCGATGCCCAGAGCGTTTAATCCATCAACAAGCTGCTGCAGTGTGATTGTTTCGTTGACGAGTGCCAGCTGGCTATTGTCTTCAGTCACCTGCACGTCTGTACGAGGCACCGCAGCCGTTTGGCCCTGTGCGAATGGCAGCGGCTGAACCACCTCTGGTGATTCTGCGATGGTGACTGTGAGATTGCCCTGTGCGACTGCGACGGTGGAGACTTTTACCTGCTGACCCATGACGATGATGCCGGAGCTTTCGTCAATCACGATCTTGGCTGGTAAATCAGGCTCTACGATCAGCTGTTCGATGTCAGTGATCAGATCGACAATGTTGCCATCGAACTGTTTTGGAAGTGTGAGGCGAACGGTGGATGGGTCGAGTGGTTCGGCAGTCGGTAGGCCAATCAGCTCGTTAATTGCCACAGCAATACGACGGGATGTGGTCAGGTCCGGATTGCGCAAGGCCAGACGAATGGTGCTGAGAGAAGAGAGTTTAAATTCAACCTCCCGCTCCACAAGAGCACCATTAGGAATGCGGCCAGATGTTGGGACGCCGCGCACAACAGAAGCCGCGTCGCCCTGTGCTGCAAAGCCTGCGATTGCCACCGGGCCTTGCGCAATGGCGTAGGCTTCTCCGTCTGCACCCATCAGTGGGGTCACCAGCAGTGTTCCGCCCTGAAGGTTCTTTGCATCGCCAAGTGCACTCACGGTCACGTCGATGCGGGTGCCTTGTGTTGAGAACGCTGGCAGGTTGGCAGTCACCATCACGGCGGCGGTGTTTTTTGTGTTCAGGTCTGCTTCGTTGGTGTTGACGCCAAGGCGTTCCAGCATTGCCTGCAAAGATTGCCGGGTGAATGGTGAGGCATTGAGAGAGTCACCTGTGCCCTGAAGGCCGACGACGAGACCGTAACCAATGAGCTGGTTGTCCCGGATGCCTTCAAAGTCAGTGATGTCTTTGATCCTTGAGGCTGCGTTTCCCTGAAGGGTCGCGCCCATAAGGACGATCAGTGCCGCTGCGGCGATTCTACGTAAGTTTGCGAAAGAGCGCATTGGTACCCGGCTGTTCAGTTCACACATGCCGGAAATATGCGAATTTTGTGCCAGTTTCAGTGTTGCGTTTGCTAATTTTTAACCTGCTGAATTTACTGGGTATTTTTAGTAGGGGGTGGATAAAAGTTAAAGCACTGCAAATTTTAATGCGGCAATTGTTGCCTGCTTGGTAAAGTTTTACGTGATCAGCTCGGCAAATGCGTTCGGGTTTAAGCTTTTGTCCAGTTCCACAGCTCTGAGGGTAAGGTCTTGCTTGTACGCAGCACTCCAGTTTCTGGTTTGAACTCCACGAGTAAAGTGGGCACGAAACGTCGCAAAGGTTCTGAAGGCGAGCAGGCGGGTGCGTTTGCCGTTGAGGAGGAGACCACCAGCGTTGCGCAGTCGCAGGCTGGTGTTCCAACACCGTCGCTGCAAGGTGTGGATTCTTTGCTGGCTCTTCAGCAGATGGAAGTGCAGGTCGATGACAAGCAGCGCGCTGTGCAGCATGGAAATAAACTTCTGGATCAACTAGATGCGCTGCGGATCGATTTGCTGCAAGGCAAAGTGCAGCCAGAGCGCCTTGAGCGGCTTGTTGGTAACCTGTCCATGCAGGTCAAAAGTGGTAACCCCGGTCTCGACAGAGTGGTCGAAGATATTGAATTGCGTGCAAGAATCGAGCTCGCAAAGCTGGGTCACTACGTAGAATAGCCTATCCATTTGCGATAGTATCAAAGGTTTCCAACCGTATAAGTTGCTGAATACACTGAATAATTGTGTTCTTAGACAATTTCATCTTTTTAGTAGATTGTTGTTTCAGGTTCCTCTCGCTATATTCCAGCCGCCCATATAAATAGGCGGAGTTTCAGATGGCAGTTGATGTCGCAATTGATTATCGTCCAACACAGGATGAACCATTCATGAACGACCAACAGCGCGAGTACTTTCGTAGAAAGCTTCTTGCGTGGAAGGAAGATATTCTGAAAGAGAGCAAGGAGACCCTTGCTGCGCTTCAAGAAGAAAGCACTAATCACCCAGATCTGGCTGACCGTGCTTCTTCTGAAACCGATCGGTCGATTGAATTACGTGCGCGTGACCGGCAGAGAAAGTTGATTTCCAAAATCGACGCTGCTCTTGCTCGCATTGAAGACAAATCCTACGGCTACTGCGAAGAGACTGGCGAGCCAATCTCTGTTCGTCGTTTGGATGCACGACCTATCGCAACGCTTTCTATTGAAGCCCAAGAGGCTCATGAGCGGCGCGAGAAAATCTATCGGGATGACTGATCCTCAGGGAGACAGGATATCGCCTTTCAAGCTGTGGTCCTAAGTTTTTAGGCTCTAGTACTTGAAGTATGACTTTACGAGGGAAGCACGGCTTAGCTGTGCTTCCCTTGTTTTGTTTTGGCCGGACGTCGGTGTGCGGTGTTCTGGTGCACAAAAGAAAACGAGCCCGGCATGCTGGGGAGCATGTTGCCGAGCTCGCTTTATGTACCGCTCAAGCTGGGGAGCTTATTAAGCGGTTTTGGGTTCTTTGATTTTTTGGAGCACGCCGCGTTCATTTACAGTCACGCATCGCGCTCTAACATCTTTGTTGGAGCGAATTCTTGCCGTTTGACTGAAGCCAATCAAACGGAACACGCTCTAAAACGGAAGCACGATGTCCAGCACCTGACTGCCGTATTTAGGTTGTTGGGCAACGGAGATCTGGCCGCGGCCGCCGTAGCCGATGCGTGCCTCTGCGATCTTGGTGCTCTCAACAGTGTTGTCGGATGCAATGTCCTGCGGACGAACGACGCCCGCTACGATTAGCTCACGGACTTCGTGGTTTACACGCACTTCCTGACGGCCCTCGATGACGAGGTTGGAGTTGGGGAGTACCTGTGTCACGACAGCTGCGACGGTGGTCTTCAGGCTTTCTGTGCGGTCGATAGAGCCTGTGCCCTGAAAGTTGTCGGAGCTGTTGATTGATGCCAGAGCGTCAGCTGAAGCGCTGGCAGGAAGTGCCAGTGTGTTGATCGCGCCGCCGAGTGCGCCACCAGCTCCTGAGTTCTTCGCATCACTGCGTGAGCTCTTCGAGGTGTTCTCAAAAGCTGCTTTGTCGGAAATGGTGACGTTTACCGTTACGATGTCGCCAACACGTTTTGCGCGCTGGTCCTGAAAGAAGGCTCTGTTGCCGGTGCGCCAAAGAGAGTTCGCGTTGTAGCGCTCTACTTCCTTAATTGGCATTGGCATTTGTACCGGGCGATAGCCTGGCTGCGTGCGTGGGTCCTGAATCGCGGTCAGAACAGGTTCTTGACCAACTTTGGAAAGTTTGTCGGCTGTCTCGCAGCCGACGAGTGCAAACAGGCCAATCGTGAGCGCAGCATATTGCTTGATTTTGGTTGCTGAAGGTATTCTCGGCATCAGCGGTTCTCCAATACGGCTGCGACCTGCGTTTTTGCGGTGGTCACGATGGCGATGTCTCTGCCGATGACTTCAGCAAGGATCGTTTTCTTTGAAATTGGGTTCACAATCTCAATCAGGTCATTTTTGCCGCCTTCAGACTTGGCTTTGCCCTGAGTTGTGATGTTCATGCCGGGGATCTTGTAGATCACTGTTACTTTTGCGCCGCGCTTGACGAGGATCGGTGCGCTTACATCCCTTGGGGTGATGGTTGAGCCAGAGCGCATGTTACGGCGCACTTCCATTCCAACAAGATCAGCAGCTGCAAGAAACTCACGTCCGGCATAGCGGGAGGCTGGCTTGCGCTCCTCGCGAATGTCCTTGGCTGTGATGACCGTGCCGCGTTGCAGATTGCGAGCCAGAGTGGTGATGGGCACCATCTGAGAGGCGTTGCCAATGACAGAGATTGGCTTACTTTGGCCTTCCTGCACCACATTGAGGATGGCTTTGAAGCGTGCGGTGCGCGGTGACCAGTTGATGTGCCCGATGGTTAGCGGAGAAATGGAGTTGGCGTCTGCCTGCATGTTCACCGGAAGTGGTGAATGGTAGGAGATTTCAATCTCGTCCGGCTGCACGCTTGCGCGCTCCGCAAGTGCATTGCGCAGGATGTCTGAGATGAGTGTTTCATCTACCGGGATGGAAAGGCGGTGCACACTCACAGTTGTCAGGCCGTTGGTATCGGCCTGAATAAAGCCAGCGGCCTGTGCCTGCTGTGCGATGATCAATGCAGACACGTTGCCAGTGGTGCCAAGGTCCGGGCTGCGAAAGATTGGTGTTTGAGCCAGCTCTCCCGCTTCGGTGTAGAAGTCACCAATGGTGACGACTGGTCCGGTTACGTTGACCGTTGGGCGCAGGGTTGAGGCCGCAAATGCGCTGCTGGCTGTCAGGGCCAGTAGTCCTGCAATGAGTGTGGTTGCCAACTTTCTCATCAACTCAACTCCTTAGCGAAGATTCGTTGTGGTGGAGTACATCTCATCGGCTGCTTTGATGATCTTGGAGTTCATCTCGTAAGCGCGCTGAGCAGAAATTAGATTGGAAAGCTCGGTCACAGCATCGACGTTAGATGATTCAAGATGGCGCTGAAGGATGTTGCCAAAGCCTGCGTTGCCTGGGTTGTCGGTCTGTGGCGGGCCGCTTGCCGGAGTTTCCAGGAAGAGGTTGTCGCCGATTGCCTCAAGGCCAGCTTTGTTTGTGAAACGGGCGATTTCGAGCTGTCCAAGGTTGAGGACCTGGTCGTTGTCGTCCATGGCCTGCACGAGGCCTTGGACGTTGATTGTCAGATCGCGGGCGTTGTCCGGAATTGTGATTCCAGGCTGAACTGTATAGCCGTCTTTGGTGACGAGCTGGCCTGTCTGGGAGCGTGCGAAGGAGCCGTCACGGGTGAAGCCGGTTGTGCCGTCCGGACGCTGGATCTGGAAGAAGCCTTCGCCGCGAATTGTAATGTCGTACTCGTTGCCCGTTTGGGTCACTGAGCCCGGTGACATGATGCGCGTGGTTGCTGCTGTGCGTACACCGGAGCCAATTTGCACGCCGTTTGGAACGATTGTGCCTGCGTCTGAGGTTTCGGTGCCCATGCGGCGCTGGTTTTCGTAGAGCAGATCCTGAAAGTCTGCGCGCTGGCGCTTGTAGCCAGTGGTGCGCATGTTGGCCACGTTGTTCGAAATAACTTCGACATTCAGTTCCTGAGCTTTCATGCCGGTTGCGGCGATGTGAAGGGCTTTCATTGGGCTGTTCCTTAAGCTTCAACCGATCCAAGTTCGCGGATGGAGCGCTGACGAAGTTCGTTGCGCTGCGACATCATCTTGGACACGCTTTTGTATTGACGGGTGATTTCAATCATGCGGGAGATTTCCTGAATGCCTTCCACGTTGGAGCCTTCAAGGGCGCCCTGGACGACAGTCGGGTTATTTGCTGGGATTGGGTTCAAGCCGGAAAACAGGTTTGTGCCAACGTGCAAAAGCTCTTGGCGGTTGTCGAAGGTGTAAACATCCAATCGGCCAAGTTGAGCCTGTGGGGTGGAGATCACGCCTTCTTTGGTGATGGTGATTTCACCATCTTCTGGATTGATTTGGATTGGAGCGCCGTCAGCGAGAACTGGCAGGCCTGCATCTGTTACGAGCGTGCCCTCAGGATCAATGGCAAGGCTGCCTGAGCGAGTGTAAAGCTGCTCACCGCCTGCACCAGTCACAGCCAGATAGCCGTCACCTTCAATTGCGACGTCGAGCGGATTGCCTGTCAGCTGGATCGAGCCCTGTGTCAGAACTGTTGCTGTCCCTACATCCTGCGTAAAGGACAAAGGGCGATCCGGGCGCTGAAATTCAGTCGCCTGCGCGGTTGGCATCAAGAATTCTTCAAAGATAAGCCTTTGAGCCTTGTAGCCAGTCGTATTGATGTTAGCCAGATTGTTGGCCACCACATCCAAGTTCCGACGAAGGGCACTTTGGCGTGATAAGCCGATCAGCTGTGCGTTTTCCATTTTATGCTCCCCAGCATTGCAACAGGTCTCCCCAGACCCGCAGCGCCAAGGTTCTTGCAGGAGTTGTGCCAGTTTGAAACTTTGGCTGAATTCTGCTGTTTTGATGGAGGGAAGCGCAAATTATCTGTTAAGTATTTGATAAAATATGCCTACTTTAATTTCCTAGTGGGCAAAAATTGCTTAGTAATGACGTATTAACCATTCGGTAATCAGTGTTAACCAACTAGGTTGCATTATTAGTTACTAAACTTTTAATTGCGATTCACCGGGACGCAAAAATGGCAGATGCGGAACTGCAAAATACTGAGGATGACGGCAAGTCCGGCAAACGCAAGATCGTTATAGGAGCGATTGCTGGCGTCTTGCTGTTAACCCTTGGTGTGGGCGGTGCATATGTAATGGACTGGATCAATCTGGGCAACACAGCCACTGTCAAGCGGGCGGATGGCACTGTTGAGCAGATCCAAACCAAGCCTGTCGTTTTTTACGATCTGCCAGAAATGACGGTGAACCTTTCTACCCAAGGCCGCACGACCTACCTGAAAGTTCGCATTGCTCTTGAAGTTGAGAGCGACAGCATGGTTTCTCAGGTGGAGCCTTATCTTCCGCGCATTCTTGATGCTTTCCAGATTTATCTGCGTGAGTTGCGCCCTGCTGATCTGGAAGGATCTGCCGGACTGTTCCGCTTGAAGGAGCAACTTCTGCGCCGCATCAACTCTGCAATCTATCCAGCCAAGGTTGAAGGGGTTCTCTTTAAAGAGATCCTGATCCAGTAGGGGGGGCGGCATATGTCAGATACCGATACTCTCCCTGAAAATATGGATGATGCCTGGGACACCGCTCTTTCTGAAGCTGAGGGTGGTGACAGTGATGAGGATCTTGCCGCGGCCTGGGGCGCTGCGCTTCAGGAGCAAGGCGTAGAAGGCGGTGAAGAGGCCGCAGCTCAATGGGCTGCGATGATCGACGACAGCGAGCCGGATGTAGAGAGCGCGTCTCGTGGTGCTGACCGTATTCTGAATCAGGAAGAGATCGACAACCTTCTGGGCTTTACGCTAGATGGGTCTCTGGCTGGTGATGAAGGCGGTATTCGTGCGCTGATCAATTCGGCAATGGTGTCTTATGAGCGCTTGCCGATGCTGGAGATCGTGTTTGACCGTCTCGTACGTCTCACCACGACATCGCTGCGTAATTTCACATCGGACAATGTTGAAGTCTCTTTGGACTCCATGACCAATGTGCGTTTTGGTGACTACCTGAACTCAATTCCACTTCCTGCAATCCTTGGTGTTTTCAAGGCCAAAGAATGGGATGGGTTTGGGCTTGTTACTGTTGAGAGCTCTCTGATCTATTCCATCATTGATGTGTTGCTTGGTGGTGGTCGTGGATCTTCACCAACGCGCGTTGAGGGGCGGCCATATACCACGATTGAAAGCAATCTGGTGCGCCGGATGATCGAGATTATCCTGCTGGATGCGGAGCAGGCTTTCGGTCCTCTGTCCCCTGTGAGTTTCCCGCTTGAGCGTTTGGAAACGAACCCACGCTTTGCTGCGATCTCCCGTCCTGCGAATGCTGCCATTATGGTTGAGCTGCGCATCGATATGGAAGATCGCGGCGGTAAAGTTGAGATTGTGCTGCCTTACGCGACCCTTGAGCCAATCCGTGATCTGCTTCTGCAGATGTTCATGGGTGAGAAGTTCGGGCGTGATCCTATTTGGGAAGAGCACCTTGCCACCGAGGTTTATTCCTCAGAAGTACAGGTTGATGCTGTCCTTTATGAAAACACCATCCCGCTCCAGCGGGTGTTGAATCTGGAAGTTGGTCAAACCTTGCTGTTTGATACCGGCCCTCGTGATCCTGTTCAGGTGAAGTGCGGGGGCGTGGCTTTGACAGAAGGCCTGATGGGCCATGTTGATGACCGAATTTCCATCGAAATTTCAAAGAAGCTGAAGCAACCGAAAATGACGCTCGCCGCTTTTGAAAAGTCCCTGCAAAGCGAACTGGAGACAAACTAAATGTCCCTAGGTCTTATTATTGAATGCATCGTTGCGGTTCTTCTTGTGATTACCATTGGGTATTGCTGGACGCTCAACCGTCGCCTAAGTCGTCTCCGATCTGACGAAGAGTCCTTGCGCGCAACCATTTCGGAGCTAATTACAGCGACTGAAATTGCAGAGCGTGCGATTATGGGTCTCAAGTCGACGTGTGGAAATGCGGACCGTACTCTTGGTGTGCGTTTGGGCGAAGCTGAGGCGGTTTCCCGCAAACTGACTAATCAGTTGGGAGCAGGTGAGGATGTGCTGGACCGCATTGGCGGTGTTGCAGATCGTGCACTTGCTGATCGTGACACCCGTGTGGCCGCACCAGCAGGCCCGGTGTCCCGCACGTATGAAACCGCAGCGGAGGGACTTGCTGCCGGGATCATTGCGGAACAGGAAACGATGCATCCGGCTGAAACACGTAGCGCTCCAGCCCCTAAAGCTGCGACCCGCTCCGTGACCCGTGACATTCGTGAAGCTGCAAATGAATCAGCTGCGCGCCTTGAGCGCTTCCGTAGACAAGCGCAGGACCGCGTAGCATGAAACTAAGGCTCCTTCCGATTGTCGTATTTGCTGGTAGCGCCCTTCTGGTTTTGAAACTGCTTGGTTTGTTTCTGGGTGATACTTATCCAATTGGTGCTGTTCGGGTTGCTGATGCGCAGCAGTCGGAAGTGGCGAAGGCTGAGGAAGAGGCACCTGCTACTCCAAACGTTCTTCCCAATCCATCTGGCGCACGGAAGATCCAGGTCGCTCAAAATACAAGTGGTGTGAAAGAAAGTGGTGTTCCAACGAACTCCGTTTCAGAACTTGCCGTTCTCAATAGTCTTGGCAATCGCCGCGATGTGCTGAACCAGCGTGAAAGTGATCTGGAGCTTCGCGAGCAGGTTCTTGCAGCTGCTGAGGCGCGTTTTAATAAGCGTTTTCAAGAACTTAAGGCGCTTGAAGCGAAGATCAATTCTGAAGTTGAGCGCAAGGAAAAACAGGCTGCAGAAGAGATCCTGGATCTGGTGAAGATCTATGAAAGCATGAAGGCCAAGAATGCAGCACGAATCTTCAACCGTCTGGACCTGGACATCATGCTGAAGGTGGTGAAGGAGATGCAGCCGCGGAAGATGGCGGATGTGCTTTCTGAGATGGATCCGGAAATGGCAGAGCAGCTGACAATTGCACTGGCAGCAGGCGAGAGCCGCAATGTGAAGACGACTTCCACAATTCTTCCGAAGATTCAGGGGAATTAACTGACCAAATTGGCGGTTTTTCGCTCTTGGCTCAGGAGTCTGTAAGCTTGCGTTAATAGCCAATTGTTACAGATACCTAATTAATTTTAGGAGTAAGACTCAGGCATGGGCGATTTTGGGGGCGACCTTAAAGATAAGCAGAAGCGTTCCTTTCTGCGCGCCACTTTACCTTTTTTGCCGCGCCGTGCATTGCATGGAGCACGCATTGTGAGGGTAAAGGGTAAGGCTTGGCTTGTCTCCTTCATGCTCGCCACAACTGCTTTGGGTGGCAGTGTTTTAAGTGCCTGGGCCGAGCCCGCTTCTGCTGTGCTTGAAGTTGAAGACACCGGCAACTTTGCCCGCATGGTGATCACGTTTCCGGATCGCTCGTTGTTGCCGCCCTATGAAGCTTCCATTTCCACCAGTGTTTTGCGCATTTCCTTTCCGGAAGGGATTGCAGCGGATGTTGATGATGTGCCGGAAGCGTTGATGGATTACGTCTCCATTGCTCGTGCTGATCCTGATGGCGCTGCGCTGCGTTTCGCATTGCGACAGCCGGTTAACATCAACAGTATGGAAGCTGGAGAGAAGCTCTTTATTGATCTGCTTCCAGCCAGTTATGAAGGTCGGCCTCCATCCTTACCGCAGGATGTGGTTGATGAGCTCGTCCGGCGGGCTGCGGAAGCGCTTGAGCGTATTCGTGTGCTGGAAGAGGCGAACGCGCTTGAAGATCAGGAGATCAAGGTCAAGCTGCGGGTTGGTAGGCATCCAACATTTACGCGCCTGATCTTCGATTGGAATGTGCAGGTTGGTAGCGCGTTTGAGCGCAACGGAAACAACATCCGCGTCAAGTTTGATCAGGCTGCTGATCTGGATTTGTCTCAGTTCAAAGCAAGTCTACCGGGTACTGTGTTGGATGTTGGCTCCCAAACCCGTGATAATGATCTGATCTTCAACATGATTGTTGATCCGAGTGTTGATGTGCGATCTTTTCAGGAGGGGAAGCAGCTTATTGTTGATGTCACGCCTGAAGACATCGGCCAGCTGGATCCGCGTGTCACCGAAGTTAGAGATGAGCTTTTTGGCAATGATGATGTGCCGCAAGGTGTGTCAAATGTTATAAATACGCTTGGCACTAAAGATGCTGCACCTTCTGCAATTGCGCCTGCCGTGTCTGCTGTTGTTGATCAGGCTCCGGTTGCTGCTCCGGGAAGTCTGTTTCCGACGCCTCAACCTGTTCAGACGGCTCAAACCAGCGTGAATGATGGCCTTGATTTTCCGCAGATGCCGTTGCCGGTTGCAAAGCCGGAATTGGAACGCATTGGTGATCCGGTTGACCGGCTTGCTCCAGCTGACATTCCTCAATCAAAGCCTTCGGAAGAAGACTTGCAGGCTGAGGTTGGCAAGGAGCCTGAGCCCGTTGAAGCTGTTGTTGTAAATGCGCAACCTGTTCGCCGTGTGAAACCTGAGCCAGCGCCTGAAACTGATGTGGCACCTGTTGCTGAGGTGATTCCAGAGACTGATCTCATTGCTGAGGTTGTGAATGCAGGGGGGCAGACCTCGATACCAGTAACGCCTGCTTCTGAGCAGGATGCACGCGCGGCTGCTGCTCCGGCTGCCGCAGCTGTTGTTGCTGATGCGGAAGAGGAGTTGCCGATTGCGCGTCGTGCTTCTGCTGAAACAATTATTCAGGAAGAGAACGACGCTGCAGCGCGTGTTGTTGGTGTTGAGACGTATCGTATTGGTGATACTGTTCGTCTGGTGTTTCCGTTTGAGCACGAGGTTGGTGCTGCTGTTTTCCGCCGAGATGAAAAGGTCTGGGCGGTATTTGATAGTGAGGAGCATCTGGACGGGCGCGGTATTCCAGCCGTTTTGAGTGATCTTGCGCGCAAGGTGGAACTTGATGAAGTTGATGGCGCGCAGGTGCTGCGGTTTGACCTGAAGCGGACCACGTTGATCTCCATTGAGTATCAGGATGATGCATGGGCGATCACTCTAGGGCCGTCGATCTCGACAAAGACTGAACCGGTTGATGTTGAGCGGAATGTGCAGGGTGATGGCTCGAATGTTCTGCGCTTGCCATTTGGTGCGAGTGGGCGATTGCATGTGCTGACTGACAAGAGTGTCGGCGACCGGATTTATGTGGTCAGCGGTCCTGCGCCTGTTCGTGGAATTTTGAAGTCGCACCGGTTCCCTCAGGTTCAAATCCTGCGCAGCTCTCAGGGACTTGCCGTCGTTCCGAGTGCTGATGGTATTGATGTTGAATTGTCGGGCGAAGATCTTGTGATCTCCAGGCCTGACGGATTGAAGATTTCGAACCGTGGTCTTTCCAAAGGCACGACGATTGGTGCTCATGTTAAAGACCCGACACAGCCCGGCCTGATTGAGTTTGCACAGCTGGACCAGCAAAAGCCTGAGGATTACATGCAGGGCCTTCGGGCGCATGAGGATGCGATTGCGAAGGCTGATCCGGAGCAGTTGAGTGGCCCGCGGCTGGACATGGCACGGTTTTTCCTCTCCAGCGGGTTTGCGCAGGAGGCTATTGGCACCTTGCGCATCATGGAAGAGGATGATCCTCTCATTGAGAAAGATGCCACTTTCAACGTGATGATGGGTGCCGCGCAGATGTTGGCGTCGCGACCGGGTGAGGCACTCGAGTATCTTGCGGCTCCTGAACTTGCCAGCAGTCCTGATGCTGCGGTATGGCGGACCTTTGCGCATTCCTCACTGGGGGACTGGCAGGGTGCTCATGCAAATCTTGGGCGTGGGTTGGCTGTTATGGCCAATTATCCGGTGATGTTGCAGGTGTACTTCAACCTTGCAGCTGCCAAGACGCATCTGGCTCTTGGCAACTATGGTCGGGCGCTGGGGGCTTTGTCGCAGATTGAGCCTTCTGATGTGAATGAAGAGCAGGCCATTCAGTATGACTTGCTGCGCGGGCGGATTGCCGATGCTTCTGGCCGCTCACAGGAAGCGCTGGATGTGTATGATCTGGTGGTGCGCTCCAGTGATGGGCCGGAGGCTGCTGAAGCCAAGTTCCTGAGTGTGAAGCTGCGGTATCGGGATGGTTTGATTGATGCGGATGAAGCTCTCTCCGAACTGGAGGGGCTTGCTGCGTCGTGGCGTGGTGATGAAACTGAGCTGAAGACTTTGCGGCTGATGGCTCAGCTGCATGCGCAGGAAGGCAATTACCGCCGGGCCTTTGAGGCGATGTCTCAGGCTGTGCAATCTGATGCAGGCGCAGAAATCACCTCGAACATTCAGCAGGAAATGGGGTCTGTCTTTGCGACACTGTTCCTTGAAGGCAGGGCGCAAGCTCTGGAGCCTGTGAAGGCGCTTGCGCTGTTTTATGATTTCCGAGAGTTGGTGCCAGCTGGCCGTCAAGGTGATGAGATGGCGCGGATGTTGGCCAGCCGTCTGATTGATATGGACCTGCTGGATCAGGCTGCTTCTGTTTTGCGACATCAGATCGACAAGCGTCTGAAAGGTGCTGCGCGGGCGCAGATCGCTGCTGATCTGGCTGTTGTTTATCTGCTGAACCGGAAGCCGGAAGAAGCGCTGCGGGTGCTTTCGCAAACGCGTCAGGGGCAATTGCCGGCTGCTTTGCAGCGCCAGCGAAACATTGTTGAGGCGCGTGCTCTGAGTGAGAGCGGGCGTCCTGATCTTGCTCTGGAGCTGGTGCGTAACATGTCTGGCTCTGACGTGGATCGTTTGCGGGCTGATACGCTTTGGTCGGCACGATCCTGGCGGAAGGCTGGTGAGCAGCTGGAACAGATGAACGGCAGTCGCTGGTCTGATGAAGTGCCGCTTGCCGACCATGAGCGTGTTGATGTCATCCGCGCGGCGATTGCCTATACGCTGGCTGAAGATAGCTTAGGTCTTGAGCGGCTGCGGCAGAAATACTCGCAGAAAATGAGCGAGTCTCCGCAGGCTGAAACATTTGAGATTGTGACGCGGCCCATTGATGACCGCGGCGTTGAGTTCCTGAATGTTGCCAAGTCGATTGGTGGCGGGGATAGTCTGGTGTCCTTCCTTGAGGAGTACAGACGCCAATACCTCTCAGCGACGCCGATTATTCCGACTGAGGAAGCTTTCCTCTATCCCGAAGATACCAAAGAGGGATCTGCATAAGCAGCCTCGTCGTGAAGCAGTTTTAACACCGCATGACCTTTCATGCGGTGTTTTTGTTTGGTGTCTGACTGATCGGGGAAGAGGCTAACCGCCGAAACTTCGGACCAGGCTGCCTGCGATCAGTTGCCAGCCGTCTACGAGCACAAAGAAGATGAGTTTGAATGGCAGCGAGATCACGATTGGCGGCAGCATCATCATACCCATGGACATCAGGACTGATGCAATCACGAGATCGATGATGAGGAATGGCAGATAGAGCAGGAAGCCGATTTCAAAGGCGCGGCGCAACTCGCTGATCATGAAGGCTGGTACGAGAACGCGCAGGCTCAGCTCTTCAGGAGTTTCCGGGGCAGGGGCCTTTGCGAGTTCCTGAAAGAGCAGGAGATCAGTTTCGCGTACTTGTTGACGCATGAACTCGTGAAAGGGTTCGGATGCCCGATTGAATGCTTCTTGCGGGTCGATGGTGCCTTCAATCATGGGCTTTGCGCCCAGATCCCATGCAGTTTCAAAGGCTGGGGCCATGACGAAGGCTGTCAGGAACATGGCAAGGGATAACATGACCGCATTTGGTGGTGCAGTCTGAAGCCCGATTGCAGAGCGGAGCAGTGAAAGAACCACAACGATACGTGTGAAGCTTGTCACCATAATCAGGATGCTCGGTGCCAGTGAGAGCACTGTGAGCAGCATGACCAGCTGAACAGCACGCTCTGTTACCGAGTTGCCTTCTCCGCCTCCAAAATCAATTGAAATGCTTTGAGCAGCAGCAGGACCGAACCAGAAAAGCAAGAGAGCGAAACCCAAAAGCCCCAATCGGCCTTTGTTTTCGCTCAGCTTTGCTTTCACCATTCCTGCTAAATTATTTTGTGTTGGCCTCAATGTCATCTAGCAGGTCTGCCATTTCCTTTGCGATGCCATCTACAGCTTCGCTGGGATCATCTTTAGGTGATGTTTTCTCTGCTTTTTTAGGAGCAGCTTCGGAAGCTACCGGCTTTTCTGCCTTCACTTCCTGCTTTGCTGGTTTCTCAGCTTCAGGTGCCTTTTCCGGCTTAGCTGGCTTCTTGGCTTTTGCTTTGCTGGCGGCTTTTTCCTTTGCCTTGGCTGGCTCGGGCTTCTGCTCTGCAGCAGGTGTTGGCGTTGCCTCTGCTTTTTCAGCTGGAATAGCTGCTGGTGCTGCGTCAGCTTTTGTCTCTTCTGGCTTCAGCGCAGGCTTTTCAGCAGCAGCTTCAGCTTTTGCGACAGGCTTTTCGGCAGCAGCCTCAGGTTTTGGCGCGTCTTTCTTCTCTTCCTGCACTTTGGCTGGCGTCTCAGTTACCCGAGGGCGCATGAAAGCACTTGCTGCGTTCGCTGCCGGACCGTTCAAAGGCGGTTTCATTGCCGCTTTTGGAATAGGCTTGGATGCTGCCGGTGCTTCTGGCTGTGGCGCTTCCGGTTTAGGCGCAGACTTTTCTGCAGGTTTCTCTGCTACTGGTGCGATCGGCTCCGCCTGCTTCACGGCTGGGCTTGGCTGAGAGGGGCTGAGTGAGCGTGGTGAGGCTGGACGAGCTGGAGACGGGCGTGCTGTTATTGGGCGTGCCGCTACTTTTTGAACGCCGCGTGCGCCGCCAATGGTTGGCGTCTGCAAAGCAGCTGGTCTTACCGGACGCGCAGATGCCATGTGCCCTGCTGCTGCAGCTTGAGGAATTGGCGCTGCCTGAGGCACTGCAACAACTTTTTCTTTGATTGCTGCTGGCGCCGGGGCAGGTGCTGTCGCTACAGGTTGTACAGGTGCCTTTACTTCAGGCTGCTGCTTTGGAACAGGGCGACTTGCAGGTGCAGGTTTGACCTCTGCCGTTACTGGTGCGGTGTCTTCACCCCAGTTCAGGCGTGCTGTTGGTTCTTCTGAAGAGGGCGTTTGTTCTGGTGATGCCGGTGTGGTGCCGACTTGCCCATTGCCTGTAAACATCTGTCCGCGAGGCGGGGCCGAGACCGGCATGCCACGAATGATGCCTTGCTCAACAACAACGTCATTAGCGCCCCCGATCATGATGAGGTGCTCAACATTGTCTCGGCGGACAAGCAGTAATCTGCGCCGCGCGTCGATATCGGTCGCATCCATGATTGCAAGACGAGGTTGGCGACTTCGCGACCCCTTGTAACTGGTTCTTGCTAAGCGCTTCAAAAGCGGAATGCAGACCGCGATGAGAACCGCGATAATCAACATCGCCAGTACGACAGCAAGAAGCTGTGCGCTTCCCTGCGACATACCAGTGGTTTGGGCCAGCCAGTCAGGCATGAATGTTCCTCAACTCGTATTCAGCATTCAGCGGACTGCTCTTTTGATAAAACAGCCCGGAATTGGGGTACGAATCCCCGCATTAACTCATGCGCGCATTTGTAACCTATAGTTTATGTAGAATGAACAGTTCACAGGGATGAAGTTGGTGGCGTTACCCGAGTTTTTACGCGAAAATCACGAAATTGCACTTTTGGACGGGTGAATTTTGCTGGCTCGGCAAAATTTTCCACTTCTCAGGCCACAATTCTTAATAGGTGCTAAAGCCCATGATTCTTTTCAGTGCTCTGATGTGCTCGGAATTTCGGTAGTGCTCTGCTTTTTAAGGATTCTTCGGTGCGTAAATATTAATAGAACCTTAATGTTAACTTTTTGTTAACCATTGCCTAGGCACTTTCTACCTAGTTTAATTTACCAAATCTGTTCTCATAGGTTGTGCTGTCAGATGGCCTTAACTGATCTTCCGATGTTTCAGGCGTTGCGCCAAAAGATGCAATGGCACCAACAACGTCAGGGTGTACTGGCTGAAAATGTTGCCAATGCAGATACGCCTGGTTACCGCAGCAAGGACCTGAAGGATCTGAGCTTTGGTGACATGGTCCAGGCCGAGGCTGGATCTGGTGCGTTGCGTCCTGTGGCGACAAATGCCGGGCACATTACAAGTGGCGGGATCAGCGCTGGTGTCGGGACGAAAGTAAGCAAGGCTTCCAGCTTTGAAAGAACTCCAGACGGCAACAGTGTGGTTCTTGAAGAGCAGATGATGAAGATCGCCGAGAACCAGATCGACTATCAGACAGCAACAAGCCTTTATACGCGCAGCCTTGGCATGTTCAAGACCGCGCTGAGACGATGAGTGAGAGCAGTTGCCTTGGTGTGATGAGCACTGAGGTTAATGTGGGAGGAACCCATGGATTTTATTAAGTCGATGTTTATTGCGGCGTCCGGGCTGAAGGCTCAGACAGGTCGCATGCGGGTGATCGCAGAGAACATTGCCAACGCTGATTCCACCGGCCAGACACCGGGTGAGGATCCGTATCGCCGCAAGGTTCCCACATTCACAAACAGTTTTGACAGCAAGGTGGAAGCTGAGCTGGTGAAGCTTGGCAAGGTGCGTGAAGACCAGAGCGAGTTCAAGCTTCGGTATGAACCGGACCACCCGGCTGCGAATGACAAAGGCTACGTGAAGATGCCGAATGTGAGTACGCTGGTTGAGATGGCGGATATGCAGGAAGCGACCCGCTCTTATGAAGCGAACCTGAATGTGGTGAAGTCTTCACGTTCCATGATGCAGAAAACGCTCGATATTCTTAGAGGTTGATGACCGGTTGGCTGATACCGGAAGGAGATACAATCATGTCTAATGCTTCTATTGCTGCAAGTGCTTATGCAAACACAGCAAAACTGAGCAATCCACTTGAAGCTGCCAGTGAGAGCGGTGACAAAAGCGGTGCTTTTGGCAATATGGTGCAGTCTGCGATCAGCGAGATCAATGAGGGTGGTCAGGTTGCTGACGTGCAGTCCCTTAACCTGTTGCAGGGCAAAGCCAATGTGGTGGATGTGGTGACAGCGGTTGCCGAGACTGAGCTTGCTCTGGAGACCGTTGTTTCGGTTCGTGACCGCGTTATTTCTGCGTATGAAGAAATTATGCGGATGCCAATCTAACAGCTTGGCTATATGTGTCAGTGCCAAGGTGATGAGCGAGAGGGTGGTTAAAGCAGGATGAGCGGAGCAGAAGTGCTGGATATTGCCAGCGAGGGCATATGGACGCTTATTCTGGTGTCGTCTCCTGTGATGCTTATCGGGCTTCTGGTTGGTGTGATTGTAGCGCTGTTTCAGGCGCTGACACAAATTCAGGAACAGACGCTGGTGTTTGTTCCTAAGATCCTGAGTATCTTTATTGCGTTGCTCGTGACACTTCCTTTCATGGGGGAGTTGATGAATTCTTTTACAAACCGCATTGCCGGGTTGATTATCTCCGGATATTGAGCGAGATACAGCGCAGGGCGGCGCGCATTCTGGGGGCAAATTTGTGACGGTCAATCTGGATTTTCTACCGGTGATCGTTATGGGTTTCCTGCTGATGTTTGCGCGCATCGGCACAATGTTTATGCTCGTGCCCGCCTTTGGCGAATCCTTCATTCCAGTCCGTGTCCGCCTGACCATCGCGCTTTTGATGACTTACGTGCTAGCGCCCATCAATGCTGATCTTTATCCGCCAGATGCCATGAGCAGTCTGCCACGTCTGCTGGGTTTGCTGGGCGGGGAGCTTTTGGTGGGGTTCTTCATCGGTCTGTCGATGAAGCTGATTTCCTACGCCCTTTCTACTGCTGGTACGATCATGGCCAACCAGTCGGGTCTTGCCTTTGCGATGGGCGGTGATGCGACGAACTCTGGTCAACAAGGCGCGCTGATGGGCAACTTTCTGAACGTGCTTGGCATCTGCATGGTGTTTGTCACCAACCTGCATTATGTGATGATTGCTGCCATGCAGGACAGTTTCACGCTGTTTCCTCCCGGTAATCCGTTGCCGGTTGGGGACCTCTCAGCGCAGGCGATTGCGACGGTGTCGCACATGTTCTCTGTTGCCCTTCGCATGGGTGCGCCGTTCATTGTTGTCGGGATCGTGTTTTACTTCAGTCTGGGCCTGCTGAATAAGCTGATGCCACAGATGCAGATCTTCTTCATCGCCATGCCGGTCAATATTCTGATCGGGTTTGGTATCTTCCTGTTGCTGCTTTCAACGCTGATGGGTTTTTACCTGACGGAGTTCCGAAATGCGCTTCAGCCGTTCCTGCTGAATTAACGAGGGATGTGATGGCTGAAGATACCGACGATTCGGAGAAAACCGAGGACCCCACCCAAAAACGGCTCGATGATGCATTCGAGAAAGGGGACATACCGAAATCGCAGGAAGTGAGTGCCTGGTTCTCGTTGCTGGGGACCGCTTTGGTGATTTCTTTCCTCGCGCCTGCGATGGTTGGGGGCATTTCTACCATTTTAAAGGGCTTTTTTGCCCATGCTGACACGATTGCTGTTGATCCGGGTGCTCTTGTTTTCCTTTTAGAAATAACTGGGCCTGAAATACTTGGTGTGGTGGCACTGCCTTTGCTCACACTTCTGGTGCTCGCCGTTGTTGGCAATGTGGTTCAACACAAACCACTTTGGACAGCTGAACGGTTGAAGCCGAAGTTGAACAAGATCTCGCCGCTTTCAGGAATGAAGAGGTTGTTCTCTAAAGACAGTCTTGCGAACTTTCTGAAAGGGCTCGTAAAGATCATCGCGGTTGCTGTGGTTGTCTTTCTGGTGCTGTGGCCGGAAAGAGACCGTCTGGATACTGTGGTGTTCAGAGAAACGGGCCTTGTGCTGGAGGAGGTCCGCGAACTTGCTATTATGGTGATTGGAGCAATTCTTGCGCTTATGACTGTTGTTGCCGGAGCCGATTTGGTGTGGCAACGGAAAAAATGGTTCGAAAAGCAAAAGATGACCCAGCAGGAAGTTAAAGAGGAATACAAGCAATCTGAGGGTGATCCCAAGATTAAAGCCAAAATTCGAGAGTTGCGCCTTCAGCGTTCACGCAACAGAATGATGGCAAGTGTGCCGGATGCGACGGTTGTTATTACAAACCCGACCCACTACGCGGTTGCCCTGAGTTATGAAGAGGGCATGGGAGCACCGCAATGTGTTGCGCTTGGGGTGGATGAACTGGCGCTCCGCATACGAGAGGTTGCGAAGGAATCCGATGTGCCGATCGTGGAGAACCCACCGCTGGCACGTGCGTTGTATGCAACGATAGAATTGAATGATTATGTGCCTGAGGAGCACTACGCCGCGGTTGCGAAGGTGATTGGTTATGTCATGCAACTGCGTAAAAAGAAGAGCTGGCGGTCTTAACGGCACATGCGTGCCGGAGTGTCGGCTTTGGAGCGGACTATTCTCATGGCGCGATGGAGTCAAATCGTCTGCGGGGCAGCCGTAGAGAGGGTAAGATGACGAAGACCGAAGCGCGGCGACCTGAGCCGGTGATAGACAGGACAGACAAGGGAGGCAGCCTTGGGGCCTTGATGCTGCTTGCATTAGGACTTGTTGCAGCGACAGCCGCCTTCGCGTTGATGCGCAAGGAACAGGCGGAGCCCTATATTTTGGGGCTCCTGGGTGTTCTGGCCGTTGTCGGGGTGTTCTCTCTCTTTGCTATGGCCATTGGCCTTTTACGGTTCATCTCCAAAACCCATCGCAATCCACTTGCTGAATCCTTCATGAATTCGCTGGATGATGGTGTTCTGCTTGCTGATCATAATGGCCGTATCATCTATGCCAACCAGTCCTATGCTGAGTTGACGGGTGCGCGTGGACCTGCGGATGTGCGCACGGTGGAGCGGGTGTTTTCGTCAGACCCGGATGCTGCTGATGCCATATTCCGGCTGTCGCAAGCGGTGCGGAGCGGACGATATGCAACAGAAGAAGTGCGCCTGCCGAATGCGGTTGGTGAGGTTGCCAGCGGGGCTCGTTGGTATCGCATCAGTGTTCGGCCACTGGATCAGGATGCAGCGGTTGGCGTTGAAAGCGGCATCACCATCTGGCAGGTCTCTGATATTACGCGTGACCGAACCGAACAGGAAAACTCCTTCCAGGAGCTGCAGAGAGTTATCAACTTCCTTGACCATGCGCCCTGCGGGTTCTTCTCCTCTGACAGCACAGGCAAGCTGGTCTACTTGAATGCGACACTTGCTGACTGGCTTGGCTATGATCTGACCCAATTCATCTCCGGCGAACTGTCTTTGAAAGACATCGTGCGCGGAGAAGGGGCAGCTCTTGTTGAGGCGCTGCTGGGCTCTGAGGGTGAAGTTAAGACCGAGAGCTTTGATATTGATCTGGTGACCCGCAATGGCACCGGTCTGCCTGTGCGCCTTGTGCACCGTGTTCCGTTTGGAGCTGATGGGCTTGCTGGTGACAGTCGTACGCTTGTGATCAATCGCTCTGCGGGCAATGATGATGAAGAGGCGCTGCGGGCTGCAGAGGTTCGCTTCTCACGCTTCTTCAACAACACACCTGTCGCGATTGCCTCTATCGACAAGAATGGCCTTGTGGAGCGCACCAATGGCCCGTTCATGCGTTTGTTCGAGCAGGGTGAAGGCCTTGGCAAGGATGTGAAGCTCACCGAGTTCGTCGTTGAAACTGACCGCGTTGCTCTGCAAAGTGCGCTGGAGGAAGCTGCGCTGGGCAAGAGCGAGATTGCGCCGCTTGATGTCTCGCTTAAAGGAAATGGCGATCCGCGCTCCGCGACCTTCTACGTTTCTGCAGTGCAGGACAGTCAGGCCGGTGAAGATGCTGCGGTGATCTATGTTCTGGAAACCACCCAGCAGCGCGCGCTTGAAGCTCAGTTTGCCCAGAGCCAAAAGATGCAGGCGATCGGTCAGCTGGCGGGTGGTGTTGCGCATGATTTCAACAACGTTCTGACTGCTATTATCGGGTTCTCTGATCTGCTGCTGGCAAGCCACCGGCCTACAGATCCGGCGTTCCAGGATATCATGAACATCAAGCAGAATGCGAACAGGGCCGCCGGTCTTGTGCGTCAGTTGCTCGCGTTCTCCCGCCGTCAGACCTTGCGCCCGCAGGAGCTCGCACTTGCTGATGTGCTTGCTGATGTTTCTATTCTTCTGGACCGTCTGCTTGGCGAGAAGATTGAGCTGAAGTTGGTACATGGCCGGGAGCTGTGGCCTGTGATGGCGGATGTGAACCAGCTTGAGCAGGTGATCGTCAACCTTGCTGTGAACGCCCGTGATGCGATGGAAGGTGGAGGCGAAGTCTCCATCCGCACGCTTAATGTGGAAGAGGCTGTTTCCAAAACCTATGAGAACACGCGCGGTATGCCACCGGGTGAGTATGTGCTCATTGAAGTTGCCGATAATGGCCATGGCATGTCGCAGGACGTGATGGACAAGATCTTTGAGCCGTTCTTCTCGACCAAAGATGTTGGTAAAGGAACGGGTCTTGGGCTTTCCACTGTTTATGGCATTGTGAAGCAGACTGGTGGCTATGTGTTCTGCACCAGTGAAGTTGGTGTGGGTACGACGTTCCGCATCTTCCTGCCGCGTCACATCTCCACTGAAAAGGAAGAGGTGGTTGAGGTTAAGCCGGAACAGGAAGTAACAGAGGCTGACCTGACTGGTTCGGCAACCATTCTTCTTGTTGAGGATGAGGAGGCTGTGCGAGCCTTTGCTGCGCGCGCATTAGGTGGCCGCGGCTATGAGGTTTATGAAGCAGGTTCCGGCACTGAGGCATTGGAAGTGATGGAAGAAACAGGCGGGGCGATTGACCTTGTGGTTTCTGACGTGGTGATGCCGGAAATGGATGGGCCAAGCCTGCTTATTGAGCTGCGCAAGACGCGTCCTGACCTGAAGATCATCTTTATCTCTGGCTATGCTGAGGATGCCTTTGAGAAGAACTTGCCTGCTGAGGAGAGTTTCACCTTCTTGCCGAAGCCGTTCACACTCAAGCAGCTTGCAACAACCGTGAAAGAAACTCTGGAAGCCAAGACGCAAGAACGCGCCTAAAGCAGTTCGCATTTAAGTTGAAACATCTGAACTGCTTTAGCCTTTGTTTTTGCGTATCTTTATCCGAAAACCGGTTTCCACTTTTCGGAGATACGCTGTAGTTTCTTACTCTTTAATGCAAAAGGCCGGAGAGCTGTGAAGCTTTCCGGCCTTTTTTTGAATTCTTGATGCTTAGCAGCCTGCAGATGATTCCGCATTGGACTTCAAACGTTGAAGGCTCTGCATGGAACCCGGATTTCCTGGAAGTTGGAAAGACTGTTCTTGCGGGGTGTAGATGTTGTTGACCAGTGCAAGGTCCTGAACAACATTTGTACGGCACTGTGCGCCAGAGAAGCGCACACGAATGCGGTAGGCGCGCTCACCGGAGTCAGAGGCGCCGAACTCGTTATCTAAAACAGCGTTTTCGCCGCGTACATAGCTTTCCATCACCACCATGTTTTGTTCGTTCTGCTGCACGATGGTGCCGCGTGCGCTTGCGCTATCGACCAGTGTTTTGCGAACAGTTTCAGGAGACGCGTTGATCTGAATGGTTTGAGAATCTGCGTCCGCGCGAATAGTTGGCTGACCACTGCGATTGGATGGGCCGCTTTGGCAAGCCGCGAGAGCTGCAGTTAATCCGATAAAAATGAGTTTCTTCATAGCGTAAATCCTGCGGGTGACAAAAACAGAAGCAGCTGCCGCCAACCGCGCAATTCTGTTTGGCGTGATTTCAATGGAGCCACCCATTAAATGGGATCGGCCTTTCTCGCATATGCCCGCCTGATGGCGTTTTGATGAGCACTATATGACCACAAGATGCAGATGCGCCAATAGAAACACAGAGATGTAAAATTCTATAGCTTTAGAACACCTAAAATAATCGGGACCGAAAAACAACGGAATCTTTCGATCAAAGAGATGTGAAAGCCTCTGCATGATTTGAGTTGACTACACGTGTTGAGGTGCTTTTGAAAAATGGTGCTGATCGTACATAAAAAATCCGGGCTGGAAGGACCAACCCGGATTTGCATCATTGCTTAATTTGAGAGCTGCTTACGCAGTCAAACCACAAGCGATTTTCGTAGCAAGCTTTGCGTTGTTTTTAACCAGCGCAATGTTGGTTGCGAGGCTGCGGCCATTGGTGCGCTCGAAAATGTCTTGCAGCACAAATGGAGTGACTTCCTTGCCGGTGATGTTCTGCTCTTCTGCTGCCTGAATGGAGGCATCAATGAACACCTGCATTTCGTCAGATGGGATTTCATCTTCAACAGGTACCGGGTTGGTGACGAGCATGCCGCCGTGGTCGCCAAATGTTTCGCGGAACTTGATGAGCTTGGAGATGTCTGAAGCATCGTCCAGGCTGTAAGGCGCTTTGATCTTTGAATCGCGGGACCAGAAAGCAGGTACGTTTTCACAGCTGAAACCAATGACTGGCACGCCGCGTGTTTCCAGAACTTCCAGTGTCTTTGGAATGTCGAGCAGGGCTTTTGCACCTGCGGAAACAACACAAACTGGAGTGCGGGACAGCTCATCCAGGTCTGCTGAGATATCGAAGCTGGTTTCTGCGCCTTTATGGACACCGCCGATGCCACCGGTTGCGAACACGCGGATGCCAGCTGCGTGCGCCGCCATCATGGTTGCTGCTACGGTTGTGGAGCCGTTTTTACCCAGCGCCATAGCGAAGGAAAGGTCTGCGCGGGAGCACTTCATGACGTCTTTGGCGTTTGCCAGTTCTTCCAGAGTGCTGTCTTCCAGACCCACATGCAGCTCGCCATTCAACACAGCGATTGTCGCAGGGACTGCGCCACCGTCACGGATGATCTGTTCTACTTCGCGGGCAGTTTCAACGTTTTGCGGGTACGGCATGCCATGGGTAATGATGGTGGACTCCAGCGCAACAATAGGGGCGCCATTGCTCAGAGCATCTGCAACTTCTTTTGAATGATGGATTTTAATTGAACTTCCCATGGTTTTCCCAGTCTTTCGTATGTTGTTGGTGCTTAGGCATGTTCTAATAAACGAGCTTTAAGCGATTGGGGTGAAAGCGTTTCTGGCGCAGCGCCGGTCGCTTCCACTGTAATTGATGCAGAGGCAAGACCGCTTTTTACTGCTGAAACCGGGGCTTCATTGAGGCAACTTGCATAAAGAAAGCCTGCAATGAAGGCATCACCGGCACCGGTGACATCTACGGGAACAACAGAAAATGGAGTGTGCGAGCTTGTGCTGTCTGCACAGTGAAGAGCCAGTGGCTTGTTGGAATTGCTGACCAGAACAGTAGGAATGCCCGCAGCTGCCAGCTTTCGAGCTAGTTCTTCTGCTGAGAATTCTCCTGGTTTGCACTCCAAAAGAGCTGTGGCTTCATCTGTGTTGGTAAAAAGAATGTCGATGTTTGAGAGGAGGGGACGCAGTTTGGGCGCCTTCGCAATCGAGACAGTGTCTGCTGCGAGAAGGTGATGCTCCTTGGCATTGGCAAGTGAGAGAAGCGTTGCTTCTTCCAGATTGGTTTCACAGAGCCAGATATCGCAGTCCAGCAGAGCCTGCGGGATTGGATTTGCTTCTGAGAAACTTACCTTTGCTGTGATCTCACTGTCTGAAATTGCGGAGAACAATGTGCCATCCGGATTGTGAAGTGCCAGATAGGATCCTGTTCGACCGTCTGCGACAGTGGTGATACTGGAGGTATCAATCCCGCAGTCTGTCAGACTTTTTGCGAGGAATGCTCCGTCTGCATCGTCCCCCAGACATCCATGCATTGTTGGTTGCATGCCCAGCCGGGCCATTGCGCGTGCAATGTTTGCTCCAACACCTCCAGCACGGGACATAATTTTCCCGGGTGTTGAGGTGTCCGGCTTGAATGGTCGATCTGCATGGGCAATCCTGTCCAGATGGATTGCTCCGATTACTCCGACCTTTTTAGTGGACATAACCAATTCTCCTCCCGACATCGAAAGACAGTTGATATGCAATGTGGTTGGCCAAAGCAAGCTACGAGCAAATACAGACTGTGGGTGATGTATCAAAAGTGCATTTTGCTGTTTGATTCCAGAAGCGGTCCTCCAAACAGGTGTCGGGAAAAGTTATCTACATGTTGAACAATAAGAGAACACATTGAAATTAATCCATTTTTATTAGTTAGTTATCAGGTATTGCGAAGTTGGAACAAAATGAGTACAAATAACTGACTTTGAAACTACGCGTCCATCGTGGAATAAGGGATGAGAACGTATGGCACAAACTTCACTTCGCCTTGTTGAGGGCAATCAGATGGACAAGAATAAAGCACTGGATGCAGCGCTTTCCCAAATTGAACGAGCCTTTGGTAAAGGCTCCATTATGCGCATGGGCCAGGGGCAGGCCGTAGAAATCCAGAGCGTCTCGACTGGTTCTCTCAGTCTTGATATCGGCCTTGGAATCGGCGGGCTCCCAAAAGGGCGTATTGTTGAGATCTATGGACCTGAAAGCTCCGGTAAAACCACGCTGGCTTTGCACACAGTTGCCTGTGCGCAGCAAGGAGGCGGGATTTGCGCCTTTATTGATGCTGAACATGCGCTGGATCCGATTTATGCACGCAAGCTTGGTGTGAATATTGATGACCTGCTCATCTCTCAGCCGGATGCTGGTGAACAGGCACTTGAGATCGCCGATACGCTGGTTCGCTCTGGTGCGATTGATGTGCTGGTGATCGATTCCGTTGCTGCGCTGACGCCAAAAGCAGAACTTGAAGGTGAGATGGGCGATTCGCTTCCTGGCCTGCAGGCTCGTTTGATGAGTCAGGCACTGCGCAAGCTGACCGCTTCCATTTCCAAATCCAACACCATGGTGATCTTCATCAACCAGATCCGCATGAAGATCGGTGTGATGTTTGGTTCGCCTGAGACGACAACCGGTGGTAACGCGCTCAAGTTCTATGCTTCTGTGCGTTTGGATATCCGCCGTATCGGTGCGATTAAAGATCGTGACGAAATTGTTGGTAACCAGACCCGCGTGAAAGTGGTGAAAAATAAGCTGGCGCCTCCATTCAAACAGGTTGAGTTTGACATCATCTACGGTGAAGGCATCTCCAAAATGGGAGAATTGCTGGATCTTGGTGTGAAAGGCGGCATTGTTGAGAAGTCAGGTGCGTGGTTCTCCTACAATAGCCAGCGGCTGGGGCAGGGGCGAGAGAACTCGAAAACCTTCCTGAAAGAGAATCCTGAACTGGCGGATGAGATTGAACTTGCTATCCGACAGAATGCAGGTTTGATCGCTGAAGCGATTGATGATCCGGAAAAAGCTGCGGAAAACCAATAGAGTTTAGAGGGGCTGGATTTATCCAGCCTCTTTTTTTGTAGGGTTTTATGGACAGATTTGCTGCATATGGCTAAAACGCGGCAGATACTAATTTTTTGTTGCATCGTTTTTGATGCGCATACCCTGCAATTTGGCGGCTGTGATTGTTGAAGTAGCTGCCCACTAGAAAACGAGACGGACATCAATACCTATGAGTGGCGTCAACGAAATTCGGTCGGCTTTTCTCGACTACTTTGCAAAGAACGGACACGAAGTTGTTCCTTCCAGTCCACTGGTGCCACGCAATGATCCGACATTGATGTTTACAAATGCGGGTATGGTGCCATTCAAGAACGTATTCACCGGTTTGGAAAAACGGGATTACGTGCGTGCAACATCTTCGCAAAAGTGTGTCCGCGCTGGCGGCAAGCACAACGATCTGGACAATGTTGGCTACACTGCGCGCCATCACACCTTCTTTGAAATGCTGGGCAACTTTTCCTTTGGAGATTACTTCAAGGAAAACGCTATTGAGCTGGCATGGAATCTGATCACCAAAGAATACGGGCTGCCGGCTGACAAGCTGTTGATCACCGTTTATTCCGAGGATGAAGAAGCATTCAAGATCTGGAAGAAGTTGACTGGCTTTGCTGATGAGAAAATCATCCGCATCCCAACCTCAGATAACTTCTGGGCCATGGGTGATACAGGTCCTTGTGGCCCATGCTCCGAGATCTTCTACGATCACGGCGAACATATCTGGGGTGGCCCTCCAGGATCTCCTGAGGAAGATGGTGATCGCTTTATCGAGATTTGGAATCTCGTGTTCATGCAGTACGAGCAGCTGCCAGAAAAGCGCATTGATCTGCCGCGTCCATCCATCGATACTGGCATGGGTCTTGAGCGTTTTGCTGCGATTATGCAGGGCGTGCATAACAACTATGAGATCGACCTCTTTAAGGCTCTGATTGCGAGCTCTGAGCATCTCACTGGTGTTGAAGCTGTTGGCAAAGCACAGGCGAGCCACCGGGTGATTGCAGATCACTTGCGATCCATGGCCTTCCTGATTGCTGATGGTGTTCTACCGTCCAATGAAGGTCGTGGTTACGTTTTGCGCCGCATCATGCGCCGCGCGATGCGCCATGCAAACCTTTTGGGTGCACAAGAGCCGGTCATCTTCAAGATGCTGCCTACTCTGGTTCGTGAAATGGGTCAGGCGTTCCCTGAGCTGCCACGTGCGGAAAAGCTCATTGAAGAGACAGTTCAGCTGGAAGAAAAGCGTTTCATCAAAACTCTTGAGCGGGGCCTTGGCCTGCTGGAAGATGCGACCAGTTCTTTGGGCTCCGGTGATCAGCTTGATGGTGAAACAGCGTTTAAGCTATATGACACCTTCGGCTTCCCGCTCGATCTGACACAGGATGCATTGCGCAGCCGTGAGATTGCGGTTGATACCGATGGGTTCAACACTGCCATGGAGCGCCAGCGTGCTGAGGCTCGTGCGGCGTGGTCAGGTTCCGGTGATGCTGCAACAGACGCCATCTGGTTCTCCATCAAGGAGAAAGCAGGCGCGACCGAGTTCCTCGGTTATGAGACTGAGAAGGCAGAAGGCGTTGTTTTGAACCTTGTGAAGGATGGTGAAGAAGTTACTTCTCTGAAGCAGGGTGAAGAAGGGTCTTTGATCCTTAACCAGACGCCGTTTTATGGCGAATCTGGTGGTCAGGTTGGCGACTGTGGTACCATGGTTGCAGATGGTGTTTCCCTTGCTGTCACCAACACGCAGAAGAAAGCTGACGGTCTGTTCGTCCATTTTGTTCGTGTTGAGAGCGGTGAAGTTAAGGTGGACGATGCGCTTGAGTTGGTTGTTGACCATTCTCGCCGCAGTGCTATTCGTTCCAACCACTCCGCAACGCACCTGGTTCACGAAGCATTGCGTGAAGTGCTTGGTACTCACGTTGCTCAGAAGGGCTCTCTGGTTACGCCAGAACGTCTGCGTTTTGACTTTTCGCATCCAAAGCCTGTCAGTGCTGAAGAAACTGTACGAGTTGAGGCTCTGGCCAACGAGATCGTGCTGCAGAACGGTGCTGTTGAGACTTCTTTGATGGAAGTTGATGAGGCGATTGAAGCTGGCGCGATGGCTCTGTTCGGTGAGAAGTATGGCGATGAAGTCCGTGTGGTTTCCATGGGTACGGCAACCACTGGCGAGAAAACCGGTAGGTCTTACTCCGTGGAACTTTGCGGTGGTACGCATGTGAAGCGCACTGGTGACATTGGTCTTGTGACTGTTGTTTCTGAAGGTGCTGTTGCTGCTGGTGTTCGCCGTATTGAAGCGCTTACTGGTGATGAAGCACGTAAGTATCTGGCAGAGCAGGATGCGCTGATGCGTGAGAGTGCTGGTTTGCTTAAGGTTGCTGCAGCTGACGTTCCTGCTCGCATTGCAAGCTTGCTGGATGAGCGCAAGAAGCTTGAGCGTGAACTGACGGACGCGAAGAAGAAACTTGCAATGGGCGGTGGCAGCTCCGATGGGGATGCCGGTGTTACTGAAGCGGGTAAGTTCAAGCTTATGGCTCGTGTTCTTGAAGGCATCAATCCGAAGGATCTCAAGTCTGTTGCCGATGAAGGCAAGACTGCGATTGGTTCCGGTGTTGTCGTGCTGATCAGCAAAGCGGAAGACGGAAAAGCTGCGATCGTTGTTGGCTCGACCAAGGATGTGAGTGAGACGGCCAGTGCGGTTGAGCTTGTTCGCATTGGTTCTGCTGCTCTTGGTGGTCGTGGTGGCGGTGGCCGTCCGGACATGGCGCAGGCTGGTGGCCCGGATGCAAGCAAGGCTGATGAGGCGATTGCTGCGATCAAGGCTCACCTTGAAACGCTGTAATACCGAACCAAAGATCTAAGAGTTGCAAAGGGGGGATTTAATCTCCCCTTTATTTTTTGCCAGTTAGTTTCGCCGGGTACCTCTTTTTACGGTTTGCGTGGGCCTGCAAAATGGTGAAGGGAGGTTTGTTGCTGTTGGGATTGCTTTATCTGTTTCTTCAAGTGCCTGGGAATTTTATTGGGGGCGTTGGTGGCACACTCCATCAAGTTGAAAGTTTATAATCTGCTGGAGCGCAGCAGTGCTGGTAACCGGCTTGCCAAGCAGATTGATGCTATTCTCATCATCTTTATTGTTGTGAATGTGGGACTTGCAGTCCTTGAGACGGAGCCAAGCATCGGAGAAGTGTATGTCTGGCAGATTTTTCTGCTGGATTTCATTGCTGGCTCAATCTTTGCCGTTGAATACCTGTTGCGGCTTTGGGTTTCAGACCTGCATCCTCCTTTGAGGAAATATGGTCCGTTCAAAGCGCGTGCTGTTTATGCGATGCAGCCGCTCTCGCTGGTTGATTTTGTGGCTGTTCTGCCTTTCTGGCTTTCGCTGTTCTTCGCCAGTATCAGTTGGAAATCGCTTGTTATTTTGCGTCTGTTGCGATTCCTGAAGATCGCGCGATACTCACCTGCTGTACGCTCTCTTATTTCTGCAGTTGTTGCTGAGCAGAGGGCGATTGTTGGCAGTCTGGTGCTGATTTTCGGGGTTGCTCTCGTGTCTGCAACGCTGCTTTACAGTGTTGAGCATGCCGCGCAGCCGGAGCATTTTGGTACTATTCCGAGTGCATTGTGGTGGGCGTTTTCAACTCTCACTACGGTTGGTTATGGTGACGTTGTGCCTGTCACAGCGATGGGTAAAACCATTGCCAGTCTGGTGATGTTGATGGGGTACTGCCTGTTTGCGCTGCCAGTTGGAATTGTTGGCACTGCGTTTGCGCGTGAGATCCATAGCAGAGATTTTGTGATCACCTGGGGTATGGTGGCCACCATACCGCTGTTTGAGCGCCTGTCTGCGATTGAGATCGCTGCAGTGACGGAGCTTTTACATTCGCACAGTGTGCCTGCTGGACAAACCATTTGTGAGAAGGGCGAGGATGGAGACAGCCTTTACCTGATTGCATCTGGTGAAGTGGAAGAAGTGTTTTCTGACCACCGTATTTTACATGGTGAGGGTGAGCATTTTGGCGAGGCATCGTTGTTTGCTCACCGCAAGCGAACGGCCAGCGCTGTTGCGCGAACACCCGTTCAGCTCATGGTCCTCAAGATGGAAGACCTGCGCCGCTTCATGGACCGTAAACCGGCTATAGCAAAGAAGATTATTGATGAAGCCATTGATGAGCGGAAGAGCCATCATACGGATGTGGAGTTCACTTCGTAATCTGGCCTTGGATGTACGGTGCGAGCACTTCGATTTTGTCCGTCCAGATGTATCCGTCGAAACTATCTGGCACCGCAGCAAGTTGTTCCGGTGTGTCTATGCCGCCACCGACCCCCTGTAATGTGAATGGGCCGGATGCGATGACCTCGCTGCCATATTCTTTGAGCCTTTGCTGGAACTTATGCGGCCAGCCCCATACAGCCCATGTGTAATTTGAGGGAACGCCGATGACCGTGCCTCTACACTCTTGCGGGACGTAACCACTCCAGCCGAGAGCAATGTATGCTTTTAAGCAGGCTTTGGTTTGGCGTTTGTCGAAGCCTACGATTTCCTCCGCGCTGTCTGCAATGCTCCAGGTGGGGGCGGATGCCCCATAGACGCCCCAGACTTGCGCTTTCCACTCAGGGTGCTTGTCAAGCTTCTCCTGCAGGAGTTCTGCCGAGAGCAGTTCTTTCTCCTTGAAGTTGATCAGGAATTTCTTGCCGGGAAGAGCACGGAAAACCTCTTCAAGTTCTGGCATTGCACCTATGCCGGTTCCTCTTAGAGGGTAGGTTTCTCCGCCATCTGCGGTGTAGCCATAGGCGATGTCCAGTGCTTTGAGTTTTGCAAGTGAATGAGATCTGGTGATGCCCAGTCCATTGGTGCGGCAATCCAGTGTCCAGTCATGAAAGACGGCAAGTTTGTTATCTGCGGTTGGATGTACATCCAGCTCGACAATATCTGCGCCAGCTTCAAATGCAGCCCGCATGGAGGCAATTGTGTTTTCCAAAAAGGAATGGGTAGGCGTGTTAATGCGCTCTGCTGTGCAAGTTTGGTTGGTCAACTCGTTGCGATGATAGGTCTGGTGGACGCCGCGATGAGCAATGAATCTGGGTTTGCCGGATGGAGTTTGGCTTGAAAGCCATGAAGCGTTGTAGAGATAGACCCCAGCAAATGCGAGGAGGAGCAGCAGAACAATCTTTTTAAACATAAGAGGCGCCGGATTGGAAACAGTGACCGTCCGCCTAGGTTGAAAGCGTAATGTGTTCTCACTTAGGCGTTGTTTTGGCGTACTCAAGATTTCGGCAGCGAGGGGCCGGTGAAGTCATGGGGAGCTTTGCGGCAATCAGGCAGATGCATGTCGAGATCTGGCAGGGAGCGTCAGAGCGGCTGTTCCGCTCCCTGTGAGCCTTATTGGTCTGAAGCGCAGCTTAGGGTCACTTGCTTATCTGCGGGGGAGTAGAAGTAGTTGCAGTGTTCGAAAAACAGCTGACCGCTGTTAAATAGCATCGGGCTAACATCCTGATGCCCTAAGGACCATCTGGCTGAGTGGCCGAGAGCCTGATTGCTCCCATAGCTTAGTGTCACCAGCGGTTCTTTGCTTTGCTTATTTACGTAAAGCTGCATCTCATAGTCTGACGTTTCAATCTGTCCGCTGTTAGGGCTGGTAGTGCAACACGGAGGCGTGGTCTTAGCTACTGAGACTATTCCATATGAAATACCAGTATCGGGGAGAACGCGGGTTGGTTGGGGACCGGTTGGCGGATAAACGACCTCGCCATTGGATTTGCTTGTGATTGCAAAGGGGAGGATAGGTGCGACCAAAGCCGTTGGATTTGTTGGTGATGCCGATAATGGAAGCGTAAGCGTTTTGCCCAGATTGGGGAGCGGGTTTTGAGTGGATGCCAGATAGACATCTATGCTGCTGTTGTTTGAGTACGTGCTTGTGAGGGCATAATTCTGGTTCTCGAAAGGGACGCCGTTGTCGTCTACCAGGTTAAGGAATGGATTTGTGGGATTGGCTTGATCTGCATCCACCTGGGAAATGCCATGGGGACTGTCAAAACCAACTCCCATCATGAAAACCTTAGGGTTGTGGTTACAGGTGGGGGCAGGTGTCTTTGAGCAGGTGGGCTTGTTCTTACTGTTTGGGCAATGCTGTACGGCGGCAAAGACCGGAAAGTTTTTGAGGTGTTTTGTAAGAGCCTTACCGGGCGTGCCAAACGAGAGATCACGATTGATTATGTATCCAGCATAGGTGTTCCCTGAGCTGGAGTAGGACAGGGTTGAGCAGGTGGAGCTGGCCAGCTCTTCAGCTGTGGGAATAAAAAAGCCAGCGGAGCCAACGATGCCGGTTGATCCTGTATCCATCACAAAGATCGAGTTCTTTTCTTCTCCTGATGGGGCTGTTGTTTGTATTTCCAGCTGGAAATACGGGCCAATTTTCTTGGCGGTTATGGCGTCATTATCCTGAGCTTGAGCAAAGTTTGCCAATCCCGCGCCGAGCAGTAACAGTAAGAGTTGTGGTTTCATCGACTGGATCCTTTTTGATTACGGTAGGGCCGTATTCGTGAAGGATGCATTGTTCGGTACTCCCTTGATTTAAAGGGAGTAGCAGACTTTCAATCGGTTTGCCCGACTGGCCTACGCAATTGTTTCGCCCACAAAAAAGGGTGCCTGGAGGCACCCTTTTCATAAATCAGCGCTTTGGCAGAACTTACGCAGCCGCCATAGCTTTCTGAAGGTTTTCGTCGACTTTGTCGAGGAAGCCAGTGGTGGTGAGCCACTTCTGTTCTGGACCTACGAGAAGAGCCAGATCTTTGGTCATGTGACCGCTTTCAACTGTATCGATACAGACCTGCTCAAGAGTTTCAGCAAACTTCTTCAGCTCAGCATTGTCGTCGAGTTTCGCGCGGTGCGCAAGGCCACGGGTCCATGCAAAGATAGATGCGATAGAGTTTGTGGAAGTGTCTTCACCTTTTTCATGCTGACGGAAGTGACGGGTCACTGTGCCGTGTGCAGCTTCTGCTTCAACGGTTTTGCCGTCTGGTGACATGAGAACGGAAGTCATCAGGCCAAGGGAACCGAAGCCCTGTGCAACGGTGTCGGACTGAACGTCGCCGTCGTAGTTCTTACAAGCCCAAACGTAACCACCGGACCACTTCATGGATGCAGCAACCATGTCATCGATGAGACGGTGCTCGTACCAGATTTTTTCTGCTTCGTACTTCTCTTTGAACTCAGCGTCATAGATTTCTTGGAAGATGTCTTTGAAGCGACCATCGTATACTTTGAGGATGGTGTTCTTGGTGGACAGGTAGCAAGGTACCTTACGGCCAAGAGCATAGTTCATGGAAGCACGGGCGAAGTCGCGGATGGAATCATCTAGGTTGTACATCGCCATTGCGATACCCGCTGAAGGAGCATCGAATACTTCGTGTTCAATCTCAGCGCCGTCGTCACCAACGAATTTGATGGACAGCTTGCCTTTGCCAGGGAATTTGAAGTCAGTCGCGCGGTACTGATCACCATATGCGTGACGGCCAACGATGATTGGCTGTGTCCAGCCTGGAACCAAACGTGGAACGTTAGACATGATGATTGGCTCGCGGAAGATAACGCCACCCAGGATGTTACGGATGGTGCCGTTTGGAGAGCGGTACATACGCTTCAGGTCGAATTCTTCAACGCGTGCTTCATCTGGAGTGATGGTTGCACACTTAACGCCAACGCCGTGTTCTTTGATTGCGTTTGCAGCATCAACGGTGATCTGATCGTCTGTTGCGTCGCGGGACTCAATGCCGAGGTCGTAGTACTTCAGATCGATGTCCAGGTAAGGATGGATCAGCTTGTCCTTGATGAACTGCCAAATGATGCGAGTCATCTCATCGCCGTCGAGCTCGACGACTGGATTTGCTACCTTGATCTTCGCCATATTAGTAGACCTCGTGTTTTTAGGTACATGAAAATGGAGCCTGAAGCGGCTCGAATTGCCATGTGTATACACATGTGCGCAATTTAATGCCAGTGGAAATGCTAGCTCGGTTGGCTTGTAATACCAAATTCGTATGCTGCACAGAAGTGGTGTTTGCTAACAAACTGCAATTTCAACTGTAATTGCTCTCATGCATGGTGTGAGATGCTGTCCATAATCTTGCTGTACCTTTCTCCTTTCCGAGTGGATTGTCGAACATTCTGCTTAGGGCGCAAAAACTGATTACTCCGCAATCCCAAGATGTTATCCACTATGAGTTGCAATTGTGCAGTTTGTTCTTAACTCTCAAAACATATCCAATTACTCTGGCGACCTGATGGCGTCATAATTGGGACGCGAGCATTTTGTAGAGCGCGCAGGAGTCGGTTGCTGCGTTCTTTGACTTAGGAGTAAGGGAAGATGCGGATTGTTGTAACCGGTATGGGGGTTGTTTCGCCCCTAGGTGTTGGGATCAACCCGTTTTGGAAGAGACTGGTAGCTTCTGAAAGTGGTATTCGCGCTCTTACCAGATTTGATGGAAGCGAGCATGCTTGTCAGGTGGCAGGACAGGTTCCAACCATCGACGAAGATGAATTTGGCTTTGATGCCAGTGTTGCTATTCCTTTTAAAGACCAGAAGAAGATGGATTTGTTTATCCATTATGCTCTGGTTGCAGCCAAAGAAGCCGTTGAGCAAGCTGGCTGGCGTCCTGAAACGGACGAAGAGAAGGAGAGTACCGCGACGATCATTGCATCCGGAGTTGGTGGCTTTCCAGCGATGACCGGAGCTACACGCACCGTTGAGACCAAAGGTCCGCGGCGTTTGTCGCCGTTTATTGTGCCGAGCTTTCTTGCAAACCTTGCAGCGGGTCAGGTTTCTATTGCCAATGGGTTTAAGGGCCCGTTGGGAACGCCTGTGACCGCATGTGCTGCCAGTGTGCAGGCCATTGGTGATGCGGTACGCATGATCAAGAGCGGTGAAGCAAACGTCGCCCTTGCTGGCGGTGCTGAGGCTTGCATTGACGCTGTCTCGTTTGCCGGCTTTTCTGCTGCCCGTGCGCTGTCGAGCGGGTTTAATGATGAGCCTAGCAAAGCCTCTCGTCCTTTTGATAAAAACCGTGATGGATTTGTCATGGGTGAGGGGGCTGCGATGTTGGTGATTGAGACGCTTGAGCATGCCCTGGCTCGCGGTGCGACGCCGCTTGCTGAGATCCTGGGGTATGGCACGTCAGCTGATGCCCACCACGTGACGGCTTCTCCTCCGGATGGTGCAGGTGGGCAAGCTGCGATGCGTAAAGCCTTGAAGCAGGCAGGGATTAATCCTGACGACATTGATTATATCAATGCCCACAGTACATCCACACCAGTTGGGGACGCAGCAGAGATTGCAGGCATTCAGGCTGTGTTTGGAGATCGTGGGAAGGATCTGGCTGTTTCTTCAACCAAATCGGCGACGGGGCACCTTTTGGGGGCTGCCGGTGCTCTTGAGGCAATCGCTTCTATTATGGCACTGCGGGAAGGCGTGCTTCCTCCGACACTGAACCTGGAAGAGCCTGATGATGAGGCTTCCCAGTTTGATCTGGTGGCGAATGCATCCAAAGAGAAAGACCTGAAATACGTCATGTCCAATGGCTTTGGTTTTGGCGGGGTGAATGCCTCTGTGATCTTTGGTATGCCGAGCTGACAGCTAGCGACAACATAGTTTTGGAAAAGGCTCAGGGGTCCTCTGAGCCTTTTCTTTTTGCCACATTGTTCTTTTAGCTGCACCTTACTGACTTAATTCAACTCACGTTTCTTGCAGTTTTCGTTGATTGATTTAGGCGTTGCTTATATACGCAGGCTTGTTTGAAGGTCCTGTTCATCCTTCGCGGATAAGATTTTAGTTCCTGCTCATTTTGAAAGTTTGATTGATGCTCAACCGTTTGAACAACAAGCACTATGCTTTGATCACCGTTTTGTTGCTGATCGCGACTGCCGCTATCCTTCTTGCTATGGGGCGGGAACCAATCTGCAAATGTGGGGTGATCAAACTTTGGGCGGGCAATGCCAACAGTGCTGATAGCAGCCAGCATATATCTGATTGGTACACGCCGTCTCACATTATCCACGGCATGCTGTTTTATGCTTTGTTCTGGTGGATGGGCCGTCTCTTTACGGGTGGGGCAGGCTGGCCAATGGGCTTCCGGTTGGTTCTGTCGGTTATTGTTGAGGCGACATGGGAGCTTGTCGAAAACTCCAGCTACATTATCAATCGTTACCGCGAAGCGACCATCGCCCTAGATTACTTTGGTGACAGTGTTCTGAATTCCGTTTTTGATATTATCTGGATGATGTTCGGGTTCTGGCTTGCTGCACGGTTGCCGGTCTGGCTGACTGTTGTGCTCATTCTTGCCATGGAACTGATTGTTGGAGCGATCATCAGGGACAACCTCACACTCAATGTGATCATGCTGGTTTATCCGTTGGATGCCATCAAAGAATGGCAGATGCAGGCCTATTGATTACAAAATTGTGCCGCGCTCATTTTAGATTGCGCGGCACGCTGTTTTTTGAATTCAATCTTCCGATCAAGTTCTCATTTGAAGCGCATTATGCTTTCTTATGCGCGGCCAGCGCGATGGCCACATAACTCCAGCCGTTGAACATGATGGAAATGCCAGCCACAAGGCCCAGAGCCCAACCGGTTGAAGCAGGGAAGTCGAGCAGGATCATCAAGCCAGCTGCGATTGCTATGACGCCAGAGGCCAGAATCCAGCCCCAACTGGTGTGAGGTCGTAAACGGAATGAGAACAGCGCCTGTGCAATGCCTTGCGCTATGAAGACAGCAGAGAGCACGAGTGTCAGCGCTTCTGTGCCGGCGACAGGGTTATAATAGATTGCTACCCCACCAACCAGCGCGATGATGCCGACCAGTGATTGCCCGAGGAAGCCTCCCCATTCTTTTACCTGCATGGCGTGCCAAAGTTGAAGAACCCCGACGACTATCAGAACCAATCCAATAACCAGTGCTACTGCGATGGAGGACGCGTATGGTATGACCAACACAATCGTACCACCAATCACCATCAGTACTCCGAGCACCAGAAACTTCAACCAGTTGTCACGCACTAACTGCGTGAGGTCCGGGACATTTGGAGGCGGGGTGCCACCTGCGTTGGGTTCTTGTCCAGACATTGTCGTCGGGGTCTCCTTCGTAGAGGGTCATGCCATTCAGAGGCTGCATTGAAATGGCTAACACTCTAGGTAACAGCAAAACACAGCTTTACTCTTGATTGAATTCGCCGAATTTTACCCTCTTTACGTGATTGGTCAGAGTTCCTACGCCATATCATGTGACTGAGGTGCAGGTGGTGACTTGTCGCCGAGGGAAAACAGCAGGCTTATTCTGATAGGAATTTGCGTTTGCTGAGACGGCTGGGAGGCAAAACGGCTCTGGTAATTTCCGGTGTGATCGGCTAGAGGATCCGCATGTCTGAAAGCACTCCTGAAACAAACAATGCCATTCCTCCTGTTGTCGTTCTTTGTGAACCTCAACTTGGCGAAAACATCGGTATGGTTGCTCGTGCTATGGCCAATTTTGGTCTGCACGACCTGCGCCTGATCAACCCACGCGACGGTTGGCCGAGTGAGAAAGCACGCTCAGCTTCCAGCCGGGCACATCATGTTATTGATGCAGCACGGGTTTTCGACAGTGTTGAAGAAGCTGTTGCCGATCTGAAACTCGTTTTTGCAACGACCGCACGAAGCCGTGACATTCCAAAACCTGTTGTTGGACCTGATGAGGCCGCGACTGAGAGTGTTGCCCAGGGCGTACGCGGGATCCCGTCCGGTTATATGTTTGGCCGCGAACGCTGGGGCCTGAACAATGACGAGGTGGCGCTTGCAAATAAGATTGTGACCCTTCCGGTTGATCCAACCTACGCGTCCTTGAATATTGCCCAAGCTGTTCTGGTATGTGCCTATGAATGGCGCCGTGTGGCGACTGCTGGTGCACTGCCTTTCTCCTTGGACGATTATGATGGAGAGCTTGCAACACAAGAGTCCATTCAACGGATGTTTGAGCATCTGGAAGCAGGGCTGGATTCTCGCGGGTTCTTTCGTCCTATTGAAAAGAAGCCAGTAACAATTCGTAGGCTGCGCAACATCTTTCAGAAAGCAGATCTCACCGAAAATGAAGTGCGTATCATGCGTGGTGTGATTTCCTGCTTTGAGAAGTATGGCGTGAAGGACAAAGATTGATGCTGACCGGCTCCCCAGTCGTTCCATTTCAGCAAATGCATATGCGGGCGGATACGTCTGGTCGTGTGTTGGTGTTGGATAGTGGTATCGGGGGGCTGTCGGTGCAGCGTGAGATCAAGCGAATGCTTCCTGATGCTGCATTGTTGTATCTGGCAGATCGTGCTGCTTTCCCTTATGGCGACTGGGATGCGGCGGCACTGCGTGAGCACATCTGCGCATTGGTGCAGACTGTCAGTGAGGCGTGGCAACCGAGCGCGGTTGTGGTGGCTTGCAATACGGCCTCGACGCTTGTGCTCAAGAGCTTACGAGAGATGTTGAGCGTTCCTGTGGTTGGGACAGTTCCAGCTATAAAGCCGGCTGCCGAGCAAACACGAAGCGGCGTTTTTGCAGTGCTTGCAACGCCGGGGACTGTGAAGCGCGACTACACGCAGGATCTGATCATCGAGTTTGCGGCTGAGCACCATATTGCACTTGTTGGGGCGACTGGTCTTGCTGCACTTGCAGAAGACAAGCTGGCAGGCCGCGCAGTTGACCTTGATCGCTTGCGGCAGGAAATTGAGCCTTGCTTTGTCAAGAAAGACGGCCAACGCACCGACTGCGTTGTGCTTGGATGCACTCACTATCCTTTTTTGCAGGAAGAGATGGAGCTGGTGGCTCCCTGGCCCGTCACGTGGATTGATCCGGCGCCCGCAATTGCCAGACGGCTGGTTCAGGTAGTGGGGTCGAAATCTGTGGCGACTGGGTGCGAGGATCTGTTTTTCCTGACCAACTGAGGTTCTCTCTTGTAAGCGTATAGGTTGCTGGAGTGTTGCCTGCCTTGGCTCAAATCCTCTCTTATTTAATTGGTTGTTCTAGGCGGATCTTGAATTTGTTTTGATAACCAGTCGGCACCTGCGGATTTGCTGGAGTCGAAGCCTTGGATATCATCAATACTGTTGTCGATTACACCAATACCATCCTTTGGAATTACGTTCTGCTTTATGGCTTGCTTGCCGTTGGTGTGTTTTTCACGTTTCGATTAGGCTTTATCCAGTTTCGTTATTTTGGGCAGTGTTTCAGCGTTCTTCTCAAATCGAGGCATGAAGATCGCAACGGGATTAGCCCGTTTCAGGCTTTGTGTACCAGTCTGGCGTCCCGTGTTGGCACCGGCAACATCGCAGGGGTTGCTGTTGCGTTGACGCTGGGCGGGCCGGGGGCGATCTTCTGGATGTGGATGGTTGCTTTGGTTGGTATGGCGACAGCTTATGCAGAAAGCGCGTTGGCCCAGCTGTATAAGGTTGAAGATGACGACGGCCAGTTTCGCGGTGGTCCGGCGGTTTACATGGCCGCTGGTCTTAAAAGCAAATTGCTTGGTCATATCTTTGCAATTGCTTTGATTTTTGCTTTTGGCATCGTGTTTTCCGCCGTGCAGTCCAACTCCATTGCAGATGCTATGAATAGTGCATTTGATATGCCGGAAATCGTCACTGGTGTTGTGCTCGTTTTAGCCGCTGGGCTGGTCATCTTTGGTGGCCTGCGGAAGATCGCGCACTTTGCAGAGGTTGTCGTTCCGTTTATGGCGATTGCTTATGTGGTGATCGCGTTTGGTATTCTGGCTGCAAATTACGAAGAAGTGCCCGGTGTTCTGTGGAGTATCGTCGCGCATGCCTTTGGCCTTGAAGAAGCGGTTGGCGGGATATCTGGTGGTGTGATGGCAGCGCTGCTGAACGGTGTCCGCCGTGGTCTTTACTCCAACGAAGCTGGCATGGGGTCTGCGCCAAACATTGCTGCGTCAGCTGTTCCTGATCCGCATCATCCTGCTTCACAGGGCTTTGTGCAGGCGCTGGGTGTTTTCATTGATACGATCGTGATCTGTACTGCGACCGCATTGATTATCCTGCTTTCCGGCATCTACGACCCAACAACAGGTGTGACGGGTATATCGTTGACACAATCTGCGGCGGAAGCACATGTGGGCGACTTTGGTGTCTACTTCATCGCTGTTGCGATCCTGTTCTTTGCATTCACCTCGATTGTGGCGAATTACTCGTATGCGGAAAATGCCATGATTTATCTGGAGCATGGCTGGAAGCCGGGGCTCACAATCCTTCGTGTTCTTTCGCTGGCAATGGTGTTTTGGGGTACTTTGCAGACAGTCGATACTGTATTCAACGCAGCGGATGCCGCTATGGCTGTGATGGCGACAATCAACCTGATTGCGATTGTGCTTCTGGCGCCAAAGGTGTCCTTGATTACCAAGGATTACATTAAGCAGCTTAAGGAAGGGAAGGAGCCTATGTTTGATATTGCCGAACATCCTGAACTTGCAGATGGTGTTGATGCTACGATCTGGAGCAAAGAGCGTGGCGAAGAAGCGCAAAGGCGCTATTGATAGTGCTCTTATTTCTCAGCTGTTTGCTGTCATATTCCGTTGACTCTTGCGAGCAATTTCAATAGGAATGCGCTGTTCATGGCGGTTCCTATGGAGCCGCTTTGATTTTACGCACCCGTGTGGTTCGGCATGCGCTATTTGCCAGGACCGCTGTCAGTCTTTGTGAGCCTTTGGGTTTATAAAGGAAAAGGAGGGCGCGTTTCCTTTAAAATTACAGATAAACGCTAAGGAAACTGCGATGTCTAAGCGCCAGAGCGCCAAGTATAAACTAGACCGTCGGATGGGTGAAAACATCTGGGGTCGTCCTAAAAGCCCTGCGAACCGTCGTGAATATGGCCCAGGCCAGCACGGTCAGCGTCGTAAGGGTAAGCTTTCTGACTTTGGTGTGCAGCTGCGCGCTAAGCAGAAGCTGAAAGGCTACTACGGCAACATCTCTGAGAAACAGTTCCGTAAGACTTATGATGAAGCTTCCCGTCAGCGCGGTGATACTTCTGAAAATCTTATCGGTCTTCTTGAGTGCCGTCTTGACGCAATTGTTTACCGCGCAAAATTCGTTCTCACTGTGTTTGCTGCTCGTCAGTTCATCAACCACGGCCATGTGAACGTTAACGGTCGCCGCGTAAACATCGGTTCTTACATGTGTAAGCCAGGTGACGTTATTGAAGTTCGTGAAAAGTCTAAGCAGCTGGCAATCGTACTGGAAGCAGTACAGTCCGCTGAGCGTGACGTTCCTGACTATCTTGACGTTGACACCCACAAGCTGACCGCGACTTATGCTCGCATTCCTGCTTTCGGTGACGTGCCTTACCCAGTTCAGATGGAACCAAATCTGGTTGTGGAATTCTATTCCCGCTAATAGATTTGATCTTGATGATTTGATTTGGGCTGCCCTTTGGGTGGCCCTTTTCATTTGGTGGTGCTATTTCTCGCGCACTAAAAGAGCATTCGCCATTGTATGATTGAGAACGAGTGAAGATAAGATAACGCCATGAGCCAGTTAAGCGCAGAACACGCCACTGATACAGCCGCTGAGGACAAGAGTTTTGATTCACAGTGTCATCCACTTTTCCGTGAGGTGCCAAGTTCGGTTGAGTTCAAAAAACTGCGTAAACGGTTGCTGCGTGAAACTCGTCAGGCAATCTCTGACTATAAGATGGTTCCGGATGGGGCGAGCCCGGAGAAAACCAAATGGCTCATCTGTCTTTCTGGTGGTAAAGACAGCTACACTCTGCTTGCTGTTTTGATGGATCTGAAGTGGCGCGGTCTTCTTCCTGTTGACCTGATCGCCTGCAATCTTGACCAGTCCCAGCCGGATTTCCCGCAACACATCCTGCCCGAGTTCTTTGAGCGCTACCAGATCCCGAACAAGATTGTGCGCGAGAACACCTACGGCATTGTGACCGACAAGCTGCCTGAAACGTCTACTTATTGTTCCCTGTGCTCTCGCCTGCGCCGCGGTATTTTATATCGCACTGCGCGTGAGCTAGGCTGTGAGGCAATTGTGCTGGGGCATCACCGGGACGATGCTTTGGAAACCTTTATGATGAACATGTTCTTTGGTGGTCGTATGGCATCCATGCCGCCAAAGCTGGTGAATGATGAAGGTGACCTGATGGTGCTGCGTCCGCTGATGAACTCCTCTGAAGCGGATATCGAGAAGTTCTCCAAGGCAATGGATTTCCCAATCATTCCTTGCAACCTGTGTGGCTCACAGGATGGCTTGCAGCGTGTTCAGGTGAAGAAGATGTTGCAACAGTGGGAGAAGGAGACGCCAGGCCGGCTGGGCATTATGGCTCGTGCTCTGGCGCATGTGCGTCCATCTCATTTACATGATGCACAGGTGTTTGACTTTGTTGGCCTGCGTCCTAATACGGGTGAGCAGGGAGAGAGTGATCAGGAACCTTGCTCCGCTGCTGCTGCGATGACTGAGAAACTGTTTGGCAATGAGTTTTAGTCATTTGGCTTAACTGCTGTAATTCTAAACCGCTGCATCCTTTGATGGAGCGGTTTTTGCTTTTTTCCGATAGATTGATCAGTTGGATTGGATAGAGACATGACACCACTTCGATTTCGGGCACGCAACACGGCTTTGGTTTTGCAGAACGTCTTTACCGCGCTGATGTTTGTGGTGTTCTCACAGTTGCGAGGGTTTGCAGATCTCTCTCCGTTGCTTGAAGAGGTGTTTGGCATAAGCATCACCACATTCTTTCTGATTGGCATTACCATTGCACTTGGCACTGCTTGCATCTTTCATCTTCCTTCGCTCAATTATACCGAGATTGGAAAAGACGGGATTGTTTATCACCGTGCTCTCATTAAGCGCAGATTGGCCTGGAATGAGATTGAGAGTGTGGATGTAAAGCAACTCAGCTTTATGGGGTTTAAGCTGGCCAAACGCGTTGTGCTCGATTTGAAGGGGAAGCGGAAGTTTCCCTATGCTCAAGCCGTGCGTGGATTGGGCGTTGATGGGGTGTTGCCAGGCACCTACAAGCAATCTCCAGAAGAAATGGCTGAGCAAATCAACCAGTTTCGTTGTCTCAATGGTGTTTGATTTTCAGTGTTCCCGGAGATTCCCTGCAGTATTTTAAATTCTTGTTAGGTAATAAAAATACGTAAATCGTGAGAAATAATTGCAAAAACTACGCGATTTTACCTATTCAATAAAGATTGTATCCAGATCCTGTAACTAAAGTCGAATTAAGACAGAATTTCAGCGATTAAGCTGCGGTTTAACGTGGTGATATTTTTTTAGTTTCTCGATGTGAATTTTCCACGAAAGGCATTGGAGGTAACTATGAATATGGTCATTGATGGCTTGAACGGTATTGGATGGAAAAAGCAGAGAGATACTGCTGATCAATCCTGTCAGTGCGGTTCCTGGAAGTTGCACTGGATCAGGCATTCAAAACGTGACTGGCCATCTACCTGCAGCAATGCAGAATGTCATAAAAAACCCACCCAAGGATCACACCTGAGATGGCTGAGCGGAAGTCGCGCTCAGATCGTTCCACTGTGTGATAGCTGTAGCAAGCTGACTGAGCGCTTTAACTTACGAGACGGTGTTATCACCGTGGTGAAGCAGCAGTATGAGTGCAGCTGAGTTCTCACTTCATCCCCCCATAGTACTTACAGGCGTCAGGGCCGTTTAGTAGAGACGGCTTTTGGAACACGGTTATGTGGTTGCACTCGTAACGGGCGAGGCCTTCCTTCGTGGTTGGCGTAATAGCCGCGGCGACTGCACCCATCGTGGTGCCTGTGATTACGCCTAGGAGCAAAACTCTCAGATAAACTTGCATCTCTCATCCCCCGATGAACTGTTGATGAGACTGTTTTAGCAAGGGGAATGTGAGAGAGCTCTGAGAGGTGTGTTCATTCAGCGTTCAGGAAGGTTAAGCGGTCAGGCTACTCCAGTTAACCTCTAAGCACTCTGCCTGCGCTATTGCTTCTGTGAAGTTTTTGAGGGGTAGGGCATCTGCTTTTTGATCGTGGGGAGCAACATGGAGTGCACTCCAACCTGCTTCGCGGGCGGGCTTGATGTCTTTTTCCAAATTATCGCCAATGAACAGAGCTGTTTCCGCGATAAAGTCGTGTTTGTTCTCAAGCTTGCGAAGAAGGGATACGCTTGGTTTGCATTTCGCCGGGAATGTATCACCACTGGCGTACGCAAAGTCGACGTGATCCAGAATTCCAAGTTTGCTCATGACAGCCCATTGGAAATTTGAAGGGCCATTGGTCATGACACAAATCTGGCAGTCAAAGTTTGCCTCCAAAAGTGCGATTGCTTCAAAAATGCCAGAGAAAGGAGTTTGTGCCTCCGCCCACCTCTGGGTGAACGTTGCCAGTGCATGCTCCTGTTCGTCAGCCCGCATGTCTGGGAAACAGGACTGCACAGCCTCCAACCCGGTGTGCTCGCCATTGTGCAGCATGTGGCGTAGCCAAGTGTCGCTGTGCTTGTTGAACTGCTCACCAAAAATCTCAAAGAACATTTTCGGGTAGGATGCTTTGTGATGACAAATTGTGCCATCCAAATCGAAAACAATGGTCTTAAACATATGCTGCCTGCTTTGGAGGAATGCTTGCAGAATAACCTAATGGTTTTGAGTGCCTGACAACAAAAAACGGGCCTCCGTGTGAAGGCCCGTTTTATAAATTTTATGGTCAGCAGAGATTTATGCAGCTGGTGCGATCTCGATGCCTTTTTCTGAGAACAGAGCCTGAAGTTCCTGAGACTGGAACATTTCACGGATAATATCACAGCCACCAACGAACTCGCCTTTGACGTAGAGCTGTGGGATTGTTGGCCACTGGCTATAATCTTTGATGCCCTGACGGAGGCTATCGTCTTCCAGAACGTTATGACCGACGTATTTTACGCCGATGTAATCCAAAATCTGCACAGACTGGCCGGAGAAGCCACACTGTGGGAAGTTTGGAGTGCCTTTCATAAAGAGCACTACATCGTTGTTTTCTACTTCGTTTTTGATCCAGCTTTGGATATCGCTCATGTCGTCGAGTTCCTTTCGCTCGACCGGGGTCAAAGCCCGGTGACCGTGATTGTATATTGTTCGTAGTGCGGCACTCATATGGGAACTTGCAGGGATAATGCAAGAGAAAGGTCGCACTGCCTTAGTTTTGTTATTCCGGAGCAGAGGTCTGCAACGCCAATGCGTGCAAATCGTCGCCCATTTTACCCTTAAGAGCCTGATACACCAACTGGTGCTGCTGTACGCGGGATTTGCCGCGGAAACTCTCCGAGATAACGACAGCGGCGTAATGGTCGCCGTCACCTGCCAGATCTCTGATTTCCACGTGTGCGTCTGGCAAAGCCTCTTTGATAAGGTTTTGTAGTTCGCCTGCGTCCATGGCCATGGGTATGCCTCCTTGCCCGACTGGGTTGCTTCTGTTTGGCTGCTTCCCTCACCCAAATGAGGAGGGAAGCGAATCTTATTTAGAACTCAGTTTAGCAGTTCGGTGGACGAGTATCAGCTCGCCTGCATAAAATGCGGGAACCATCCCTCGAAAGCATTGTTCAGCTCTTCAACTGATGCACTGATTTTCTCACCAAGAACAAGAGTATCACCTCCAGTCTTACCGATTTCTTCCGTGCTGATACCAGCGTCGATCGCATCTTCCAAGAAGGCAGCGAGCTTTTCCTCTGCCACAGTCACAACATAGCGACTTTGATCTTCGCCAAACAGAATGGCATGAGGATGTTCGCCGGTGATTTTTACAGTAGCACCGAGCTTGCCTTTGATGGCCATTTCCGCAAGAGCAACAGCAAGGCCGCCAGACGAGATGTCATGAGCTGCTGTGATGCGGCCCGCGGTGATGGCTTCACGTACGAACGTTCCGGTAAGCTTTTCAGCTTCCAAGTCCACTGAAGGAGGGGCACCTTCATCGCTGCCCAGAACTTCCTGCAGGTACTGAGATGAACCGAGGTGCTTGCCTTTGCCACCCAGCACGATGATGGTTTCACCAGTGCTGACAAACGCACTGCCAACGCGCTTGGTCACGTCTTTAAGCAGGCCAACACCGCCGATTGCAGGTGTTGGCAGAATGCCTTCGCCGTAGGTTTCATTGTACAAAGACACGTTACCGGAGACGATCGGAGTTTCCAATACTTCGCACGCTTCACCGATGCCTTTCAAGCAGCCAACGAACTGGCCCATGATCTCAGGCTTTTCGGGATTGCCGAAGTTCAGGTTGTCGGTGATTGCCAGCGGAAGGGACCCAACTGCGGACAGGTTGCGGTAGGTTTCTGCAACTGCCTGCTTGCCGCCTTCATATGGGTTTGCGTAGCAATAGCGCGGGTTCACGTCTACGGAGAATGCCAGACCCTTGTCTGTTCCGTCCACGCGGATTACGCCAGCGTCACCGCCCGGAGTTGCTGCGGAGTTGCCCTGAATGAGGGTGTCGTATTGCTCGTAGACCCAGCGGCGGGAAGACCCGTTAGCGCCACCGATAAGCTTCAGCAGAGCTTCTTTGTAGTCTGCTGGCTCTTCAACATTGGCTGCTGCAATTTCTTCCGGCTCAGGCCACTGTGTCCATGGGCGATCATACTCAGGCGCTTCATCGCCGAGTTCCTTGATTGGTAGATCGGCCATGACTTCACCGTGCTGCTTCACAACAAAGCGCAGGGTATCTGTGGTTACGCCGCAGATTGCGAAGTCCAGTCCCCACTTGGTGAAGATGGCTTCGGCTTCTTTTTCCTTGGATGGCTCTAGAACCATGAGCATGCGCTCCTGGCTTTCAGAGAGCATCATCTCATAGGCACTCATGTTCTCTTCGCGGGCTGGGACTTTGTCGAGATCCAGATCGATGCCGAGGTTACCCTTTGCGCCCATTTCAACGGCTGAACAGGTGAGGCCAGCTGCGCCCATGTCCTGAATGGCGATGACTGCGCCGGTCTTCATCAGTTCAAGGCAGGCTTCCATCAGGCACTTTTCAGTGAATGGATCACCAACCTGAACAGTTGGACGTTTCTCTTCAATGGAATCATCAAACTCAGCGGATGCCATTGTGGCGCCGCCAACACCGTCGCGACCTGTTTTGGCACCGAGGTATACGACCGGGAGGCCAACCCCTTTTGCTTCAGACAGGAAGATCTTGTCAGAATCGGCAAGGCCCGCTGCAAATGCGTTGACCAGACAGTTTCCGTTATAGGATTTGTGGAACTCAACTTCGCCGCCCACTGTCGGGACACCGAAGGAGTTGCCGTATCCACCTACACCGGAGACAACACCGGACACGAGGTGGCGGGTGCGCGGATGATCTGGCTCACCGAAGCGCAGAGCGTTCATGGCTGCGACCGGACGTGCCCCCATGGTGAACACGTCGCGCAGAATACCACCAACGCCAGTTGCTGCGCCCTGATATGGCTCGATGTAAGACGGATGGTTGTGGCTTTCCATCTTAAAGACGACTGCCTGCCCGTCATCGATGTCGACAACGCCTGCATTCTCGCCCGGTCCCTGAATAACACGAGGTCCGGTGGTCGGGAGTGTCTTCAACCATTTCTTGGAGGATTTGTAAGAGCAATGCTCGTTCCACATTGCGGAGAAAATTCCCAGCTCGGTGAAGGTTGGCTCTCTGCCAATCAGCTCCAGGATGCGAGCATATTCATCTTCCTTAAGACCGTGGGCCTCAATGAGTTCGGGGGTGATCTTGACGCTATTTTGGATCATCACACTCAGAAAATTTGGGCGCAGTGCGCCGGGGCCAAATGTCACGGGCTGCTTAACAGGATTCATAGGAAAATGGAAACTGTAGACACCGTTTTTTTGGTTTTTTTGCTGCCAGGGCATGGTTTTTTGCAGCTTAACGTCAAGTCGCTTTGTTGGAAAATAAGCAGGTTGTAACTTCTTGAATTGACTGAAAAAATTTTCACCTCTGATTGGCGATTTTGGGGTTGTCAGAAGGTTATTTCGCCCTGAATTGTGGTGACGGACATGGACTTATTGGGAAGGGCCATTCTGCTCCATGTGCCGTTGCCTTTGGCTGTGTCCCATTTTTGATCACCGCCAAGGATTGCCCAGTTGCCGGAGTAGGTTCCACTCTTAACTGTCGTGATTTCATAACTGAGAGCGAAGGGCGTTCCATTCTTATCTTTTAAACTGCAGACGCCACCGCCTTGGACCTGCATGTTTTTGACGACAGCGCCTCCGAAGCAACTGCCTGATACAAAGTCAAAAGGGTCCTCTGGGTTATCGCTTAAGAAGATATAATCAGCGTTGATGCGCTTAAGATTGAGCTGATCCGTCACAATTGCGTTGTTGTAGAGGCCAAAGGTGGCCAACTGGCCTGTGTGGGAGAAGCTTGCGGCTCGAGCATTAACCTGTGCTGCATTGGCGCTGAGTGTTGTCGCTGCAAACGTGGTGGCGAAAACGGTTCCGAGGACGGCAATTCTTTTCGCGAGGGGGGGCATCACAGATAGTCCTTTGCAGGTTTGCCTGACAACTGGGCCAAGCCTATGCGTTTTCGCGATGCAACCACACCTGCTGATCCCCTTTCAACGACGACCTTTTGAACTGGTTAGGTTTTTGTTTCGCGTTCTGCAACGAGCACGTGTAAAAACTTCATATTTCAGAAATCTTCGTTAACTTACTGTATTTACTACCTACTTTGAATTTAGAGGGATGGTTTTCATGATTTTAAAACCCTCATTTGCGATGCTTTCTCGTGCCTCCAAATGGGCGCCTTTTGCCAGTGTTTGACGCTGGTTTGTCTAACAAGAATTCGCCGATACTTATGTTTTGCGTAGTGTCAGGTGAGCGGAGATAAAGGGTGCCTGGAGGCATTTATCATATAAGTGGTCCGATCAAGGTGATCTTAGGCGCATGCGCCTTGATCGGCGCTTATATGATCATAGATTATTTCTTCACCTACACTGCTGATGCTTATGTTTCTGCAGATGTGGTTTTGGTATCTCCTGAAATCTCTGGGTTTGTTACCGAAGTTCCTGTTGACCGGAACCAGAAAGTAGGGGCCGGTGAGCTGTTGATGCAGATTGACCCGGAACCATTCGCTCTGGTGGTTCAACAAGCGCGTGCGGATGAAGCAACTGCTCTTGCAAACCTTCGTCGTTCTGAAGCGGAAGTTCAGGTCGCCGAAGCATCTGTGACGGCTGCAGTTGCGAAGGTTGCTAACCTTTCTGCACAACAGCAGCGTTTTGAAGAGCTGACAGACAATGGTTTTGTGACCCAGCAACGTCTCGACAACATTACACTTTCGCTGGAAGAGGCGAATGCAGAAACAGATTCTGCCAGAGATATGCTGCGTGCCGCAACACACCAGGTTGAAGTGATGCGATCCACCTATGACGCATCAAAGTCTGCCACTGCTCTGGCGCAGTATAATCTTCGCAAGTCCTCGCTTTTGTCTCCTGTCGACGGAGTTGTGAGCGAATACTCGGTTAACCCTGGAAACTATGTGCTGGAAGGAGTGCCTCAACTGGGGCTTATCACGAACAGCAACTGGAGAATTGTTGCCAACCTGATTGAACGACATGCTGCACGGCTGACTCCGGGTCAGACGGTTTATTTTCAGGTCTCCAGTGATCCCTATCGTATTCACAAAGGCACTGTGAGGTCCATTGGACGTGGTGTTTCACGGATGGACGAGATGCCGCGTGTCTTGCCTTTTATTCCGTTGACGACAGATTGGATCCGCCTTTCTCAGAGGTTTCCTGTTGAGATTGATATGGGGGAGTTTTTGAAGGGCCACAAACCAATGCATGGGGGAGATGCCCGCATCTTCCTTGTGCATTAAGGAGGCACGATGTTTTTCAACTATGCCTTTGGTATTCGTACAAGTCTGATGGTCACTCTGGCTTCTATCATTGCGCTGTTGGTGGATGCAGATGATCCATGGTGGGCTGCGATGTCAGCTATGACGGTGGCTAATGCAGACTGGACCAATGTGTGGCGTAAGGGCCTGCAACGTGTCATCGGAACCGTTGCAGGCGGGTTCACTGGGTATTGGATCGCGGTCGCTGTTAAAAACTATGAGATTTTTCAGATGATTGCAGTTGGTTCTTTGGCTGCACTTGCAATTTATAAACGTATGGCGAGCCCCAACTATGCCTATGCATGGTTAATGGGTATTGTGACTGCGATGTTGGCTGTTTACATCTCTCTCATCGAGATTGATCGACTGTTCTACCTGATGGTTGATCGAACGATAACGGTTGCAATTGGTGTTATGACGGCTGCTGCAGTCTCCTATTTTTTCCTTGAAGAGACTTCAATAGGTGTTGGGGTTGGTCCTTTTTTGACCCCCAATATCGACACTATGGACAAGAGCTGGGTGTTCGCGTTGTGCCTGAGTGGGGCAGCTGTTGCGATGATTGCACCAATTATTTACGTCGGTCATGACTTGGCGGCCATGGTGCAGATCATCATCACGTCACTTGTTGTGCTTTATGGGCCGGTGGTGTCGGTGAAGAAGTTTGCTCTGAACAGAAGCTTGGGCTGCTTCATCGGGGGACTTATGGGATTTGGGCTCATTGGCCTTGGGCTGCAATCTTTTTTCTGGTGGGCCTTATTGCTGGGAATAGGTTTGTTTTTTCTAGCATCTGTACATCATGGCAAGAGCTATTGGGCCTATGCAGGTACGCAAGGTGGGTATGCGTTTGTTATTGCTGCGCTCGCCTCTGCCGGGCCTGTCGACAACTTCACTCAAGTAATTGACCGGCTCGTTGGGGTCATTCTAGGCGCTGTTATTGCAATGATTGTTCTGGTTGTTATTCGTATTTGGCAGGGAGCGGACTTCCCTGATATTGAACATATAAACCGCAAAAAAGCCCGTAAAGCTGCTGCTAAAAGAACATAAAAAAGAGAGGCTGTGAAATCACAGCCTCTCTGTGCATCAAGAAAAGTGTTTGTGGTACAATTGATTAAAGAGCCCCGGTGTATTCACCGCGAGCGGGATAATCATTCTTGATGCAGAAGTCGAGAGCACCGAGCATTGGTTTAAAGTCAGGACGTGCAAATGGCATAGTCTGCACATTCCCGAAGTAGAGAGTGCCGTCAGGCTTTACAAAGAACAGGCCTGGTTCAGCAAAGAGACCTGGCTCTTCGATACCGATAGACGTTTTTCCGCGACCTGCTGAAATGAACAGGCCCCATTCACGTGCTTTTGTCAGAGTAACGCCATAACCAACGCGCAGTTTGTCTGCTTTAATCGCATTGGAAAATGTTTGGGCACGGTCCTCTGTATCGGTTGAGAGGGCGATGGTTTTTACACCACGTTCCTCAAACTCTGGTGTCAGGCGTTCCAGTTCTTTTAGGTAGGTCGCACAAATGGGACAGTGCAGACCACGGTAAAAAACGACCAGAGTGGCAAAGTCAGAAGCATCGGCTGACAGATCGAATGTACCACCACCAAGAAGGTTCGCAGATAAGCTTGGGACTGGCTTGCGAGGGATAAGCATTGTTATTCTCCTGAGCTAAATTTTCTTTTTGTAGCTTTGCTCAATTCGACTTTTTGAAAGGGCAATTAGCAGTGGTCGATTTCTATTTGATATGATATTGAACGTTTAATTGCTTTTTGTTCGAAATAACTGACTGAGAGTTCGGATATGGCCACTGCACTTGCTGAGGTGAAACCGAGAGAGCTGCGATACGATCGCCTTTCTTCGCTTATTGAACGCTTTAAAGTGGAGGCACATATTCTTAAAAACACTGAGGATGAGGTGCTTCAGGGCAACTTTTTTATTCTTCGGTGTATGCAAGGTTTCCGGAAGCTTGTGTTTCTTCCCGCCAGTCCCAATAACCCCACTGAAGTTAAGCGTATCTGCGAGGATACTGTTGTTCTTGCCGGAGCTCGGGTTGAGTTTGGCGGGCCGGGGTCTCAGCTGAGTACAGCTTTGCCTGATTACGTGGAGATCTATCTCAAGGATGCGCCAGAACTGGAGAGCCTTGCTACATTGGTGGTGGAAGAAGTGCTTTCGCCTCGGTGCGGAAGTGCCGCTGTGATTAATCGCTTGTGTGAAGTGGTGGTGATCCGGCTGCTGCGTCATGCGGTGCGGTCCGGTGTTGCTTGCAGTGGTTTGATTGCCGGATTGGCTCATCCTAATCTAGCGCAAGCGCTTGTTGCCATTCATGAAGATCCTTCCAAGCAGTGGCGTCTGGAAAGTCTTGCAGAAGTTGCTGGCATGTCGCGCACACAGTTTGCTGTGCACTTCAAGGAGGTCATGGGGGAGACGCCAGGGTCGTATTTGAGCAACTGGCGGCTGGCATTGGCTAAATTGGACCTAGAGGCTGGGCGCCCTCTGAAAAGCGTTGCTGCGCGGGTTGGGTTTGCTTCACCAACGGCATTGTCGCGGGCCTATCAACGGCGTTACAATGAGCTTCCTCGTAATGTTGCATTGAAAACAGGTGTGGCTGCTTAAAACGGATGCGTTCTGCGTGTTTGTCCTAATGTCACATCTCTGCTTTATATGCTGCTCCGCTTTCTTTTCAGAATACAATTGAGCTGTGCATGAGTTTTACAGAACGCCCGACCAACCTTCCTGAAGTGCATGCCAAAGGTCATGCGCTGGAGGTTTTTGTTACCTTTCTAAAGCTGGGTTTGACGTCGTTTGGTGGGCCGATTGCTCATCTGGGTTATTTTCGCGAGGAGATCGTGAAGCGCCGGAAGTGGCTTTCCGAAGAAGCCTATGGTGATTTGGTTGCGTTGTGTCAGTTCCTACCGGGACCGGCCAGCAGTCAGGTTGGGTTTGGGCTTGGACTTATGCGGGCGGGACCACTGGGAGCTTTGGCTGCGTTCTTTGCCTTTACTGCTCCGTCAGCCTTGCTGCTCTTTGGATTTGCCTATTGGGCGAGCGCTTTTGAAGGGCCTGTCGGCATGGGGCTGATTCATGGCCTCAAGCTGGTTGCTGTTGCTGTTGTTGCTCAGGCTGTCTGGGGGATGGCACGCAACTTTTGTGCGGATCAGCTCAGAGCCGGGCTTGCTGTGCTGGCAGTGGTTCTTGTTGTTGCCTTCGGTGGTGCCGGAGGGCAAATTGCGGCGATTGTGGCTGGTGGTCTGGGAGGTTTTTTGTTTTGCCGCTCGGAGCCCAAAGCCGTGGTGCATGAGGTTCTATTTGCTCCTAGACGTCGGGTTGGGCTGCTTTCTGTCATTTTATTTGCTGTGCTGCTTTTTGGTCTACCCGTTCTGAGTGATGTTATTGTTGATCCGTTGCTGGGTGTGTTTGCCAGCTTCTACCATTCCGGTTCGCTCGTGTTTGGTGGAGGGCATGTGGTATTGCCACTGCTGGATGCTGAAGTGGTTGGCAAAGGACTGGTGAGTGAGAGCTCTTTCCTTGCCGGGTACGGCGCGACGCAAGCCGTGCCGGGGCCTTTGTTTACATTTGCCGGATATCTGGGCGCTGAAATGCAGACTGGCTATGCAGCGTGGATTGGAGCAAGCATAGCGTTGCTGGGCATCTTCCTGCCAGGAGCGTTACTTTTGATTGCCGGTCTGCCTTACTGGGCTGTGCTGCGTCAGACACCTTCTGCACGTGGCATCATGGCTGGTGCAAATGCGGCTGTTGTTGGTGTTCTTGGAGCGGCCTTATATGCGCCTGTCTGGACCAGCGCGATCTTAGAGGCGAAAGACTTTGCAGCTGCGCTTTGCGGATTTGTTCTGCTGGTTTCTTTCAAATCGCCGCCATGGGTGGTTGTAGTGCTGCTTGGCCTGACCGGGATTGGCTTTGCGTTCATTTAAGGACTTCAGACAATAAAAAACCCGGAGTGCTGAGCATCCCGGGTTCTAAAACTTGTTGGCTTTGTTGATTAAGCAGCGAGGCTTTGCATTACGCTTTCAAACAGAGCGCGGCCTTCGAGGCCACCATGAAGATCTTCGATAAGATTTTCCGGGTGAGGCATCATGCCGAGAACATTGCCTTTGGCGCTGGTGATGCCTGCAATGTCGTTGAGAGAACCATTGGGGTTGGTACCGTCAGCATAGCGGAATGCGACGCGGCCTTCGCCTTCGAGTTCTTTCAGGGTTTCAGCATCAGTAAAGTAGTTGCCGTCATGGTGTGCAACCGGACAGCGCCAAACTTTGCCTTTTTCCATGTGCGATGTGAAGGCGCTGTTGGTGCTGGTGGTTTCCAGCATAACTTCCTTACACACGAAGTGGAGGGATGCATTGCGCATCAACGCACCTGGCAACAGGCCTGCCTCAGTCAGCATCTGGAAACCGTTACATACGCCGAGAACGTGACGTCCTTGATCTGCCGCAGTTTTGAGAGCTGGCATGATGTGGGAGCGTGCTGCAATCGCACCTGAGCGCAGGTAATCGCCGTAAGAGAAGCCGCCTGGCAGGACATAAAGGTCTGCTTCTGGCAGTTCAGTTTCAGTATGCCATACCGTGGCAACAGACTGGCCGGAGATCTGCTCCAGCGCTTTGATCATATCGCGATCCCGGTTGGAACCGGGGAATAGGATCACTGCGGATTTCATGAATGTTTCCTCTTGGATGGAGGGCCGCTTGTTACAGACGAGATTTTACAGAAGTAAAAACACCGCAAGAACAGAGAGGGCAGCGGGCAAGCCAATAAAGATGATCGCTTTGATAACCATGAACCGGATGATCCGGCCTGTATCGTCTTGCACGTTTATGCCCTCGCAGATTCTGCTATCGGATACAACTTACTTTTGAGCGAATTCTTGCCATGTGATTGAGTTCAATCACATGGAACGCGCTCTAGAGAAGCTCGATCGAGTAATTTTCGATGACGGTGTTTGCCAGTAGCTGTTCGCACATGGCTTCAATGTCAGCTTTTGCCTGAGCATCGGTGCGATCCGCCAATTCAAGGTCAAACACTTTACCCTGGCGGATGCCTTCAACGCCTTCAAAACCAAGAGAACCAAGGGAGCCTTCGATTGCTTTGCCCTGGGGATCGAGAACACCGTTCTTAAGAGTGACGGTCACACGTGCCTTCATGGTTCTAACTGGTCCTTCCTTACCAAAATGAGAGATTCAAGCGGTTTGCATTGCGCCTGCCGCGAAAATCCGTTCTTTGCGCGCGTTCATAACGCGGGAATCTATACTGGGGAAGTGAAAATGAGCGCAGGTAGTGAGATAGTTCAATACCCGTGCGGTAGTTTGCTTGCCCCAAAAATGCAAAACGGGCCGCAGGGGCCCGTTCATTGATTATTTGACTAGCACTGGTCCAGAATGTCCCGGGCGGTCGTTGTCGATCAGGATACCAAGCCTGCGGGCTACTTCCTGATAGGCTTCAACCATACCGCCCATGTTCTGGCGGAACCGGTCCTTATCCATCTTGTCGTTTGTGGAAGTGTCCCACAAGCGACAGCTGTCTGGAGAGATCTCGTCCGCGAGGACGATACGCATCATGTCGCCTTCGATCTGACGTCCAAGTTCGATCTTGAAGTCAACGAGGCGAATACCGACGCTCATGAACAGACCGGACAGGAAGTCGTTGATGCGGATGGCGAGTGCCATGATGTCATCAAGCTCCTGAGGAGCGGCCCAACCAAAAGCGGTGATGTGTTCTTCAGAAACCAGCGGATCTCCAAGTTCGTCGTTCTTGTAGTAGAACTCGATAATGGAGCGTGGAAGCTGAGTGCCTTCTTCCAATCCCAGGCGTTTGCACAGAGAACCTGCAGCAACGTTGCGGATAACGACTTCGATCGGAATGATTTCGACCTGACGGATCAGCTGCTCGCGCATGTTCAACCGGCGAATAAAATGGGTTGGAATGCCCATGTTATTCAGATTGTTGAAAATGTACTCAGAAATCCGGTTGTTCAGGACACCCTTTCCATCAACGACTTCATGCTTTTCGTTGTTGAAGGCTGTAGCATCATCTTTGAAGTGCTGAATCAGCGTTCCCGGCTCAGGACCCTCATAGAGAATCTTGGCCTTGCCTTCGTAAATTCGCCGACGGCGGTTCATAGGCACTTACCATTGCGTTTGTAGAACAAGTCGTACGGGTGACGTCGAGGCTTAAACCACTTGCCTTGCAAAACATTCGAGCAAAAATGCTGCGAATGACCCTCCAGCACTGGTTTTCGCATCTTTCGTCATTGCGAAAATCGCGATCCCGCTATGCGGCGCGGAACTTAACCGACTTTTTGATAAAGCACAAATGGGTAATTCGAATGGCGTCAACGCTCTCTGAAATGCTGCTGACTACAACTAATGGCTTTTGACCTGCAAATATAAGTTGCGTACAATGATTTACGTAAGTTATAGCGTGGCTTGTAAGAGGGGAGGGACCTTTTTACATTGTCTGAGCTAGGAGGGAATAGATGAGCACGTTTGACAAACGAGCTGATGCGTTTGAAGGCAGTTTTGCAATGGGTTCTGAGCTTGCTTTCAAGGCTACTGCACGGCGCGATAAGCTGCTGGGCCAGTGGGCTGCTGAGAAGCTTGGTTTGGCCGGAGACATCGCAGAAGATTACGCCAAAAAGATCGTCCAAACGGATCTTAAAGAGCCAGGCGACGAAGACATTTTTGCTCGTATTTCCAAAGATTTTGCAGATGCAAGTGTTGAGCAGTCTGAACACCAGATTCGCCGCACTATGGAAGAGCTGATGGCTGTTGCGAAAAAGGAAGTTGCTGAGGAAGCATAAGCTGCACTCCTTAAGCAGGCTCACCAAGAGAGCCCTTAAACTAGAGAATTTGCCGTCTTCCCTTGATTATTTTCAGGGAGACGGCTTTTTTGTTTGAATGATAGTTTTGTTTTAGAGCTGGTGCTGCGTGGTTGATGGTGCCTGTGCTTAATCAGATGAGGCATTGAATGACTGAGAATAAGTGTCTGGCAGAAAAATTGAGAGCAGGGCAAACCATTGTGAGCGCGTGGGCAAGCCTGCCTTCCCCAATATTTTCTGATCTGTTTTTAAGAGGCGGCTACAAAGCAATCACGCTGGATTTGCAACATGGTTTGCTGACCACCGCTGAAGCGCGTGATTCTATCAAAGAGATCATTAATGGTGGCGGGCATGCTGTTGCACGAATCTGTGTCGACGACTTTAAAAATGCCAGCTGGTTGTTGGATGTGGGCGCTGAAGTGATAATCGCGCCGATGATCAACTCAGTGGACGACGCAAAGAAGCTGGTGGAATTCTGCAAGTATCCGCCGTTGGGTGCGCGTAGCTATGGTGCTGTTGGGGCAACTATGGCAACCGGTGTTTCCATGGATGATTACTTCGCTTCGGCAGATGAAAAGACGCTCGCAATTGCCATGATTGAGACGCCAGAGGCCTATGAAGCGCTTGAAGACATTCTGGCTGTTGATGGTTTGGATGGCATTTTTGTCGGGCCTGCTGACCTATCATTGACTGTTTCTGGCGGGAAGCGCGTGGAACCTGTTTCTGACGCTTCGCTGGAGATGCAGAAAGACATTGCGGAGAAAACCCGTGCGGCTGGGAAGATTGCCGGGATCTATTGTGTTTCCAAGGGGCATCTTCAGCACTCAAAGGCTGTTGGTTATCAGTTTATGACGTTTGGGACGGATTCGACTTTGTTTATCAATGCTGCGGCGGAAGCTGCAAGTTCATTGGATTAGAGCCACCTCATCTACAAAAAAGGCCGCCTTTGGGGCGGCCTTTTCTCATTTCAGGACCAGATATCAGACCTGAGTAGCTGCGCGGATTGCTGCGATGTTTTTGCGGTAGCTCTCTACTGTGCCGCCCTTGAAAACTGCTGAGCCTGCGACCAGTGTGTCAGCACCAGCTTTGGTGACTAATGGAGCGGTCTCAGGAGTGACGCCACCATCAATCTGGATACGGATTGGGCGGTCACCAATCATGCTTTTAATGCGGGCGACCTTCTCGATTTGAGAGTGGATAAACTTCTGCCCACCGAAGCCAGGGTTCACGGTCATAACAAGGATCAGGTCAACGCTGTCCAGAACGTACTCAAGGCAGCTTTCGTGTGTGCCAGGGTTTAGAGAAACGCCTGCTTTTTTGCCCAGATTGCGGATTGCCTGCAAAGAGCGGTGCAGGTGGGTGGTCGCTTCTGCGTGAACTGTGATGTAGTCCGAGCCAGCTTTTGCGAAGGCTTCAAGGTACGGATCACATGGCTCGATCATCAAGTGAGCGTCGAAGACTTTATCGGTGTGAGGGCGGAGTTTTGCAATGACGTCCGGGCCAAAGGTGATGTTTGGAACGAAGTGGCCATCCATGACATCCAGATGGATCCAGTCGGCTCCAGCTTCAACAACATCACGAACTTCTTGCCCCAGCTTAGAAAAGTCTGATGCAAGGACGGAAGGGGCGATAACGAGCGGCTGTGCCATAACAGGGATTCTCCTAGATGTGCCCAATTTGCTGTGCGGCTAACATGGACACACATGAGAAGCAAGTGGTGCGAACAGCGCAGCTTCCCGCACGGCGCTCAGGGGATTGTTGCTTCTGCTTCACGGATGTGTATCGCAGCAGGCTTAAGGATCCATGGAAGCAGATAGATCGGGAACTGGGCAAAGGCAAAGAACAGCCATGCGAGCTCTGGAATTGTACCTCCCAATGCAGCAACCATCAGACCCAGATTGCGGCTTCCGGTGCCGTAGGCGGCGATGAAGGCAGTTTGCCGTCCTGCAGGGTAAAAGATCAGGAAGGTTACGAGCAACTGAAGGGCTGCAATTGCAAAGACACCCACAAACAAGGCGGTGGCTTTGAACGGTGCGGTTATTGCAAAACCAGTCACACCATCCATCGCTGCGACGGCAAAGATAAAGAGCACGATACAGTTTAGGCCGTTGATGTGGTCTGTTACCTCGTTGATCCGTTTTGCGCCAAGCAAATAGTAAAGCAGTCGTCCCAGTCCTGCAGAGCCTATCAGGAACATGGCCAGATTGGTCGCCAGAGACAAAGGGGAGACCTGAAGGGTTTCTGGTAGCAACAGGTAGGCGAACAAAGCTGTGCTGAGAGGGGCAATGATCAATGACAGGGTTGAAATGGTGAGCGCGAGGGCTCCGTTGAGACCAAACATCCAGATAAAGATTGGCGTGGACATAACGGGCGGTGCGGCAGACACCATGAACAAGGCTGTCAGTGCTCCCAAGTCGATCTGATCCAACCCGATAATCAAGCAGGTCACTGTTGCGAGCAGAGGGAGAATGAGCATTTGCCAGAGCATTGCCGCAAACGCTGGCAGTGGGCGTCTGAGCTGATTGGCAATGGCTGCGTTGTCTACGCGGATGAAGCTCAGTGTCAGCAGAATAAAGATTGCGGGCGTTAAGAGAATGCGCAGCGCTTCAGCAATGCCGGGCAGCAAAAGGCCGAGAAAGACAGAGATCGCGACTGCATTGGTGCCATTTCGCCCCAAAAAACGCAGGAGTGTATTGATGGGCTTCAGGCCGCTTAAAACGAATTTGGGGGAGAGCAATGTTTAGTCCACGCGAAAACTTAAGTGCAAGAGATCGCGCGACTAAACCATATCAGTCGAGTTTGAGCAAACATTTCAGTGTTTCAGCGATTACGCGTAAACTAACTGCGATTAGGCTGGTCTGGAAACGTTAGCTGGCAAACTCTTTAAGAGGTAACGCAACTGTTTCCTTAATTGTCGAAACTACAATGCGTGACTGAACATCTGAGACAAGAGCGTTGTCCAGAAGTTTCAAACGAAGGAAATCGTCATAAGACTTTATATCTGTGGCAACTACTTTGATGAGATAGTCCACTGCGCCGGTGATGCGTTCGCATGTAACAACTTCGGGCCATACTCCAATTAGCCTGTCGAATGTTTCCATGTTCTCGCGGCTGGGTACAGTGAGCTTAACAAAGGCATATGCGAGAAAGCCAAGACCGACGGCTTCGCGATCAACCAGCGCAGCCGTCTGTTTGATAACGCCAGACTCCTTGAGTTTCTTAATTCGCCTCCAGCACGGAGTTTGGCTCATACCGGCTTCTTTGGCGATATCTGCGATGGATTGGGATGCATCTTTTTGCAGAATCCGCAGAACTCGGATGTCGGATGGGTCCAATAAGGAATTTTCGCTCATGTGCCCTCTTAGGAATAATTTTTCGACTGAGTACGTATTTGTCGGTAGGATAGCACAGAAAGCACGCAAAAAAAGGATCACTATGGGCTAGGACGAAAGAATTGGTTTTGGCGGGGGGGACCGTCCACAGCCATGATGGGAGAGGAGCTCATTGAATGAACGTAAGTGTGCCACCGATCAGCTTACACGACAAATACACAGCTGAAACAGGCAATGTTTACCTAAACGGTATTCAGGCACTGGTACGACTGGCGTTGGATCGCGGTCGATTGGATCGTGCTAAGGGATTGAAAACAGGCGGTTTTATCTCAGGATACCGTGGTTCTCCAATTGCTGGTTACGATACGGAGCTTCAAAGATCACGTCAATATCTCGATCCGCTGGATATTCAGTTTCAGCCGGGAGTGAATGAGGAACTGGGCGCCACAGCAGTGTGGGGATCGCAAAAAGTCAGACAGCACGGCAAGGGCTCAGCCTTTGATGGCGTCTACGGTATCTGGTACGGGAAGGCGCCAGGTGTTGATAGAGCAGGTGATGTGCTGCATCAGGCAAGTGCTTCTGGAACCGACCCAAATGGCGGAGTTGTGGCACTTGCGGGCGACGACCATCTGGCAAAATCTTCCATTTTGCCCGCTCAAAGTGAGTTTTTTTTCCAGCACGCAGAAATTCCGGTTCTCAACCCGGCTGACATTCAGGAAGTTCTTGATTTCGGCTTACATGGGTTTGAGATGTCCCGTTACACCGGTCTGTGGAGTGCATTGATTTGTCTTGCAGATACGATGGATGCATCTGGTGTTGTTTCTGTTGATCCAAGGCGTATGTCATTCTCACGCCCTGCTGCGTTTGATCCGCGCAAGAATGCTGAGCTGAATCGTGTGCTCTTGCTCGGTAATCGGTTGGAGACAGAGCGTCTATTGCGTGACATCCGCATGCCAGCGGTTCTGGCGTATGCAAAGGCGAATCGTCTTGACCATGTTGCCTATGGTGCGCAAAAGCCGCGTATCGGTATGATTGCGACAGGCAAAGCATTCCGTGATTTGTGTCAGGCTCTTCGTCTGATGGGAATCACAGATCAACGGGCCAAGGAGATCGGGCTGGCGGTGTATAAGGTTGGTATGCCTTATCCGCTTGAGCCAACAGCATTTTCAAGCTTTGCGCGTGGTGTTGAAAAGATTCTGGTTGTGGAGCACAAGCGTGCGTTTATCGAGCCACAAATCAAAGAAATTGCCTATAACTGGCCGAGTGATCAGCAGCCGAAGATTCTTGGTAAGAAAGATGCGCAAGGAGAGCCTTTGCTCTCTGATGTTCTGGAGCTTTCTATTGATGAGATGATCCGTGTGATCATGAATTTCCTGCCTCAGGAATACGTCAATGACGAGATGCGTTCTGTCGCTGATTCCATGATGCGTCAGCAGATGTGGGCTCAGGGAAACGGCGAACTTGCAGCGCGTTCCCCTTACTTCTGCTCTGGTTGTCCGCACAATACGTCGACCGTGGTGCCTGAAGGGTCTCGCTCGATGCCGGGTATCGGCTGTCATGCCATGACCGAGATTAATGGCCGGACCACTGATGGTCAGATTGCCATGGGTGGTGAAGGCTCTTTATGGGTAGGTCAGGCGAACTTTGCGCGTGATGAGCATGTGTTTGCCAATATGGGAGATGGAACTTATTTCCACTCCGGTATTCTGTCGATCCGTCAGGCTGTTGCTGCTCGTGTGCCGATCACCTTCAAGATCCTTTACAATGACGCTGTTGCGATGACGGGTGGTCAGGAGATCGATGGATCTTTGACTGTGCCACAGCTCCTCAACCAGCTTCATGCTGAGGGGGTAGAGAAGGTTGTTCTGCTCAGCGAGACCCCTGAAGACTATTCTGGTCGCCAGGATCTTGCCGTTACCGAGCCTGTTCATCACCGCGATGATCTGATGAGCGTTCAGAACGAGCTCAAAGAGTTCAAAGGTGTTTCTGCGATCGTGTTTGATCAGACCTGTGCTGCTGAGAAGCGTCGTCGCCGGAAGAGGGGTTTGTATCCCGATCCGGATCTGCGTTTGTTCATCAATGACCGTGTCTGTGAAGGGTGCGGTGATTGTTCTGTCCAGTCCAACTGTCTTTCTGTTGAGCCTGTTGAGACGGTGTTTGGTGAAAAGCGTCGGATCAATCAGTCTTCCTGTAACAAGGACTTCTCTTGCGTGAAGGGGTTCTGCCCATCCTTTGTTTATGTGAAGGGTTCGAAACTGCGTCAGGCGAAACCTGCTGATTTTGCTCTTGATGAGTTTGTAAAGCAGCTGCCAGACGTTCAGTTGCTCTCTCTTGAGAACACTCGCAACCTGCTGGTGGCTGGTATTGGCGGTATGGGCGTTACGACCATTTCTGCGATTATCGCGATGGCGGCTCATATTGATGGGATCAAAGCATCTACGCTCGACATGACTGGCCTTGCTCAAAAGGGTGGACCTGTGACTTCTCACGTGCGCTTTGCTGCGGCGAGTGACACAATTGAAGGACCACGTGTACCGCCTGCACAGCTGGATGTGCTGATTGCAAGTGATATGTTGGTTGCAAGTAAGGCTGAGCAGCTTTCTCTCTATCATAAGAGCAGAACGCATGGCTTTGTGAATACAAACGTCACGCCGACTTCTGAGTTTGTGATGAAGCAGCAGCTTTCCTTTGATGAACATAAGATGAAGCGGACGCTGGAGCAGGGGACGCTTGATCTGAGAGCTCATGATCTGGCGAGTATTGCTGAGAAGCTGTTGGGTGATGCGATTTACACCAACATGATGCTCATCGGGTTGTCTTATCAGGCTGGTACTCTGCCGATCTCAGCACAAGCCATTGAGAATGCGATCTCATTGAATGGCGCAGCGGTTGAGAAGAACATCAATGCATTCCATGCAGGGCGTGTTCTTTACTCCAATCCTGATGCTATTTTTGCAGCTCTTCCACGTCAGGAAGCTGTGAAGGTGATGACGCTGGATGAGAAGATCGCCTTCTTCGCGAAAGAGCTTACCACTTACCAGAATAAATCCTACGCCAATAAATATCTCAACAAGATCTCCGAGATCAGAGCGCGGGATGAAGAGTTTGGTCCGGGCTCTCTTGAGGTGACGCACACTGCGGTTGAGATGCTTTACAAGGTGATGGCTTATAAAGACGAGTACGAAGTTGCGCGCCTTTATAGTGAGCCAGAGTTCCGTAAGAATCTTGAGGCTCAGTTTGCAGACCCAGGTGAGTTGCAGTTGATGCTGGCTCCTCCATTCCTGCCCGGTAAGCCGGATCCAAAGACGGGTCGCCCGCAAAAACGGGCGTTTGGTCCCTGGATCTTTAAGGCTTTTGAGATGCTTGTGTCTCTTCGCGGTTTGCGTGGCACTGCTCTCGATCCGTTTGGATATGCGCGGGAGCGTAAAGAGGAGCGGGCTTTGGTGAAGCAGTACCGGGATGATCTTTCATTGGTTGGCGGAAAACTCGGTACAGCGAACTATGGATTGCTTCGCGAGTTTCTCAACTTGCCTGATTCTATTCGCGGGTATGGTCCTATCAAGGACGAGAATCTGAAGTTTGCACAACTCAGACGTGAGGAGCTGCTTGGCAGACTTGAGGAAGACCCGACAACGGTCACCTTTAAAGAAGCTGCTGAATAAGCCTTCGTTATTGGCGGAAAACAAAGGATGCCGGCCCTGACAAGGGTCGGCATTTTGTGTTTCAAATCACAGTTACGTGATTTCATTCTTGATATGCGTTCTCCTACGGGCAGCTATCTCAATTTTCTCAAAATTCGAACTTGTCTTTTTTTAGGTCTTCCTCTAAAACCGACCGGACGGTACAAAAACCGACTGGACGGTACAGAAACCGACCGGTCGGTACAGGCTCCGGTTAGAGGAGAGGGATACCAGCGTGGAAACAACAGCTGAACATATTCTGGATGCAGTCGAGCGTCTGGTTTGCATTGAAGGAACTCGTAAGCTGACCATTGATGCCGTGGCGGCTGAGGCCGGCATGTCCAAAGGCGGGGTGCTTTACAATTTCCGAAGCAAGCATGAGCTGTTGCTGGGGGTGATCCGCAGAGTTGTTTCTGAGGTTCGCGAACGGACTTACACGCTGAGCGACAAGTTGACAGAGCAGGGAGTAGCCTGTCCCATTTTGCGGGCCAGCTTCCAGATCTACAAAGAATACAGAGAGAAGACCGCTCCGAAAGCGTTGTTTGCTCTTGCTGCTCAAGAACCTGAGTTGATTGCTGAATTTCAGGAGATGAGTGCTGAATTTGGAAGAGCAATCAACTGTGAGGTTAGTGACCCGGTTACGGGGCATATGTGTTTGCTCATAATAGACGGGCTTTATTATCGCCAAGCGCTGGGTATTGAACAAAACAGCACTGGTGAAATTGATGAACTTATTGATCGCGTGTTGGAAATCACCTCCCAGAATAACCGGTACGCCGAACTGAACGCTGAAGCTGGAAACTAAGGTAAAATGCAGAAAATAAGCGGAAAAAGTAGAATAGGACGCCTGAGTGCTCCTGTTTTTGTTGGGGCACTTGCTCTGCTGCTTGCAAGTTGTCAGGAGCAGGAAGTTGTTGAAGCGCCGAAAACGGTTGCTCCTCGTCCTGCTCGTGTCATGGTCGTTTCTGAGATTGATGATCTCTTTACGCGTAACTTCACTGGTCGTGTCGATGCGGTTCAGACCGTCGATCTGGCCTTTCGTGTGTCTGGTCAGCTTGTTGAAATGCCAATCATTGAAGGGCAGCGTATTGCAAAAGGCGATCTGATTGCGGCGCTTGACCCAACTGACTACGAAAACACTGTTCGTGAAGCTCAGGTCAACTTTGAACAAAAGAAGAAAGACCTGAAGCGCTTTGAAACGCTGAAAGACAAGCAGGTTATTTCTGAAGGTCAGTACGACAATGCAAAAACAGCATTTGATCTTGCCGAAGTGACCCTTGATAAAGCCAAGCAAAACCTTGGTTATACGAAGATCGTTGCGCCTTACGATGCAATCGTGACCTCTCGTTCGCTTGATAATTATGCGATCATCAGTGCTGGTACCAGCATTGCCCGGTTGCAGGATGTGAGTGAAGTTCGCATCGATATCAACGTGCCTGAAACACTGTTTGCTCAGGCGACTGAATCTTCTGTTCTAAAGATGACTGCTGAGTTCCCTTCCCATCCGGGTAAGGTATTCCCATTGGAATATCGTGAGCACAGCACAGAAGCAGACAAGGTTGCTCAGACCTATCGTGTGACTTTGGCGATGAATAACGATGATGGCTACAACATCATTCCTGGCATGACTGCGAGCGTAAAAGTTAAGCTCAATGGTCTTGATAAGTCTCAGACCACCGCCTTCTTCGTGCCGACATCTGCAGTTGGCTCTTCTCCTGACAAGAGCCCGTATGTGTGGGTTGTTGATGAAAGCGAAAAGCGTGTTGGTCGTCGTAAAGTTTTGCTCGGAACTGTGCTTGGCAGCTTCATTCCGGTGCTTTCCGGCTTGAAAGACGGCGAGATGATCGTAACGGCTGGTGTGAGCCACCTGAGCGAAAATCAGCTGATCGTGCCTAAGCTGTAAGAGTAGCGTCTAGGAGTTATTGATATGGATATTGCACGCTACTCGATCGAGAAGCCGGTCAATGTCTGGATGGTTGTTCTGATTGCTCTGCTTGGGGGCATTTGGGCTCTGGGCGGCATTGGACGACTGGAAGATCCGGCATTTACCATTAAAGAAGCGCAGGTGATCACCTCCTATCCGGGTGCCAGCGCTGCTGAAGTTGAGGAAGAAGTTACTGAACGGCTGGAAAGTGCCATTCAGCAGATGCCTCAGCTGAAAGAAGTTCGCAGTACCTCTGAACCGGGTCTCTCCCGTATTCAGGTGGAAATGAAAGACACCTATGATGGCACTGAACTGCCGCAGGTGTGGGATGAGCTGCGTCGTAAAGTAAACGATGAAGTGGCAGACCTGCCAAATGGTGTTCGCACTCCCGTTGTCTATGACAGCTTCGGTGATGTGTTCGGCATGTACTATGCTCTGACGGCTGATGGATACTCCAACCGGGATATCCGTAAGACCGTGAAAGAGCTGCGCCGTGAACTGCTGACTGTCGATAACGTTGCTAAGGTTTCTATTCTTGGTGAGCCTGAGGACGAGATCATCATTGCGATGGATCAGGACCGGTTGGCGCAGCTGGGAATTACCATTGCAGACGTGCAGAATGTGCTGAATGCGGAAAACGCTATCCAGGCTAACGGTACGACCGTATCCGGTGATCTGCGCATTCGTATCTCGACAGTTTCTGCCTTTGACAGTTACCGTAGTATTCAGGATCTTGTGATCGGTAATCCGGGTTCTACAGCGATGGTTCGTTTGTCTGATGTGGCGACGCTTTCTGTGCAAGAGCCTGAAAATCCGAAGGTTCTGGTTCGTCATAACGGCCAGCGCGCGGTTACCCTTGGCGTTGCTGCTGTTGAAGACACAAACGTTGTGGCCGTTGGGCAAGACGTTGAAGCGCATCTGAATGACTTGCGTGCGAACCTGCCTGTTGGCATGGAAGTCATCCCTATCTACGAACAGCACAAAGTGGTTGATCAGGCCGTTGGTTCCTTTGTTTGGAACCTTGTAATGTCTGTTTCCATCGTGATTGTGGTGCTCGGCATCTTCATGGGCTGGCGTGCTGCTGTGGTGGTTGGCTCGGTTCTGTTGCTGACCGTTTTGTCAACGGTCCTGATTATGAAGCTGGGCAGTATTGAGCTTGAGCGTATTTCGCTTGGTGCGCTTGTTATTGCCATGGGTATGTTGGTGGACAACGCCATTGTTGTTGCCGAAGGTATGATGATCAACATGCAACGCGGTATGCGGCCTATCAAAGCTGCGTCGACCGTTGTTGAGCAGACGAAGTGGCCACTTCTGGGTGCGACTGTCATCGGCATCATGGCATTCTCTGGTATTGGTCTTTCCAGTGACAGTACCGGTGAGTTCATGTTCTCGCTGTTTGCTGTGGTTGGCATCTCCCTGTTGATGTCCTGGTTGTTTGCGATCCTTGTTACGCCGCTGTTTGGTAAGTACTTCTTCAAGATGGCTGCCATCTCCGGTGATGAGCATGATCCTTACCGCGGCTTCATGTACACCATGTTCCGTAAGATCCTGGTGCTGACGCTGAAACTGCGTTGGTTGTCTCTGGCAGCTCTGATCGGTGTGACTGTGGTTTGCTTCTGGTCTTTCCAGTTTGTTGCAAACTCCTTCTTCCCGAATTCTGCGACTCCGCTGTTTTACGTGAACTACTGGTTGCCGCATGGTACCGACATTCACGCGACTGCGCGTGATATGGAGAAGCTGGAAAACGAGATCCTGTCTTTGCCAGGTGTCGTTTCAACCAACTCCTTCATTGGTCAGGGTGCAACCCGCTTTATGCTGACTTACTCAGCTCAGGACGGTAGCTCCAACTATGGTCAGGTGATTGTCCGGACTGAAAACACTGATGTTATTAATGATCTTGCATTGAAGATCCGTGCGTTCGGTGTTGCCGAGTTGCCTCAGGGACAAGTGTACACCGAGCGTCTGGTGTTCGGTCCGCCGTCTGGTGCTGATGTTCAGGCTCGTATCACTGGTCCGGATGCTGACGTTCTGCGTGCTATCTCTGAAGAGATGATCCAGATCTTCAAGGATCCTCAGTACCGCTTGAGTGATGTTCGTACCGATTGGCGCGAACGTGAGCTGGTGATGCATCCGAAGTTTGATGAGCAGCGAGCTCGTATTGCTGGCATCACGAGACAGGACCTTTCTACTGCGGTTCAGTTTACCTCTGATGGTATCCGTGCAGGCGACTATCGTGATCTGGATGAAGACATTCCGATCATCGTGAAACGTAAGCGCGGCGAAGGTGAGACTGCGTCCGAAGCCCTTATAAACACACTGGTTTGGAGTTCTCAGCAGCGCAAGTATGTGCCGATTGATCAGGTGACTTCCGGCATCTCTACTGAAGCTGAGGATACTTTGATCCGTCGTCGGGATCGTGTGAAGACGTTGAGTGTGCTTGGGGCGAGTGCTCCGGATGAGTTGGCGTCGGTTGCTCATGCTCGAATTCGGGGTGCGATTGAGAGTGTTCCGCTTCCTGATGGGTATTCCATGGAATGGGGTGGTGAGTATGAGAACTCTCAGGATGCGAATGCGTCGCTGGGTAGTAAGGTACCTGTTACCTTCCTCGTAATGATTGTTATCTCCATCCTGTTGTTCTCTAAGGTGCGGGAACCACTCATCATCTGGCTGATTGTACCGATGTCTATCAACGGTGTTGTGATTGGTTTGCTTGGGACAGGTATGCCGCTTGACTTCATGGCGATCCTTGGTGTGTTGTCGCTGTCAGGTATGTTGATCAAGAATGCGATCGTGCTTCTGGAAGAGATCGACCTGCAGTTGGAGCATGGTGGAGACCGGTTTGAAGCTGTTGTCAGCGCAAGTGTTTCTCGTTTGCGTCCGGTGTCTATGGCAGCGATCACAACGATCCTTGGTATGGCTCCGCTGATTGTTGATCCGATGTTCGCGAGTATGTCTGTGACTATTATGGGTGGTCTGACGTTTGCGACGCTGCTGACATTGCTGGCTGTTCCGCTGCTGTTCATCATCTTCTACCGCATCCATCCAGGTGAGGGTGCAGGGAAAGGTAAGGCAGAGAACTCTTTGAAAGAGCTGGAAGAAAAACCTTCCGTTGATCAGAAGGCTGAGCCGGAACCGGCTTAAGAAAAGGCCTTCCCGGTTACCTAAAACCGGGAAGGCCCATGAGATAAGCAAGGGGCGGCGTATATTTACCGCACACTCCGTCCTTTGCTCCCCCGCGTCGCCTCTGCCCCCAACACCAGAGGCGGCGCATCTTTTTTGCCTTCACGGCACTCCCCACAACAACTTGATCAGGCAGTTTGCGCGAATTTGCGTTGTTTTGCGCAATTCAGCGTTTTTGTGCGTTGGTTCGCGTTGCTATGTGGATCTTTACCTTAACGGAAATTGCGGAATACGGAATTCAAATCTACCGTGATCCGTGTTGACACTTCCAAGTTGGTACAGTGTCACCCGGGTACTTTGAGGCTGAGTAGACTCCGCGGGCGATGGCACGGGAGACTGTCTGAGCTGCGTATGCGCCCAGTTCCAGCAATTCGACCATTGGTTCCTGCATTTTTCGTTTGCCGGTAGAAATCACGAAGAGCAGGTCGCCGTCCATTGGGGTGTGTGCTGGCCAGAGGGCGCGGGCGTAGCCGTCGTGGGCGGCTGTGGCAATGCGTTTGGCTTCTGACTTGGTCAGGATCAGGTCCGTTGCGACAACACCGATGGTGGTGTTTGTGTTCGGGGATAAGTCGATTGTGCCAAGCGTGAACTTGGTTTGCACGGTGCGGTCCATGCCAGGCATTTCAGTTGGCCAGCCCAGTCCGCCGAATTCTTCGTTCTGTTCGCTTGGAGCTGCCCAGAAGTAGGGCGTGTCGCCAATTGTGGTGCGGCCCAGTGCGTTGACGGCGATTAGCGCGCCGACGGTGCCGCCGCGGGGGAGGGCGAGGGAGGCTGAGCCCAATCCGCCTTTCAGATCAGCGGTGGTTGCTCCGAAACCTGCGCCTGCAGTGCCGAGTTCGAATTCGTCGGCTGCATTGTCGACGGCCTCGATGCCCATTTCGCGATAGATTGGATTTCTGCCCCACGATTTATCCCCTCCGTTGAGAAGGTCGAATAGAATGGCTGTGGGGGTAATTGGTATGACAGCACTGCCAACACTGAAACCTTTGCCGAGCTCTGCCAGCCGAACCTGTGCACCGCTGCCTGCATCCAGTCCGAATGCTGAGCCGCCTGACAAGACGAGCGCGTCAATGGCATTGACGGTTTGCTCCGGCTCCAGCAAGGCAACGTCACGTGTGCCGGGGGCTCCGCCCATGATGGCGACTGAGGCAACGGCTTGCTCGTCGGGAATGAGAACGGTGACACCTGATTTGGTCTTTTCGCAATGAGCGTTGCCGACCTTCAATCCCGGAACATCGGTGATCAGGTTGCGCGGTGTTGGGGACATGGTGTTTCCCTAATTTATTATTAAAACGTACAGGAAGCGCCTTAGCGATGAAAAAACGCAGGGCACTCTAACTAATTGTCTTTATGCATATCTTGGTTTGAAAATCTGTAGGCCCTTTCGGGCAAAGATATGTCCGAAGTCCCTGTTTCAAGATAAATCTATTCCGAAAACTGGAATAGGGAACACCCTTAGACTGAATGGTAATTTCGGTCGAGGTAGATCAGAGCGGGTGCAAATTCACCCAGACGTGCAGCGACCACTTCACCAAATAGAACTGAATGGGTGCCGACTTCTGTTACTTCTTTGATATGGCAATCGAAACTGACACGTGCACTTTCCAGAACAGGACTTCCTGTTGCCAGAGTGCCCCAGCTTCCTTTTGCAAAGCGCTCTTCCATTGGCAGGTCGCCCTGGCCAGCGAAGACGTTCGACAAGTCTGTATGATCATGAATGAGTGTGTTGATACAGAACACGCCGTTGTCTTTGACGATCTGATTCACCTTTGCGCTGCGGTTGAGGCAGACAAGCAAGGTGGCGGGATCATCAGAGACGGAACACACAGATGAAACGGTTGCGCCAATGCGCCCTGCAGGGCCAGCACTGGCCAGCAAATGAACAGAAGCGCCTAAACGACTCATTGCCTCTCTAAATTCATGCGAGGCGAGACTTTTATTCGTATTTTCAGTTGGCGCCATGGTTAAAGCTGTCGTCATCCAGTTCGTTCCAAGATATTCCCACAGGTATGATCTGTGTTTCACACTGTACAATATTCATTAGTACTTTTCAGTCGCCCAAAAACGACAGGTATTTGAAATAGAGTAGTTATAGCCATTTGCTGAGAAAAGCTAGTTCTACTGCGAAAAACTGATTAATATACCAAAGGCTATATTCTAGTTTTAGACGCACATTTTGCTGTTCCGGAATTTTCATTGAAAATTGAAGGCCCAACAAGGTCTTCACGCACGGGCAAATTGGAAATCTTCAAAAAATCCTGGGTACCATCTTGCAGTTTTTGTCCGGATATGGTCAGTATACAACAGCTGTGATATATTACAGAATAGGGAAGAGGCTTTCTACGGATGAGGAAAATTCACGTATGGGTTGTGGTGCTCTGGTCTCAGAGACTGTCCTAGTGGATTGTCGGGAGTAGGAATAAGTCCAGATTTTGGATTGTATGAAATAAAAATGCGCCTGACGCGTATAAAGAATAGGAAAATTCCAAAATACGGACTTATAAGTATGGGTAATATACTTACAGGTCGGCTTACCATAAAATATTTGGGGTCTGAATTCGGAGGCATTCAGACTGGACAGCAACTAAAAGCTGATCTCATGCGGGGAACAAAATAAAACATGGATTACTTTCTCCAACAACTTATCAATGGTGTGACGCTGGGGTCCATTTATGGTCTCATTGCCATTGGCTATACAATGGTCTATGGCATTATCGGCATGATTAACTTCGCCCATGGCGATATCTTCATGGTCGGATCTTTCGTTGCACTTATTCTAATTGTTGCACTTGGCATTACAGCCGCTACACCGGTGCTTCTTTTGATTTTGGCTCTGGCCCTCGTTCTTGTTGTGGCCATGGCTTTGACTGCTGTTTGGGGGTGGACAGTAGAGCGCATTGCCTATCGGCCTTTGCGCGGATCATTCCGTCTTGCACCGCTGATTACTGCAATTGGTGCATCAATTGCTCTTCAGAACTTCGTGCAGGTTTCTCAAGGTGCCAAGAATAAGCCATTGCAACCTCTCTTTTCCGGCAGCTTTCAGCTGACTGATGGTGGTGCAGATGGTTCTGGCTTTATCGTAAACCTGTCTTACATCCAGATCTTGATTGTTGTGACGACGGTCATTTTGATGGGTGGCTTTACTTATCTCATCAACAACACCAATCTGGGCCGCTCTCAGCGTGCTTGTGAGCAGGACCGGAAGATGGCGTCCTTGCTGGGTGTGAATGTTGACCGCACAATCTCTCTTACCTTTGTGATGGGTGCGTCTCTGGCTTCGGTCGCAGGTCTGATGTTCCTGCTGTATTACGGTGTGGTAGATTTTTACATCGGCTTCCTGGCTGGTGTGAAGGCCTTTACCGCTGCGGTTCTGGGAGGAATCGGATCGCTGCCGGGTGCAATGCTGGGTGGATTGCTGATCGGGCTTATCGAGACGTTCTGGTCTGGCTACTTCTCCGTTGAGTACAAAGATGTTGCCGCGTTTTCGATTCTGGCGATTGTTCTGATCTTTATGCCGGAAGGACTTCTCGGCCAACCTGAGGTGGAGAAGGTCTGATGCAAGCGAGAAAAAAAGACAGCTTGCTTGTTGCAAGTGTAAAAGACAGTTTGGGTGCTGCGGTTATTACGTTCGCCCTTGCCTGTGTCATGGTTGGTTTGCGCGTTGATGTGGCGTCAGGCCGCGGCGCGGAGCTGTTTCTGGAACACCGCTGGTTAGCGGTTGCAGTTGCAGTACTTGTTGTGTTCGCTGGCCGTCTCGCCATGAACATCTTCTTCTGGAAACGGGAAGACCCGCCGTCTCTCAACCTCTCTGGCCTATTGCCAAAAGGTGGATTGGGAGGAGGCTCCTCTAATGTGCTTAAATATGGCCTGGTCGTTTTGGCTGTTGCGCTTCCATTTGCGCTGATGTTCTGGCTCGGTGCCCGTGGGTCGCGTCAATATATCGACCTTGCTATTTTGGTGATGACCTATGTGATGTTGGGCTGGGGCCTGAACATTGTGGTTGGTTTGGCTGGATTGCTGGATCTGGGCTATGTGGCGTTTTATGCGGTTGGAGCTTACTCCTATGCATTGCTCGCGCATTACTTTGGCTTTTCCTTCTGGCTCTGCCTGCCGCTTGCCGGTATTCTGGCAGCGTTCTGGGGTGTCATTCTCGGTTTCCCGGTTTTGAGGCTTCGAGGTGACTACCTTGCCATTGTGACGCTTGCGTTTGGTGAGATCATTCGTGTTGTGCTGCTGAACTGGTATCAGTTTACAGGCGGACCAGATGGTCTTTCCGGTATTCCACGCCCAAGCTTCTTCGGGTTGGAATTTACCCGTGGTGAAGGCGGGTTTGCGAGCTTCTTTGGTCTGGATTACAGCAGTATTCACCGTATCATCTTCCTGTACTACCTCATCTTTGCAATGGCCTTGTTCACGAACTTCGTGACCATGCGCTTGCGCCGGATGCCGATTGGTCGTGCATGGGAAGCTTTGCGTGAAGATGAGATTGCCTGCCGGGCTCTTGGTATCAACACAACGAATACCAAACTGACAGCCTTTGCTCTTGGTGCGATGTTCGCTGGCTTTGCAGGGTCCTTCTTTGCAACGCGTCAGGGCTTCATCTCTCCTGAGAGTTTCACCTTCCTTGAATCTGCGATCATTCTTGCGATTGTGGTTTTGGGTGGTCTTGGCTCACAGATTGGCGTGGTGATTGCAGCGATTGTGATGATTGGTGGCTTTGAATTCTTCCGTGAGTTTGAAGAATACCGCATGCTTGTCTTCGGTATGATCATGGTGGTTATCATGGTTTGGAAACCGCGTGGATTGATCTCAAGCAGAACGCCAAGTGTGGCGCTTTCCAGAAACGCTAAGGGCATCTCTGCCGATCTCGTTCAGGAGGGCCACGGATGAGCACCTGGGACAACAACCCTGTTCTGAAGGTTGAGCACCTGACCATGCGCTTCGGCGGATTGACGGCGATCAACGACCTGAGCTTCAACATTGGGCGTGGTGACATTACTGCGCTGATCGGGCCAAATGGTGCGGGTAAAACCACAGTGTTTAACTGCATCACCGGTTTTTATAAGCCGACTGAAGGCCGTCTTGTCATGAACCGCTCCAATGGTGAAAAGCACCTTTTGGAACGGATGGCAGACTTCAAAATTACGGCGGACGCGAAAGTTGCCCGTACGTTCCAGAACATCCGTCTGTTTGGCGGTATGACCATTCTGGAAAACCTGATGGTGGCACAGCACAATCCGCTGATGGTTGCTTCCAACTGGACCATTGGTGGTCTGCTGGGGCTTGGTGGTTACAAAAAGTCCAATGTGGACGCGATTGAAACTGCCAAGTACTGGCTGGAGCGCATTGATCTGATTGATCGTGCGGATGCACCTGCGGCTGATCTTTCCTACGGCGATCAGCGCCGGCTGGAGATTGCCCGTGCCATGTGTACCGGCCCTGAACTTCTTTGTCTGGACGAACCAGCTGCTGGTTTGAACCCGAAAGAAAGTCTGGAGCTGAACAATCTGCTTCAATACATCCGCAAAGAGCATGACACTTCGGTTGTTCTGATTGAGCACGACATGTCTGTTGTTATGGAAATCTCCGACCACGTTGTGGTGCTGGATTACGGCGTGAAGATTTCTGATGGCTCTCCTGAGTTCGTCAAAAACGATCCGCATGTGATCGCGGCGTATCTGGGGGTTGAGGATGATGAAGTCGATCAGGTTGAAGAGGAGGTGGGCATAGCATGAACGCTCAACAACCACTCCTGAGCATTCGCGGAGTTAAAACCTTCTACGGCAAGATTCAGGCACTGCATGGTGTTGATCTTGATGTGTATGAAGGTGAGATCGTGACGCTGATTGGTGCGAACGGTGCAGGGAAGTCTACTCTGATGATGACCGTTTGCGGCACGCCGCAGGCTCGTAACGGGTCTGTGACGTATTGCGGTGAGGACATCACCTACAAGCCAACCTACGAGATTATGCGCACCGGTATTGCTCAGTCACCAGAAGGTCGCCGTATCTTCCCACGCATGACGGTTTTAGAGAACCTGATGATGGGCGGTATGGTTGCCGGGAATGAGCATTTTGAGGAAGATCTGCGCCGTGCGTTTGAGCTGTTTCCGCGTTTGAAAGAACGTCAGCAGCAGCGCGGTGGGACTCTGTCGGGCGGTGAACAGCAGATGCTGGCGATTGCCCGTGCCTTGATGAGCCGTCCGCGTCTTCTGTTGCTGGATGAACCGTCTCTGGGGCTTGCTCCGATTATCGTGTCGCAGATTTTTGATGCGATCCGTGAGCTGAACCGGGCTGACGGTTTGACCGTATTCCTTGTTGAGCAGAATGCGTATCACGCACTCAAGCTGGCTCATCGGGGATACGTGATGGTCAACGGTACAATCACCATGACCGGCACCGGTAAGGAGCTTTTGTCTCGTGAAGAGGTGAAGGCAGCTTATCTTGAAGGCGGCGCGCACTAAGGAGGCGAAGAGATGGGTATTCTTTATGGCAGCTCGATGCCTGCCTTTATCATGCTGGTTGTTGTTTTAGGCGGTCTGGCTGCTGCTGCGACGGGGCGTTCTATTGCGACCACGTGGCGGCCTTTGCCGATCCTGTTCTGGTTCATCTTCCTGTTGTCATTGGCCATGCGATTCTTGTCGTTTGCGCTGTTTGAAGAGCCTCTGCTTTCCATTCAGTACCTGGTGGTGGATTACGCCATTCTCATCGGGATTGCGCTGGCGAGTTATCGCATGACACGGACTAAGCAGATGGTGACGCAGTACAGCTGGCTTTATGACAAAACAGGTCCCTTTGGCTGGAAGCTGAAGCCAGGCCAGCAAGATAATTACTAATTCGCAAAATTACTTAGATAATTGTTGCGCATTCGGTCAGTTCTGGGTCACACTGGTGACTGGCTAGGCATCCAGATGATGAGTACGGAGAGGTCTCATTGTCGGAAGCATTGAGCAGGCGAGGGGTTTGCCTGCTCTGGTGGGAGACGATTGCGTTTCCCGCTCAATTTCAATTGAGAAATGCACCTGACTCGGGGAGTTTTTTATGAAAAAGTATCTTTTGGCAAGCGTTGCCGGTGTTGCTGCTATGGCAATCTCTGGCGCAGCTATGGCTGAAATCACTATTGCTACTGCAGGCCCAATGACTGGTCAGTACGCATCGTTTGGTGCGCAGATGAAAGCTGGTGCTGAACAGGCTGTTGCTGACATCAATGCTGCTGGCGGTGTGAACGGCGAGATGCTTGTTTTGGAAGTTGGCGATGATGCATGTGACCCTAAGCAGGCTGTTGCTGTTGCCAACCAGATGGTTGGTAAGAACGTAGCCTTCATGGCTGGTCACTTCTGCTCCGGTTCTTCCATCCCAGCTTCTCAGGTATATGCTGAAGAGGGTATCATCCAGATCACTCCAGCATCGACCAACCCGAAGTACACTGACGAGCGTCCAGGACCTGGTACCTACCGTGTGTGTGGCCGTGATGACCAGCAGGGCAGAGTTGCCGGTACGACGCTTGCGACTGAGTTCGGCGGTCAGAACATTGCTGTGATCCACGACAAGACTGCTTACGGTAAAGGTCTTGCTGATGCGACTAAGGCTGTGATGAACGCTGCGGGTAAGCAGGAAGCGCTTTATGAAGCTTATACCGCTGGTGAAAAAGATTACACCGCGCTGGTTTCCAAGCTGAAGTCTGAAAAAGTCGACGTTCTTTACGTTGGTGGTTACCACACTGAAGCTGGTCTGATGAAGCGTCAGATGGTTGATCAGGGCATGGACACCATTCTGGTTTCCGGTGATGCTCTTGTGACTGATGAGTATTGGTCCATCACTGGCCCGGCTGGTGAAGGCACACTGATGACCTTCCCGCCGGACCCACGTAACAACGCTGAAGCTGCTGCTGTTGTGGCTGCTCTTGAAGCTGCTGGCAAAACCACTGAAGGCTACGCACTTTACACCTATGCTGCGATCCAGACATGGGCGAAAGCTGCGGCTGAAGCTGGTTCTACCGACTATGATGCAGTTGTAGAGAAGCTGAACGCTGGCAAGTTCGACACCGTTCTTGGTGAGCTGTCCTTCAACGAGAAGGGCGATGTGTCTCTGCCAGGTTACGTTTGGTACGAGTGGAAAGACGGTTCCTACGGTTACCGCTAAGATTTAAAGCCTGAGTTTATTCAGGTTTTGTGAGGGTTCCGGGGCGATGCTCCGGGACCCTTTTTTGTTGGAGTTTAGGGAGGTTGGAAGAGCCCTATTAAGGTTGAATGCGCTCTGTTCTTATTGGCTACTTCTGGCTTAAGGTTCCGCGCGTACACTGGCGCCTTGTTTATTGAAGGTGCCCAATGATCATTCGATGTTTGGTGTTGATTGCATTTCTTTGTTCTTCCGGCGCAGCTGCCGCGCAGGGGTCTAACACGCCGCGACCTGAAGAAATAAAGGCGTTTCATGAGTGCCTGCGAAAAGGGGGGCTTGTGTTCAACGACAGAGTTCAGTGCATTGGAAAGGACTTTGAAACTTGCGCCATGAAGTTGCAAGACCAGACCAGCATGGGTATGCGAGAATGCTACTCGCGCGAAACAGCCCTTTGGGAAAAGATGATTTTGAATTCTGAGAAGGAGTTGAGGCGGAATGAGAACAAGCCCACGAAGACCATGCTTGTTGAAGCTGGTCGGAACTGGAAGGCCTTTCGCAACAACACCTGCAATATTCCGTATGCCATGAACCCGAAGGGAACGCTTGCTCCTGTTCTGGGCATGGAATGCTACAACCGTTTAACCGCGCTTTGGGCGCTACAGCTTTCTGAATTTGCGACACCATTAGGGAACTAGGACCATATGAGATTATGGGTATGTGTGATTGTCTTTTCAGTTTTTGGGGTTGGCTCCGTAGAGGCGGCCCAGCAGGTTGACCTGCCACTTTGTAAAGCAGGGGATGGCAAGACGCCTGTCCCGCGTTGGGAGGTGACTGCAATGCCTGTTGACGTGCCTGCCGGCGAAGAGGCGAGGCCGTTTGCTTACAGTGTCACCGCTCCACCACCTGCCTATCATGGTCTGATGGGGCATCTAAGGGTGAAGCTGGGCAATCTGGATGAACAGTATTGTTCTGCTTTGCGTGAGGAGCTTACCCAGATCAAGACCAGTACTGGGCAGTCTACACCACTGGTTATCGAATGGCTGGTTGATGACAATGGCCCGCAGGACGCAGTGCGCTCCCTGGACTTTTACGAGCTGCCTGAGTTTGTGCAGGATGGATGCTGGCTGGATGGTGTCTATCAATTTGTTGCGCTTGGTCACTCAGGTGTGGAAGCCGACCAGTACATGCTGAATCTGGTCCCTCTTGAGGCAATCCAGGAATCCGGATCCTTTTGTCGCCCTGTCCAGGAAGGGTGATCTGCGTTTCAGTCCTGTGCAACTTCCCTAAAGCGTACTTGCGTTTATCGAAGCCCATTTTCGCCTATTTTTACTCGTGAACCGAGTTTCCCTTTTGAGAAAAGCGAGTAGGATTGGTTATCTCTTACGCGATGGCATAAAGGGGCTGTGAGCCAGATGATTACCCATGACACGATAGAGATCAGTGCTGTGCTGGAGGCATCTGCTGCGGATGTGTTCTCAGCATGGGAAGAGCCGAAGGCCCGGATGGTGTGGGGAGTGCCTTCCGATGATGAAGCCATTGAGTTTCTTGAAAATGATTTTCGCGTTGGTGGTCTAGATATTCATCAGTGCGGTCAAAAGGGCGATTTACGGTTTCGCGTTGAGACACGCTATCATGATATCAGAGCTCCGGATTGCTTGCTGTTTACAGAGCTGGTTTCAACCAGTGATATGCTGTTGAGCGTCTCTTTGATCGCTGTTGTCATGGAAGAACAAGGAGGTGCTACCGAGCTTCGCGTGACCATACAGGTGACGTCGATGGTCGGCGCGGACATGATTGAAGCAACGCGCGGAGGCTGGCAGGCTTCTCTGGCTCAGCTGGCGGGGTATCTGGAGAGCTCAAAGCGCGAGAACTCGGAGGTGTGATTGCCTCAGGAAGATGCTTTCTGTGGCCCTGTCAAAGAAGGGTGATATCCCGCTCGCAGTATTATGGTGCACCTTCTTTGTAATTATCTGAAATGCAGTATGTATTCATAGTGTTGACTGTTGTGATGCGTATGAGGAACTCACTTTAATAGTGAATACTTCAGAGTTTGCCCTGTTCAAATCACCTTCAGATTTACTAGGTTAAATTATCAATTTAATTCAATTTTACTATATTGGGAAAATTGGTGGAGTGGGTGCAGGCAGCAAGTGTGGGGCGTTTGAGTGCTTGTCTGTGCATGATCAGAGGTATTCATGCGGTTCAAAACCTTCATTATTTCAATAGGTTTTGCAGTGGCAGGCTGTGTGCCGAACTATGTCGGCGACGCTCCTGATCTCACTGAGGCGGCGGTTAAAAATTCTAACGCAAAACCGACAGTTGTGAGCGCTCAGAAAACGGCTGAAGAGCTGGCAACTGTTGTTGTGCTTGCAGGCAAATGGTCTGTGATGCGCGGTGAGGGGCAAAACCCGTGCGCACTTCAACTGAAAATAGCACAGTTTGGTGGAAATTATGCAGCAAGTTCTGTGTGTTCCGGTACGCCAAATGTATGGGCGTGGAATGTGAGGCAGGACGCTCTGGTTCTGTTCGATCACAGAAATGAAGTGATCGGGTCCTTTCATGAAAGCGGGAATGGCCGCTGGGAGGAAGCGCAAGAAGGTGGGGCCCCTGCGCTTGGTCTTGTTCGCCTGGGAAACTGACAAGACGATAGATTACAGAGATTTGGGGCGTATTCTTTGGGGGGAATGAAATGAAGAGGTTTATTGTTGTCGGGAGTTTGCTGGCGCTTGCAGGTTGTCAAAGTGCCGGGGGAGGTGCTGGACCCTATGCTGCGCCTACGCCTGCTGCGCAACCGCCTGCCAATGCTGCTTCCAACCAGAGTGTTGTCGCGCAGGAACAGACTACGCAAAGTAATATGGAAACTAAGGCAGATGGCACTGTTGTCACAAAGACGACAAGCAGTTCAGCTCAGGCGACTGTTGATCCAGGTACTGCGACGGCGTTTCTGGCTGGTGTGGTTGCAGCTGCAGCTCTTGGAAAGAAAGAGGAACGCAGTTCGCAGCCTATTGTGCAGGTGAAGGATATGGTTGGTGGCTGGACCGTTTATCTCAACTCTGATGAGCGCGTCTGTGAGCTGACACTTGGCACAGAACCTAAGGATGATGGGTACTCTGCCAGTTTCAATCACTGCATGGATGGGGATCTGTTCTTTGTGTCCAACTGGCGCATGAAAGGGCAGGAGCTCGTTTTGTTTGACAACTTCTCCCGCGCCAAAGGCAGTATGCGCATGACAGAATGGAACCGCTGGGAAGGCCAACTGGCAAGCAACAGCAAACCAATCACCATCGCGCGGTAATTGAACCTGGCTTAGTCTGGCACTGCGCTTTTGAGGGCAGTGGTGAGTGCGGTGACCGCTTCGTTCGGTTTTCCGCTGCGAACTCTTGTATGCAGCATGATTGGCAGGGCGGGCAGATCAGGTAGGCCGAGCTTTTCTCCCACATCAATTGCGCCAATTGGCAGCATACGGCGGGTGAGGGCTGCTACGCCCAAACCGGCCATGACGGCGGCTGATACAGCAGTTACGCCGCCGCCAATGAAGACCTCCCTCCATGGAATATCGGCCTGATCGAGCAGGTGTCCGGCCATGATGCGCACGCCGCAGGGTTCCGGCATGGTGGCAACGGGTAGGGGCTCGTTGGCGCGAGGCTGCCAGTCTTGCGAGGCAAACCAGCCGAACTTCTCATTTGCGATCAGCTTGCCATCTTCTCTGCTTTCGTGCTGGCGCACAATCACTGTGTCGAGTTCCTGCCGGTCAAAGCTTTTTAGCAGGTCGCCTGAGGAGCCAATCCGTATTTCAATCAGGAGTTCTGGATCCTGTGCGTTCATGCGGGCGATCAGCATTGGAAGTTCTGGTCCTGCAACATGATCACTGATGCCGATGGTCAATCGCTGACGGGCATTGGTGAGGGAGGCCAGTGCATGGTCGTGTTGTTTTAAAAGTTCCCGCGCATGTTCTAGAAACGTCACGCCTTGTGCAGACAGCTGCACGTAGCGAGGGGTTCGCTCTATGAGCTGGCAACCTAACCGCTTCTCCAGCCGTTTCAGCTTCAGGCTTACAGTTGATTGGGTCGTCTGCATGGTCTCAGCAGCCTGAGTGAAACTGCCAAGTTCTGCAATTTTAACAAATGTGCGCACTGCGTCGAGATCAAGAGAGCGATCAGTCATTTATAGCTTCAATATCTGATATAGTTAGTCATTGTATATTCAAATATTAAAGTCGCGTCTAGAGTTGCCTCAGCGAACCAGAGGAGGAAACGCTGATGCCACTTGTTCATATCTCATTGCGGTCAGGAAAATCTGATGTTTACCGGCAGGCGATTTTTGATGGTGTTTATCATGCCATGCGTGATGCGCTTGAGACGCCAGAGGATAACCAGTTTATGGCGATTACAGAGCATACCAGTGCCAATTTTCGGTTTGGCGGCTCATATCTTGATATTGCCCGCAGTGAGGATCTGGTTTTTATCCAGATTACGCTCAACAACACCCGCAGCTCCGCGCAGAAGAAGGCTCTGTTTCAACGCATTGCCGAGCTGCTTGGAGATAAGCCTCAAATCCGGTCAGAGGATGTCTTTATAAATTTGATTGAGGTGGAAAAGGAGAACTGGTCGCTTGGCAACGGCATTGCTCAATACGCGTGACACCATTGCCTTTCATGGTGAATTTGAAAGCCAATGAAGGAGGTGACAACGCTGAGAGGCGTCTGATGCGTGGGTGTATCAGACCTGCTTGTCCATGATTTCTGCTGGAAGGTGGGCCATCCATTTGCGGCGGATTGCTTTTTCCAGATCGAGATCATTGCGGTCTGCATAAAGCAGAAGGTGGGCCAGCAGGTCTGCTGCTTCATCTTCCTTTTGCATATGTAGTTCTTTTGGAGTTGCTGAACCGGAACGGCCGCGGCGGGTGGCCTTCAAATGGGCTGCCGTCAGCTCTCCGAGCTCTTCCTGAAGTTTCGCAAGATACCAGATCTCGTCACGGTTGATGTTGAACCGTTTGGCGTAGATTGCTGATACTGTTTTTACAATGTGCAGAAGTACTTTGAATGTCATCGGATCTGACAGAAAGGTTGGGCTTTCTGCGTGGTCTCACGCAGGCGAGCCGAAGGTTTGAGCAGGATGTGTGCTAGAGGAATCTCTTGGTGGCATCATATGAACTATTTATGCGCTTGTCATTCAAGGCGAGGCAAAGATCTTTGACTGCATCCATGGAATGGATTGCCCGAAACTCATCGGTATGCGGCAGTATTGCCTGAATTCCGCGTGCTTTGGCCTCAAACTTGTCGTAGCGCAGCAGCGGATTGAGCCAGATGAGCCGTCTGCAAGATCTGTGGAGACGGTCCATCTCAACGGACAATTCATCATAAGCTTCCCGTTCCAGCCCATCCGTGATGAGCAGGACGATTGGTCCGCCGTGGCAGACACGTCTGAGCCAGGTGCGGTTGAAGGTTTGCAGCGAGCTGGCAATGCGGGTGCCGCCAGACCAATCCTCGACCTCATCCGTACAGGCAGCGAGGGCCTCATCAGGGTCTTTCATACGCAGGGCACGGGTGATGTTGGTTAGCCGTGTGCCAAACAGGAAGGTGTGGGTTTTGCGCTTTTCTGACAGAGCATGCAGGAAGTGCAGCATGATGCGTGAATACTGACTCATACTACCGGAGATATCGCAGAGGGCGACCACGGGCGGATGAACCTGCGCGGGCGCTTTGTGCTTGAGATCTATGATGGAGCCGCCCGCCTTGAGCGTGGCGCGCATGGTTCTTCTGGCATCCACCTGTTTGCCCAGAGTGTGCGAATGGACGGGTTTGAAGCGACGGGAACGGACCTGATCTGCTGGCATGGTGAGGCGGGCGAGGGATCTGCGTGCTTCCGCGATCTCCTCAGCTGACATCTGGGCGAAGTCCTTCTTTTGCAGGACTTCCTTTTCTGAGACGGTAAAACGGGCGTCTACCTCCACCAGTGGTTTGGTTTCTTTGGCCTCGCGCTGCTTGTTGGCCTCAAAGGCATTGGCGACGCGGGATTGTGCAGCGCGTGGCTTTTCAGGCTCTCGTTGTCCGGCAGGGGCGACCGGAGACAGCAGCGCCAGCATCTTTTCAACGAGGCCCTTGCTTTGCCAGTAAAGGCGGAAGGCTTCGTCGAAGACCGGTTGCTGGTCGCGTTTGTGGACGAAGACGGAATGCAGGGTCCAATAGAGGTCCTGCTTGTTCTCAATGCCGTTGATGGTGACTGCGCTCACTGCATCCACCACAGAAGATGGGCCAGCAGGCAGGCCCGCTTTGCGCAGGGTTCTGGCAAAGTGGACGATGTTTTCGGTGATGCGCCCGTGTGGGGGGCGCTGAGATGGAGCGGGGGTGAGCGTGTCCTGCATCAGGCAAGGCTATGCTGTTGGGGCAGGCATGCTGCCAGCAATGGTGGCCTGTGAGTTGGCTTCCATGCGGATTTCATCGAGGATCGCACGGGTTCTGGAGCCTTTGATGCGGTCGATGTCCTCCTGATACTTGAGCAGGACGCCGAGTGTGTCTGACACCATTTCCGGATCAAGCGCGACCTCTTGCAGTTCTGTGAGGGCGGTGGCCCAATCCAGGGTTTCAGCGACGCCTGGCTTTTTGAAGAGGGCATCATCCTCTCGCAGCTTTTGCACGAAGGCAACGACCTGAGCGGAGAGAACTGCGGCGGCTGTTGGCAGTTTGGTCTGCACGATTTGCAGCTCGCGCTCTGCTGTTGGGTAATCAACCCAGTGGTAGAGACAGCGGCGCTTCAGAGCATCATGAATCTCGCGGGTGCGGTTGGTGGTGATGATGGTGATCGGTGGTTCATCAGAGGTGATGGTGCCCAGCTCCGGTATGGTCACCTGACTGTCCGCCAGCACTTCCAGCAGGAAGGCCTCAAAGGCTTCGTCGGTGCGGTCCAGTTCGTCGATCAGGAAGATAGGTGCGCCCAACTCTGTGGTTTCCAGCGCCTGTAGTACCGGGCGCTTGATCAGGAAGCGAGGGCTGTAGAGCGCTGTGTTGAGGTTCTCACGGTTCACGCTGCCGGAGGCTTCTGCCATGCGGATTTCGACCATCTGGGCGGCATAGTTCCACTCGTAAACGGCAGAGGACACGTCCAACCCTTCATAACACTGCAAGCGGACAAGCGGGCGGTTGAGCGTGGCTGAGAGGACTTTGGCGATCTCGGTTTTGCCAACGCCTGCCTCGCCTTCGAGGAAGAGGGGGCGTTTCATGCGCAAGGACAGGTGCAGCACGGTTGCGAGTGCGCGATCTGCCAGATACCCGCCAGAACTTAAGAGCGTGAGGGTTTCTTCAATGGAGTTTGGTAGATCAACCTTGCTGCTCATAAATAGTCTGCTCCCGCCTAGTCATCTGCTGCGCTTTGATTTGCGCCTTACGATCATAATAGGGAGAAAAACGTATATTGAAAGCGGATTGTTCTGCGCAGGTTAGCTGTGTTGCTCAACGGTTTGTGAGGCCAAGGCCCATGCCATCGCGCATGACGGTGGTGGCTTGCCGGGTGAAGGTGCCGCCTGCTTCTTCATGCAGGGTGAAGCCCGGCAGAATCTGGAGCGGGGCTTTGCTGGCAGCCACTGCGCGGACAATGATGCGGGTGGCTGGTGCGTCGGCTGTTGGGCGGATCGGGATGATATCGATGGCACCGAAACGGCGTTGCATGGGGTCAAGCAGGTCCTGCAGACCATCTGCTCTGAAGATGATGGAGAGCGTTCCGCCGTCCTTAAGTAAATCTTTCGCGGTTTTGATCCAAGGCTCAATGCCGCGTTCATCCAGCGCGTGGGCTGGCGCACGGTCTGACTTTGGGGTGACGCGAAAGCGGGCGCTGTCGTAGTAAGGCGGGTTCATGATTACATGATCCGCGATGGAAGACCCAAGGCCGCTTTGGTGGCGAATGCTGCCCTTTGCGGTGAGGTTGGATTCTAGAATGGAGACGCGTTCAGCAAAACTTCCGTTTTCCGGCAGGGACAGGCCTTTGCGGGCCAGTGCTGCGGTGACGGGGTCAACCTCCACGCCGACGGCTTTGATGTTTGGCAGGCGGTGGGCGGCGCAAAAAGCTGCAGTGCCGACGCCGGTGCCCAGATCGTAAAGCGTGCCTGTGGTGCTTTGCGGAAGGGATGCGGCCAGATAGACGGCATCAAGCCCGGCTCTATGACGGCCTTTTGCAGGTTGCTCAACCATGACTTTGCCGCCGAGGAACTTGTCCCTGGTGGTTTGCTGCTGAGATTGAGGTGTTTCAGGGTTGGTCATGGCGGCGCCGGATCAAGAAAAGTCGCAATAACGCACTGATACAGGCTGCCGGTTTTCATGCAATCCCTATTGTTTATCTAAAGAGAAGTTTTCACGCGTCTTTTAGGTAGTGCCCCAGGTCAGCATCACGCATAAGTTGACAAGCTTCATCCATACGGTCTGCTTCCACCATGATCCGGCGCGGCAAAAAGCCAAGGGAGCCGTCCAGTATGCTCATGTTGGTGTCGGCGACAAAGTAGATGATCTCGGCATCTCCCAGCAGGGCTTCAAGATGCGAGATGAGGACGGGATCTGTTGTTCTGATGAGTTCTTCCACGATGATGTCCTCTTGAAGAGAGTTGCCTATTTTGCCAGAAAGTATGCAGGTTAGGGTTGGTATTGTGAAAAAAACTAATTGTGATTGGTAAATTATCCCTTCGACACTACTTTATTGGCAGCAAATTCTTACTAAAGCTTGCCCGAGACTATCTACCAACCTATTGTCCCGTTGGAATCAAAATAGAGGTATCCCGTGGGCGTTGTTGGTCTTCAATCTCAGACAGCCAAACCAGCTGGAATTCAGGGGCTCGTAGAGCTCGTTTCAGGTGACATGGAGAAGGTGAACGAGCTGATCCTCTCCAAAGCCGGTTCTAATGTTGAGCTGATCCCGGAAATTGCGCGCCATCTGATCGATTCAGGTGGGAAGCGTTTGCGCCCGATGCTGACACTGGCGTTTGCACAGATGTTTGGCTACGAAGGCGAGGGACATGTCATCCTTGCAGCATCTGTAGAGTTTATGCATACGGCAACTCTGCTGCATGATGATGTTGTCGACGAAAGCGATATGCGCCGCGGTAAGCTGGCTGCTCGCAAGCTTTGGGGCAACCAGGCCAGCGTGCTGGTGGGTGACTATCTGCTTGGTCAGGCTTTCAAGATGATGGTTGATGTGCACTCTTTGGAAGCGCTGCGCATTCTGTCTGAGGCCTCCGCAATCATTGCTGAAGGTGAAGTGCTTCAGCTGGGCGCCGCTCAGGATACCACCACGACCTTTGAGATGTATCTGCGGGTGATTGAGGCTAAAACAGCTGCTCTGTTTGCAGCTGCGTGCGAAGTGAGCCCAGAGATTGCCGATAAAGGTGACGAGATGCGTGCTGCGGCGCGCAAGTTCGGCCTTGAGCTTGGTTATGCCTTCCAGCTTGTTGATGATGCGCTGGATTATGGCGGGGCGACTGTTGATCTTGGCAAGGACGTTGGTGACGACTTCCACGAAGGCAAGATCACACTGCCTGTCATCTACGCGATGGAGCGTGGCAGCGATGAGGACAAGGCGTTCTGGAAACGTTGTCTGGAAGATGGAGACATCAAAGACGGCGATCTGGATCATGCCATCAAGCTGCTGAACGACACTGGCGCTCTGGCTGATACGGTTCAAAAAGCGCGTGATTATGGTGCATCTGCAATTGAAGCTCTGGCCAGCCTGCCAGACGGTCCTGCCAAGCAGGCGCTGAAAGAAGCCGTCGACTTCTGTATTGCCCGTGTGAGCTAATCAGAGAGCAGTTCGAAGAAATTGAAAAGCGCCGCAGCAGAAATGCCCGGCGCTTTTTTGTTGGCTGTACTGGGAGTGAGACTTGTGTACCAAGGGTAAAGTGATGGCAGGCGTTGAAGACGTGCCTTGAGCAAAAAATCTAAATAAAGTAGGAGTTCGCACTGCTGCTCGTTTGAAAATAAAAGTGCAGCAGTGCATTGAAAAAGCTACTTTAAATCATGCCTTTTGCAGCTTGTGGTCGTAATAATCCCGATAATTCTTGTTGTACTCTTCCTGCTCAATAGGCAAATTAAGTGATGCCCGCAATCTGTTCGCGATATGTTGTCTGGACCAGGTAATAGCTGCGAGCTCAGAATTTGTTTCTGCTTCAAGCTCCGATATGACCTGAAGGATTTTGGCGCTTAAGTCTTCCTCATTTTGACTCGCGCTCCAGGCATTGCTCGCAACGACAGATGCTCCTGTGGCGACAGCCATCGTGGAACCGCGCGTTAAAAGCATGCGTCGATTGATATGAGTTTCGTTACCTTTGAAATCCATTGAATTTTCCCCTTAGAATGTACTTCGGCAATTGTGGATCAGGGGCCTTTATTGGTTGGTTGGTTGGTTGGTCGGCTTGGGCAGAGCCCCTGATCTTTGGCTATCAATGTAACTTAGATGTCTTTTACATCTGCGATACTGATGTTGAGCGCAGCTGCAACACCTGTGCCGTAAGCAGGGTCCGCGCGGTAACAGTTGCGGACATGACGGTGTTGGATTTCGATACGTGCGGGGCTAAGCGAGCGGGCTGTGTTTGCAAACAGAGCTTCTTTCTGATCTGCATTCATTGAGCGGAAAAGAGCGCCAGGCTGAGAGTAGTAATCTTCATCCTCCCGATGGTCCCAATGACCCGCAGCTCCTTCTATTGAGAGTGGTGGCTCGGAGAAATCTGGTTGCTGTTGCCATTCGCCAAACATGTTCGGCTCATATCCGATACGTGAACCGTTGTTGCCATCAACTCTCATGGCTCCGTCGCGGTGATAGGAATGGAATGGGCAGCGCGGTGCATTGACCGGGATTTGCGAGTGATTAACTCCAAGACGATACCGCGCAGCATCCCCATAAGAGAACAGGCGGCCCTGAAGCATTTTGTCGGGAGAGAAACTGACGCCGGGCACAATTGTGGACGGCGCAAATGAAGCCTGCTCAACTTCAGCGTAGTAGTTCTCAGGATTTCGGTTCAGTTCAAGCACGCCAACTTCGATCAGCGGATAGTCGGACTTGGGCCAGACTTTGGTTAGATCAAACGGGTTGATGTGATAATTGCCGGCCTCTTTTTCTGGCATAATCTGGACTGACAGTGTCCATTTCGGAAATTCGCCATTCTCAATGCTGTCATAAAGATCTCGCTGGTGACTTTCGCGATCATTTGCAACGATTTGAGCGGCTTCTTGATCTGTCAGGTTTTTGATACCTTGTTGGGTTTCAAAGTGGAACTTAACCCAATAACGCTCGTTGTCTGCGTTGATGAAACTGTAGGTATGACTGCCAAATCCATGCATATGGCGATAAGTCGCTGGGATGCCGCGGTCTGACATGACGATTGTGACCTGATGCAGAGCTTCAGGCAGGTTCGTCCAGAAATCCCAGTTGTTATCCGCACTGCGCATGTTGGTGCGCGGATCTCGTTTTACTGCATGGTTCAGATCTGGAAACTTTAGCGGATCGCGGAGAAAGAAGACTGGTGTGTTGTTGCCCACCAGATCCCAATTGCCTTCCTCAGTATAGAACTTTATGGCGAAGCCGCGAATGTCCCGTTCTGCATCAGCAGCGCCACGTTCTCCTGCCACTGTCGAGAAACGCATAAATAAATCGGATTTTTTGCCAACTTCGGAAAATATCTTAGCGCGAGTGAACTTGGTGATGTCATTGGTTGTTGTGAACGTTCCATAAGCGCCAGAACCTTTGGCATGCATTCTGCGCTCAGGAATAACCTCACGATCAAAGTGGGCCATTTTTTCGAGGAACCAAACATCCTGCAGCAGAGCTGGACCGCGGGGGCCTGCAGTTTGAATGTTCTGATTGTCGGGGACGGGGGAACCAAAAGCAGTGGTCAACTTGGGCTGATTAGTCATATTCTCTCCGCATATTATTATGCCTGAAGGATGATTTCAGAGCGGAGAAAATCAAAATCAAATAAACTTATTGAGTCATAACTTGTCTTGATGATGTTGTAACATCGGCTGAAAAGATACGGTAGATCAGGAGTTTACCTTTTGGAATTTAGCTAGTTGTTGTGGTGTGTATGTGAGGACAACTTTGGATTGAAGGCAAAATTGCAAGGCAAACCAGATCACAGCAGACTGTCCTCGGCTTCTGAATGATCGGGGTAATCTGTGAAGGGTAAAGGCGTGTCTGCTCTAGGTGAAAAGATGGGGAGGTTAGCCCCCATCGTGGAACCGCTTGGCAGCATAGATGGCTTTTAAAAAGAGACTTATGGCAAAGCCTTTCTGCACATAAGTTTGGTTTCCACGCCAGCCTAAACCCGTGCCGCCTTGATCCACCAGTTTCCTTTAGCTTCCTGCAAGTGGGAGGCTATGGCTTGGGCGGCTTCTAGGGTTTCAACGAGGGCAAAGCAGGTGGCGCCGGAGCCGGACATGCGGGCGAGGAGGGTATTTGGCTGGGAGGCCAGCAGGTCGAGGACCTCAGAGATTTCTGGTGCCTGTGAGATCGCTGGTTTTTGTAGGTCGTTGCGGCAGGTTTTGAGCCAGTTGGCGAGGGCTTTCATGCTCTCGAACTCTTCTGGCATTTCCGGCAGCGGGGTGTTGTTTTTCTTTTCCAGTGCGTGGAAAATGGCTGGGGTGGAGACCTCAATCAATGGATTGACCAGAACGATCGCGCCGGATGGGAGATCTGTCAGCGGTTCGATGATCTCCCCAATGCCACGAATGCGGGCAGGTTTTTCTTCCAGACACATAGGCACATCAGCGCCGAGACTGAGGGCAAGTTTGGCAAGGTCTGTTGGAGACGGAGACACGCCCCAGATCCTTGTGAGTGCGCGCAGGGTTGCGGCTGCATCTGCGGATCCGCCACCAATGCCTGCTGCAACGGGGAGCGATTTTTCGAGCTCTATCTGAACTCCTGATGCGGAGGGCAGGTGTTCTGCGAGCATGTTTGCGGCTTTGATGACCAGATTGTCAGCAGGATCGCCCTGTATCTTCGCAGAGAACTCTCCAGTGATCTGGAGTGAAAGGTCGGGGGCTGGTTCAACCGAGATCTGGTCGCCGATTTCAGGGAACACCACAAGGCTGTCGAGCATGTGGTAGCCATCTTCCCGTTGACCGGTGATGTGGAGGGCAAGGTTCACCTTGGCACGGGCTAATTCCTCAACCCGTGCTGCCTTTGTATCTTCCAAAGTCATCATAATATGATCGTGTTATGAGCTATTTGTTGTCAGTGGAACTCGCCAGACCAACCGGAACAGCCTCGTCCATGCCGTTTTCGATTTTGTCGAGAATGCGCTTCAGATCTTCTGGCTCTGGCTCAAGGTCGCGGGCATGGTTCCACTTGAACCGTGCTTCCAGTTTGCGGCCAACTTGCCAGTATGCGTCGCCCAGATGATCGTTGATGATTGGGTCATGTGGACGCAGAGCAACGGCTCGTTCCAGCTTTTCAGCGGCTTCTTCATAGCGACCCAGTCGATAGTAAACCCAGCCGAGACTGTCGACGATGTACCCATCGGTTGGGCGCAGGCGAACAGCGCGTTCAATCATCTTTTGGGCTTCATCCAGCTTCAGACCACGATCCACTAGGGAGTATCCGAGGTAGTTGAGGATCATTGGCTGTTCAGGCTTGAGGGTCAAAGCTTCGCGGAAATCTTTTTCAGCAGCGTCCCACTTGTCCTGACGTTCGCGGGTGATGCCGCGGAAATACAGGATCGTCCAGTGATTTGCCTGAATTTCGCTGAGGGTATCCAAGCCCTGATTGTAAGAGGTTTCAGCCTCTTCAAAGAGGGAATGACCGCGCAACACGTTGCCCAAAGATGTGATGGCTTCCAGATCGCTCGGGTCTGCTTTCACCAGCTTTTCAAGATGGGCGCGGGCTTCTTCCAGATTATCCAGAATGTTGTAATGAAGCGCAATCTGGATTTCAGCTTCGCGTTTCATTGGGGAGCCGTCTGATACCGCTGACAGGTACTCAATGGCGCGCTCGTTGTCGCCAAGCTGCTCAAACAATGAGGCCAGACCAATCAGGGCTGAATCATTCTTCGGATTGAGGTAGGCGGCGAGTTGCAGGTAATTTGCGGAGAGCTCTTCGCCTTCTTTGCTGACTGCGATGCCGAGACCGTGCAAGGCTTCCGCCAGTCCTTCAGCTGGTGATTTGGCGACGGATTCAATAACCTCGCCGCTCTCAATCTTCTCTCTCAGAGTGACAAGAAGCGGATGTTCTGGAATGAGTTGCTCATATTCGGCAACGATGTCCAGCGCTTCTTGCTGTCTGCCGGACGCAGCGAGCATACGGGTGTAGGAAATGGCGTTGCGCAGGGCGCCGCGGTCAATCTCGTAGGCTGCCTTATAAAATTCGGCGGCCTGATGCGGGTTGTTGTTGTATTCAGCCAGCAGGCCCGCATTGAAATTGATGAAGAGGTCAAACCACTTGGCACCTGTGGTGCTTGTCAGATCTGCGATGGCCTCATCTGTTTTGCCCTGACCTGCTTTAACCCAGGCTGAAACAAGAGCGAAGCTCAGACGGGACAGCGGGTTGACGTTTTGCGTGACGGCATCTGGCAGTTCGGTGGTGAAGTCACCTTCATGAATGCGCTGCGCGGCAACGGCCAGCTGCGCAAGGAAGTGCTCGTTGTCTTCTTCCAGAATGCGGTTTGCCAGAGGGAGCGCTTTTTCGACATTGCCGTTTGCCAGTGATGTGACAAATGCGCGGTCGAGAATATAAAAATTATCCGGGTCACCTTGCAGAGCTGAGGTGAAATAGTTGGACGCGGCGGCCAGATCCTGAGCAAGAAGGGCGCTTCTGCCTGACAGGTAACTTCCTGACAGAGAGCTTGCAGCCGGCAAGGACTGGGAATTTGCTTTCGCGCTTTGAGCGGGAACTAATGGCGAGCCCAACAGAACAAACGCCAGCGCAGAGGCCATTAAGGCCCTTTTTGAGAATCTGTTTTTACTAACAGAATGATAGGTCATACGGCCATTGTTCTGAGCAGAAGCAGAATTGGAGCGGAACAGCGCAAAATAGCTTGTCAGGGTCATATATGTCTCTCATTGAGAGCCGATTGCGACTCAATATTACATCAATCTGTTAGTAGCGAAGAATGGCGTTTTTATAGCAGCCGGATAACTCACCGCATGTTGTTAAGTGTATCCGAACATTCTTTCAATTGAACCTACATTTTTTCAAGTATCTGCGGATAAGTAAGTATATTGATATTTCTCAAGAATTCAGAAGTATTTACGCAATAACACTAAGGTCGAGGTCTGAGTCTCTTGCTATAATGACCCTGTTCATTGCAGATAGTGGGCAGTGGTGCAATTCCAAGTGAGATTGGTTGTCGTCTCACTCAATAAAGGGGGGTGTTATGACCAAGTGGGTCTACATCTTTGGAGAAAACAAAACCGAGGGCGATGCTTCTATGAAGGAGCTGCTGGGCGGTAAGGGTGCAAACCTTGCCGAGATGAGCAGACTAGGATTGCCTGTCCCTCCCGGCTTTACCATTACAACGCAAGTTTGCACGCACTATTATGATGATGGTCAGCAGTATCCTTGCGAGCTCAAAGAGCAGGTTCATGCTGCCATTGCGGCTGTTGAAGAGCTGACAGAGCGTAAGTTCAACAGCACGTCCAAACCGCTGCTGTTGTCTGTGCGTTCCGGTGCCCGTGTTTCCATGCCGGGTATGATGGATACGGTTCTGAATCTGGGTCTCAATGACCGGACTGTTGAAGCGCTGGCCAAAGATGCAAACGATGACCGGTTTGCTTATGACAGCTATCGTCGTTTCATCCAGATGTACTCTGATGTGGTGTTGGACGTAGACCACGATCACTTCGAAGAAATTCTGGAGGATTTCAAGGACGAGCACGACTACTCCCTTGATACTGACCTGACCGGCGACGACTGGAAACAGATCGTCGCGGCTTATAAGGACAAGGTTGAAGAAGAGCTTGGTCGTCCTTTCCCTGAGGATCCTGAAGAGCAGCTCTGGGGTGCCGTTGGCGCCGTGTTCAAGAGCTGGATGATCCCACGGGCCAAGACTTACCGCGCCCTGCATGAAATCCCAGAGGACTGGGGTACTGCAGTGAACGTGCAGGCGATGGTGTTTGGTAACACAGGCGAAAATTCTGCGACCGGTGTTGCCTTTACCCGTAACCCGTCCACTGGTGAAAACGCGCTTTATGGTGAGTTCCTCATCAACGCGCAGGGTGAAGATGTTGTTGCGGGTATTCGTACGCCGCAGGACATCACCGAGAAAGCCCGCATTGAGGCGCATTCTGAAAAACCATCTCTTGAAGCGACCATGCCTGAGGTGTTTGCGGAGTTCCAGGCTGTTTGTGACAGGTTGGAGACCCATTACCGCGATATGCAGGATCTGGAGTTTACCGTTGAGCACGGCAAGCTTTGGATGCTTCAGACCCGTAACGGCAAGCGGACGCTGAAAGCTGCGCTGAAGATTGCGGTTGATATGGCTGAGAGCGGCCTGATCACCAAAGAAGAAGCCGTTGCGAGTATTGCGCCGTCTTCTCTGGATCAGCTGCTGCACCCAACCATTGATCCTGCCAGCGAACGAGATGAGCTGACTGTTGGTCTGCCAGCTTCTCCGGGTGCTGCCTGCGGTGCGATCGTGTTCAACTCTGACGATGCTGAAACAGAAAAGGCCAATGGCCGCTCTGTTATTCTGGTTCGTACAGAGACCAGCCCTGAAGACATTCACGGCATGCATGCTGCGGAAGGCATTTTGACAACACGTGGCGGAATGACCAGTCACGCGGCTGTTGTTGCGCGCGGTATGGGTAAACCTTGTGTTGCTGGCGCTGGAACCATTCGTGTTGATGCCCGTAATGAGACCATGACGGTTGACGGTCGCAGCTTTGGCAAGGGTGATACAATCACCATTGATGGCGGCAATGGTCAGGTGCTTGCTGGTAAGGTCCAAATGCAGGAGCCTGAGCTTTCCGGTGATTTCAAAAAGTTGATGGAATGGGCTGATAACATTCGCCGCATGAACATTCGCACCAATGCAGAAACACCTGCTGATGTGAAGGTTGCGCTTTCTTTTGGGGCTGAAGGTATTGGCCTGTGCCGTACCGAGCACATGTTCTTTGAAGGCGAACGTATCCTTGCGGTGCGTGAAATGATCTTGTCTGACACGGTGAAAGAACGCAAAGCTGCGCTTGCGAAGCTGCTTCCGATCCAGCGTCAGGACTTTATCGATATCTTTGAGCTGATGGTTGATCGTCCGGTCACCATTCGTTTGCTTGATCCGCCATTGCATGAATTCCTTCCTAAGACGGAAGAGGACATTGCTGAAGTTGCCAAGCAGATGGACATTGATCCGGAAGAACTGCGTGAGCGTGCGGAAGAGCTGGAAGAGTTCAATCCTATGCTCGGCAATCGTGGTTGCCGTTTGCTGATTTCCTATCCGGAAATTGCAGAGATGCAGGCACGGGCAATCTTTGAAGCTGCGCTGGACGTTTCCAAGCGCCATGGCCGCAAGGTGACACCTGAAATTATGGTGCCGCTGGTTGGCTTGAAGAGCGAGCTGGATATTGTTCGCGAGAGCATTGACGGTACAGCGGCAGTTGTGGCCAAGGAGCTGGGCGAAAAGCCTGAGTACTCTGTTGGCACCATGATTGAGTTGCCACGGGCCGCGCTGCTTTCTGAAGAGATTGCCGCGTCTGCCGAGTTCTTCTCTTTTGGCACCAACGATTTGACGCAAACCACCTTTGGTATCTCTCGTGATGATGCCGCGTCCTTCCTGGGCAAGTATCAGGAACGGAAGGTGATGGAGAAAGATCCGTTCGTTTCTCTGGATGTGGACGGTGTTGGCCAATTGGTGAAGCTTGCAGCCACGAATGGTCGTAAGACGAAAGCTGATATCAAACTTGGTATTTGCGGAGAACATGGGGGTGATCCAGCCTCCATCGCCTTCTGCGAAACTGTTGGTTTGAATTACGTGTCCTGTTCTCCATTCCGTGTTCCTGTTGCGCGTCTTGCTGCTGCTCAGGCAGTGCTGGCACAGCGGAACAAGGGGTGAGTGGCTTTGTGAAAAAAGGGAGGAGCTGGCCTCGGTCGGCTCCTGCCAATCTGGAAGACCTGAGAGCTGGCGGTAAGCCAGCTCTTGCGCGTTTGCTCAGCGCTATTGAGAGCTATGAGGGACATCCTCAGCTGATCTCTTTGCTGGATGAGGCGTTGCAAAACCCAATCGCGCATGTGATCGCGCTGACCGGACCTCCCGGCGTTGGGAAATCCACCCTGACAAATGCAATGATTTCGGAATACCGCAGCGCGGATCAAAGCGTTGGTGTGATTGCGGTTGATCCCTCCTCTCAGGTGACTGGTGGATCGTTGCTGGGTGACCGGACACGGCTTTCAACCGATCCGGAAGATCAGAAGATTTTTGTGCGTTCCATGGCTGCGCGGAACCGGCTTGGTGGGCTTTCTGAACATGCTATTGCTGCAGTGATCCTGATGCGGGCTGTGATGGACCGGGTGATCGTGGAGAGTGTTGGTATTGGCCAATCTGAGGCAGATGTGGCTCTTGTGGCTGATACCTGCGTGCTTTGTATTCAGCCAGGATCTGGTGACAGCCTTCAGTTCATGAAGGCAGGCATCATGGAGCTGCCGGACATTATCTGCGTGACTAAGGCTGATATGGGAGACGTTGCCAGCCGTGCCCGTGCGGATGTGGAAGGTGCCATGAGCTTGAGTGCGAAGCGAGGGGACTGGAAGGTTCCTGTGTTGATGCTGAGTGCAATGGACAACAGAGGCCTTAGTGAGCTGATTGATGCCAGCGACAGACATCACTCTGTGCTGCACGATAATGGTGGTCTTGCGGTTCAACGCCGTGATCAGGTGAAGGCCTGGCTTGTTGACCAGCTTAAGATGCAGTTTGGGCAACAGGGTGTTGCAGTGCTGAAAAATTCCGGTGTGCGCTGGGAGGAAGCGGCCAAGCGACCATTTGCTTTCAAGCATGAAACCAGCGAGACATTTGCTGCGTTCTGGAAGAGTTTTTCTGAAAACTAGTTTGAGATGATAGTCGATCGCGAAGGGCGCAGATTATTCTGCTGCGCCCACTCTGATTTTGCGTGGCTTCTGTTCCACTTCTTCATCCCTGTCATCACGCCATAGACGGAACTTGCCAAGTGGGATTGGGCGGGAGAACAGATAACCCTGCATCATTGGGCAATCCATGGTGAGCAGCAGTTCTTTCTGCTCTTCTTCTTCCACGCCTTCAACACACACATCCATGCCAAGACGGAGCCCCAGCGTGATTGAGCTTGCCAGAATTTCTCTGGCTTTGGCATCAGTCACCGCACCATTGATGAAGGAACGGTCGATCTTGATTTTGTCGAACAGATCGCGGCGCAGGTAGCTGAGAGATGAGAAGCCAGTTCCGAAATCATCCAGCGCAATTTTTACGCCGAGATTACGAAGGCGCTCGATGACTTCAACCACTGTTTCTGAGTAGTTGATGAGAACGTCTTCGGTAACTTCCAGTTCCAGGCGGTTAGGTTCCAGCTGGTATTTTTCCAGCAATGTGTTGACCAGCTCGGGGAATTCCGGATGACGTAACTGAGTTGGAGAAACGTTCACGCACATGGTGACGTCATTCAGGGTTGAGCCATCCTTGATCGCGTTCTCCAGCACCCACTCACCAATGCGATTGATGAGCATGGATTCTTCAGCTACCGGCAAAAATGCAGCTGGTGGCAAAAGACCTTTTTTCGGATGGTTCCAGCGAATGAGGGCCTCGGCTGCCAGAATGTTCTTGCCGGTGTTGTCCATGATCGGCTGGTAGTAGTTCTGGAATTCGTTGGCATTGAGCGCGCGTTTGATATCCTCTTCGATTTCACGGGAGATCTGAAGGGTGTCCTCCATCTCCTTTTCAAAGAGCACATAACGGCCACGGCCAAGTTTCTTCGCCTGATAGAGTGCAATGTCTGCTCTGCGCAAAAGTTCAGTCAGGTCATGACCATGCGACGGGGAGAGTGAAACGCCCATGCTGGCCGTGGTCAGAATTTTGTGTTTCTCAACCTTGAAGGCATCAGAGAGCATTTTCTCGATGTACATACAGGTTTCGATGATCTCATCCATGTTGGTGCGGTGCGCCAGTACGATGAGGAACTCATCTCCACTGACGCGCGCGACCCGGTCTTCCATGTTGATCGACACTTTCAGGCGTTCGGCGACGAGTTTGATGACTTCATCGCCGATGGAGTGGCCCAGACTGTCGTTGATCTGTTTGAAATGGTCCAGATCCAGAAATACAATGCCAGTAATACGCTGTTTTTGTCGGTCGCGTCGCAGCACGTCAGCTGCAAAAATCTCGAACCATGTTCTGTTGGGCAGCCCGCACAAGGCGTCATGGAGTGCTGCATGTGTCGCATCTGCTTCATTTTGCAAGATGCGGTCTGTCATCTTGATGTAGCGGAGCAGAATGAGAATCGTCATCAGCAAGATAGCGATGATGGTTCCCAGAAAATACGGTGATGAGTTGGTGTAGATCGCGCCAGAGGCTGCGGTGGTTTTCCAGCTCAGATTGGCGATGATCTCGCCGTTGCGGCGGAGCAATGGCAGGGATACACGCTGGAAGTCGGCTTTTGGCTTGTTCGTGGTGATGAACATTTCCGACAAGCCCGTTGATTCCTCAAAAGATCTGATGGACCGGATGTCCAGTGATCGTACCCAAAGCAGATAACCGGCAACTGTTGGCATACCTTTTGGCGGTGCTGTTGACGGAGTGATTGCTGCGACAGTGGCGAGGCCGATTGCGCCATCAACCAGAACAACATCGCGCAAACTTAACGCCAGAGGGGCATGGCTGCGCAGTGGTTCAGGTACACGGAACTGCGTTTGCTTCGTGTTGGCCCGTGTTTCCAATTCAGACAGTGTGGCATCAAGCTGGCCGCGGAGCTGATCTTCAAAGACTTCGCTGTGCCATGGCAGATCGCGGCGGTAGGTGTAAAGCGGCTTCATATCCTTGTTGAGAATGACGAAGATATCCCGATCACCACGAGTGCTTGGGGTCGGTGTCAGATCCTCATCCAGCAGGATGTTGGTTTCTTCTGAAAGAACAGAAGCGTATGCCTTGTTTGAGATGGCGATGCGCTCTGCTTCGTTTGCGAGCCCATTGCGGAACACTTTGAGGTTGCTCTGTACGAGGCGAACTTCTTTATCGACCTCGAAGTCGAGCGCACGCTGGGTTGACCAGTAGAACGCCAGATACCCAACAGCCAAAGCTGCAGCTACAACACACAGGATCAACAGAGCCATCATGCGGGCTCCGATTTTTTTGCCTCGTGTAATCGTATTGCCGAAAGTACTGCCCAACACTGCTGAAGTCATGGGAGTTTTCGAACTCGGTTGTCCCGCCATCGGCAATTTACTCATGCTGCCTTTAAAACTCTTGATTGTATGCGAAAACGCACTTGCCCATGCTTATGTTCGGAGGTTTTGCTTGAGTGAGCCTGTACAACCGACGTGTTTTATCGATCACTTGGGAAATTTATGTGAATGGAGTTCTGCTGCTGGGGATAGCTTAGATGAGTTGAAGGCCTCTGAAACTGACGTGACCTGAGCCGGCTATGATGATGTGATCGTGCAGCACTATCCCTAGTGGTTCCAGTGTGTTTGAAATTTTCGTCGTCATTTCAATGTCTTGACGGGATGGTGTTGGATCGCCTGAAGGGTGGTTGTGGACCAGAATGACTGCGCAGGCTGATAACTCCAATGCTCGTTTTGTAACTTCGCGCGGGTAAACGGGCGTGTGGTCAACTGTTCCGGTTTGCTGGACTTCATCTGCGATGAGGCGGTTCTTTTTGTCCAGAAACAGGATGCGGAATTCTTCTTTGTCGTTGTGCGCCATAGCTGCGCGAACGTATTCCAGAACTTTGCTCCAGGAGGAGAGGGGGTCGCGCTCTACAACCTGTGCTTTAGCGTAGAGAATAGATGCGGCCTGCATTTCTTTGAGGAAGCTTGCTGTGCGTGGTCCGCAGCCGGGTACCTCTTCCAGCCGTTGTTTTGGGGCGGCCAGAACTTGTGCAAAGGAGCCAAACTGGGCCAGCAGTGCTTTTGCCAGCGGTTTGGTGTCACCTTGTTTGATGGAGGAGAAGAGGAGCATCTCCAGCAACTCGTAGGATTGGAGGCCGTCCAGGCCTGTTTCCTCAAACCGTTCACGCAAGCGTGCACGATGACCGTGATAGTGTTTGGCGGCTGACTTAGGGGATTTACTCTGTTTAGCAGAGGGCGGAACCGGGAGAGTTGCCGGTTCGTCCAGAGGGATATGGCTCTGGAGTGCAGGCACGGTGGGTGCCTGCTCCTGAGGAGAGGGAGTTACCTCATGAAACCCGAAACTGGTTTGTTTCATTCCCCCTCCTTACTTGGTGCGGCTAAGCAGCGGCTCCGGCTTCCGGTTCCATTGGGTTGAACAGGCCTGCTGGTGATGTTGTGAAGATATCGCACCCTGTTGAGGTGATGCCGATGGAATGCTCAAACTGAGCAGACAATGTTTTGTCTTTGGTTTCAGCCGTCCAGCCGTCCTTCAGTACTTTCACATCTGGCCGACCGAGATTCACCATTGGCTCAATTGTGAAAATCATGCCCGGCTTGAGCTCGATGCCAGAACCTTTCTGGCCGTAATGCAGAATATTTGGCATGTCGTGGAACAGCTTGCCTACTCCGTGACCGCAGAAATCACGGACAACGGAACAGCGCTCTGATTCTACGTATTCCTGGATCGCATGACCAATATCACCTGTGGTGTTGCCCGGCTTGGCAGCTTCCAGAGCACGCATCAGAGATTCGTGGGTGACTTCAATCAGGCGCTTGGCTGCAGGCTTGAGTTTGCCAACCGGATACATGCGGGAGCTGTCGCCGTGCCAGCCATCAACGATGTAGGTGACGTCGATGTTGACGATGTCGCCTTCTTTCAGCTTCTTCTTCGAGTCAGGGATACCGTGACAGATGACGCGGTTGATGGAGGTACAGCAGGATTTGCTGAAGCCACGATAGTTCAGTGTTGCCGGAACGCCGCCGCGCTCCTTGCCAAACTTGAAAACGAAGTCATCAATTTCCTGCGTTGTGACGCCCGGTTGCACCAGCGGCACAAGTGCGTCGAGGCACTGTGCAGTCATCTGGCTTGCTTTGCGCATACCTTCAAAATCTTCCTGGCTGTAGATCTTGATCTGGCCGGTATTTTTCAGGGGCGCGTTGGCAGCGTCTACGTAGTCAATCATTTTCCCGTTTTTTCCTTGTTCCGTTTCGCGCAGGGACGAACGCAGATTACATCATGAGGAACTGTAAAATGCCGTTATGCTTGCTCGCAAGCCCTGCTTCTCCGTAGAAGCTTCTCCTATTTTTTTAGGGGCATTCTAGGGAGTAATCTGGTGTTTCCCCACTTATATCGGGTATTTTTGAAAGGTGTAGCGAAAAAAGAAGGTCAGATCCTTAACTGCGCACGCATTTTATGAAGCCCGTTGTATTCCGTGGTTCCTGTTGGGATTCTATCGATTTTTTGAGGGGCTTAATCCGGGATAAGCTATAGGAACTTCTTGGATAACGGAAAAGAGGCTCTTGCACGAAAGTGGTTTGCTCGTGTACTCAGGTGCCTGCAAGCGGTCGTGGTGGAATTGGTATACACAGCAGACTTAAAATCTGCCGCCCCTGGGCTTGCGGGTTCGAGTCCCGCCGTCCGCACCAAATTACTCTCCCAAAAAATTATATTGTAAACTTGCAATAGTGAGACTGTTGCACAGTTTTTTGCCAAGAATGCGTGATGGTTTTTCAGTGCGGTTCGAAGCAATTTGCTTGTGTTGTCCTCAAAAGAAGATTCGGCAATGCAATGAGTTATATATTTTCACCTGTTCTCTGCACGTTGTTGTTTTACCGAATATGCTGATTTTAAGAAAAATGTAATTTCCGCATTGTTGTAAGAGAACTAATGGAGCGGAAAATGCGGAAAGTTCTTGCTGGTGTATTCCTAGCAATGTTTGCAGTATCTTTAGGAGTTGGGGTCGCTGCGGCGCATAGCGGTGGGACGAATAGTGATGGATGCCATAATGATCGCAAACGTGGGACCTATCACTGCCACTAGGCTTGATGAGTAATCAATGAGGGTAGTTGGAGCATTGCTCTAGCTACCTGCTTTCAGGGTGTAGGCTAAACATCAAATCTGTAACGTTTTCCTTCTGCCGACACATCCGGTGGTATGCGGTTTTCTTCGAAGAGATCGTAGCCCTGTTTGAGGTTGCGCCAGAAGTTCAGCCAGTTTGAGTTGGCGTGCTTGCTGAGGTTTTCCTCTGTCATCTCAAAGGGGAAGATATGGACTGGGACTGCGCCTTGTCCGTTCTGAAGGGCAGCTTCCACGAGCAGATAGATTTCCTCGATATGTTGGTTGGTCATGGCGTAGCAGCCGATGGAGAGGCAGTTACCGTGGACCATCAAGTAAGAGCCTGTGCGGTCCAGTGACTGATCAAAGGCGTTCGGGAAACCGAGATTGAAGGAGAGGTGATATCTGCTGTTCGGGTTCAATTGTCTAGCTGACACATTGTAAAAGCCCTCAGGGGACTGACCGTCGCCTTCTTTCAGCTTTGGCCCCAGATCACCAGAGTATTTGCAAATCTCCCATGACTTGTAGGGCTGATAGGTTTTGCCAGACCGGATCCACGCTTCCAACCGGCTTTCTTCTTTGAAGACACGTAGGAAAACAGGGCTTCCCAAGGACATTCCTTTGAAAGTCAGATCTGCGCGCAGGGCTGGCAAGCGCTCATCTTTAACTTTTGTGAGATTTGCGGAACCGGGCAGATCATAGGGCAGGAGTAAGTACGTGGCGAAGACTGCCAGCATTACGAAAAAGGCCGTGCCGACTGCCCAAAGGAGCGGACGAGAAATGATTTTTGCCATGGAAGGTCCGATTGCAAATCACTGGAAACTGAGAGTGGCAGATAAGAGAGGCAATGTGGCCAAGTCATGGTTCGCACTGGAAACTCTGTGAAAAGGTCACTCCGATATTCCTGTGGCGTAAGAACGCAGCGCATTTGTTTTGCTTTTCTTTGAAAAAACAAATGCTAATGCAGTTCGCGTCTGGGCAGAACCTGGTGCACTGCATTGGCATTTTTTGCTTACGTATCTTTATCCGGAAACCGGCTTCCACTTTTCGGCGATACGCTATAGTGTCCGTGCCCATTCTGATCTGATTGCTCTATTGTGCTATAGGGCGTTTCTATCAAGCGTTGTGTGAAGGGTGATCGTCCTTGGATATTCGGCAGTTACAGTACCTCGTTACTCTGGCTCAGGAGCGACATTTTACGCGTGCCGCTGCGGCTTGTAATGTGACGCAGCCAACGTTGTCAGGCCGAATTCGCCAGTTGGAAATTGAACTGGGCGTACCCATTATTGAACGTGGCAAGAAGTTTCATGGATTGACTGCGGAAGGGGAGCGCATTCTCGTTTGGGCGAAGAAGGTGCTTGCGGACTGTAATAGTTTGCGGAACGAGGTTGCGGGGAAGAGTGCCGAGGTGTTCGGCAAGGTTAATATCGGCGTTATTCCCTCAGCTGATGTTGCGACAGCCTCTCTAATTCTGGATTTGAAGAAGAGCCATCCGCATGCACATGCGACGATCCAGTTGATGAGCCATGATGAAATCCATAAGGCTCTTGAGGATTATCAGATTGATGCAGGCATCACGTACACTCAGTTCAGCGATGCAAAGAAGCACAGCAGTTTCACGCTTTATGAGGAAGACTACCGCCTGTTCATGCCAGTAGGACATCGTTTGCAAGGGGTAGACGCGGTGGAGTGGGAAACGGCTGTGAATGCCGGGGCGATGGTGGCGCTTTCGCCGAAGTTGCAAAACCGGTTGATGGTGGATAGCACGCTTCGCTTCCTCGGTGTTGAGTTGGACCCCGAGATTGAGGCAGAGACAATCCCGTCACTTGGCGGGTTCATCCGTGCGGGGTATTGCGCGATTTTGCCGGAATTTTCTGCCTTGTCGCTTGGGGCAGGAATTGTTTCCGTACCGCTGATCAAGCCAGTTGTTTCGCACAGCATTGGTATGGTGATGACAAAGCGTGAGCTGGAGCCTGCAATTATTACGTCGTTAGCGGATTGTGCGGCTCAGTATAAGAAGCCGCTGATTCCAGAGCAGGTTGATTAGAAAAGTAGCATTGCTTTCGAGTTGCTCATAAAAAAAGCCCGCGACGATCGCGGGCTTAGTTGTTTGGGTTTGCTTTTTATTCAGCAGGCATTGGTGCAGATGTTTGTTTGCCAGATGCTGCCGGTTTTGTTGTTGTGGCCTCTCCTTCGCCCAGTGCGTCCTCAGCCATGTGATACTTGGGGTGGACTGGCTTCATGAGAAGGTTGGAGACGAGTGCTGCGACGAGCAAACCAGCCATCACATACATTGTGGTGTTGTAGAGGCTCGGAGTTGGATCAACCGTGCCTTCCGGAGCTACTTCCATCAGTCTTGAGACAGAGATGGATTTTGCTGCGATGAGCTCAGCCAGTTTCTCTTTGCCTTCACCGAAAGTCTGGAGGAATACGGCTGGATCAACTTTTTCCGCAAGCTCATGGATTTTGGTGTTTACAGACCGTTCGCGCAGGAATGTGATGAGGAATGGACCAGCAACACCTGCTGCAGACCATGCAGTGAGCAGGCGACCATGGATACCGCCGACGAATTTGGTGCCGAAGATATCTGCCAGATAGGCGGGGATTGTAGCGAAGCCACCGCCATACATGGTGAAGATGGTCATGGTGGCTGCGTAGAACATCACCAGCCACATCACGGAGGGGCTTGTACCTGCCTCCGCCGCGATGAGCGGAATGGAAAGGTATAGGAAAGAGCCCAGCACGAAGAAGACTGTGTAGGTGTTCTTGCGGCCAATATAGTCAGAGAGTGTGGACCAGCCGAGGCGACCCATAGCGTTGAAGACGGAGATCATCAAAACGTAGGTTGCGGTGAAGGCTCCGTCTACGATGGTTGGCATGCCGTTGCCGAAGATCTCGTAGATCATGGTTTTGGAAACGGAGATCACGCCAATCCCAGCTGTCACGTTGAAGCAGAGCACGATCCAGAGCTGGTAGAACTGTGGTGTCCGCAATGCTGTATCAATATGCACATGGTTGCGAGTGATAAGACCTTGTTTTGCAGGGTCTTCCTGTGGTGGCTCCCAACCTTCCGGTTTCCAGCCTGGTGCAGGAATGCGGTAGGCGAAGGAAGCTAGGATCATTACGAAGAAGTAGACAATACCCAATGTGAGGAAGGTTGATGCTGCGCCAGTGTTACCTGTGCCTGCGAGGTATACGCCTGCTTGGGCACCGTCAAAGGCTGCTTCTGCTTGAGATGCACTGACGACAATGGCTTCCAGCTTCTGGCCTGCAACCTGTACGTAGCGCACACCGTTTTCTACGGTTGTTTGCACGTCCGCGAGAGGGCCGAGATAGTCAGGTGCTTTGGCATAGAGGCCCAGAAGCCAGCTTTTCAGCGGAACTGCGATGATTGCGCCGCCGCCAAAGCCCATGATAGCCATGCCGGTTGCCAGACCACGACGGTCAGGATACCAGCGGATCAGGGTAGAGACGGGTGAAACATACCCAAGGCCTAAACCACAGCCGCCAATGACGCCATATCCCAGATACAGCAGCCAGAGCTGGTGGGTCATGATGCCAATTGAGCCGATGATGTAACCACCTCCCCAGCAGAAGGCAGCTGTTGTGCCAACGCAGCGCGGGCCAACTTTCTCAAGCCATTTGCCTGCAACAGCGGCAGACAGGCCAAGAAACAGAATTGCGACTGAGAAGATCCAGACCACAGAACTGAGAGACCAATCTTCAGCTGCTGGCGCTATGCCGCCGATTTCTCTTACAAGTGCCGGATTGTAGATACTCCATGCATAGGCGGAGCCGATGCACAGGTGAATTGCAATGGAAGCCGGTGGAACGAACCAACGATTGAAGCCCGGCTTGGCTACGATCGCGTCTTTCAGCATAAAGCTTGGTATTTTAAACATCAGCAAACCCCTAGAGCAATCAAAGCAGTTTGCATTGCCTCGCCCGGCAAACCGCCTCGATCTTTTGTTGCGACTACATTCTGTTTTCCGAAAATCGAGCCCCATTTCGGGAATGCGCCTAGGAGGCAGGCGAGAGGGAGGAAGCCTGCATCCATACGTTGAGTCTGCATCTAACACATGGTTAGTTGAAATCGCCAGAGTCTATCACGTTATAGATGTAATCTATTACAATGTGGGTTTGTGGAGGATAGGGCAAAGCCAAAAGCAGAAAGTGGTGCGGTGAAAAATTTTGCACGCTCTGATTTATTTTGAAATATCAGAGGAGTAGGGCTGCTTGGTGTCTATGAATATGCCAGATGAAGGTGAGGTTGTCATCCGTACTGTGCGTTACTGACGTCAGGTTTTACGCAGGTGCGTATTGTCGCAGTGCCTAAGGAAACGAAAAAAGCGCACCGCTGGGCGATGCGCTTTTAAGATTTGGTGTGGTTTAGCTTACAAGAGAGCTGGAATACCTGGGAGCATGCCAACTGCAGCCATTGCCAGAGTACAGATGATCACTGCACCTGCTGGAATGATGATGCGGTCTGCAAAGCTCAGACGTTCTGCACGTTCCTTGTCGCCAATGAGACCATTGTTGTCGAGGAACATGGTGATTGCCCATGCCAGAACAGGGTTGGTCACGATTGCTGCGAAGATGCAGATACCAGCGGAGTTGGTGTCGTTGCTGGATTTTACCATCTGCAGGCCAGCTTCCAGAAGTGGAAGGAACACACCAACCAGAAGAGCACAGGACATCACGGGCTGCCATACTGCTACGTCCATTGGGTAGCCGATGGTAGCGATAACGATGCACAGTGCGCCGAGCAGGATTGCGCCTGCAGGGATTGGACGCTTCGCGATTGCTGCTGGGATCATGTAGGTGCCCCAAGAGGAGGTGATGTTACCACCGCCGAAGAATGTGCCGGTGAACTGACGCAGGGAGCAGCAGGTCATGGTGTCATCAACGTCCATCAGAACCTTATCTGTGTTCTTAGGGTAGTTGAGTTCCTGGAAGATACGGTGACCTAGGAAGTCCGGGGACCACATTGCGACTGCCAGAATTGCCCAAGGCAGAGATGCAACGAAGTGGTTGAAGCTAGGGATGCCAAGCTGCCAGCCGGTCTCGGTAGATCCCCACCAGTACCATGGGTTCATGTTTGGCAGGCCAGGAGCTGTGGTGAACTGAAGGTCAACACCAGCGCCAAGTGCGAGAGCCAGAACTACCGCGATGACGGAGCAAGCTGGAATTGCGAGCCAGCGCTTACCGACCTTTGCGAGGAAGGCGTAGAGCACGATGTTGACGGCAAAGATCGCCAGAGCGACGTAAGAGAGGCTGTAAGCAAGGTCATGCTTCGCCTGCAGGCCGCCAGCCCAGCTGAAGAGGGATGTGATTTGCCCCTTTGCCCCCATGAAGCCAAGGAACACGAGCAAACCGCCAGCAACACCCTGACTGGTTAGGTTCACCAGACGAGAGCCACCTTTGAAGTAACTGAGGAGGAGGCCGAAGGCACAGACGAGTGCTGCCAGTGCCAGAGGGTGTGCGCCTGCAAGAGCGATGGAGCCAATGAGTGGGATCATTGGACCGTGGTTGCCTGCAAGGTTTGCACGTGGGTTGAGGAAACCAGAGCCGATGATGCAGAAGAGCAGGGCCGGGATGAGCATCTCAACGCGGACCACTTCAATGATCCACTCAGCACCAAGATTGACGTGTGGCCATTTTGCTGTGAGGCCGGTTGCCCATGCTGTCATAACCGCAGAGTACATCACGGAGATGCCGATTGTTCCTGCAATTGCGGGAACAAAATCTTCCATTTCAAAACGGAAGTCGCGGCCCGGCAGGTTGAGACCCCAACGGCGTGGTTTCATGATCTGGAGTTCGTGGTCCAGATAATCAGACCGTTGTTCGAACTTGCTCGCAGGCTTGTGTGCCTCGCTATAGGATTCTTCGTGTTTGTCTGTCTGCTGAAGCATAACAGCCATTCTCCATAAAACTGACGGAGGAAAGGAGAGTGTGGCTTCACGGTGCTTGCTTGGTGAGCGAAGCTGATGAAGGCATCTCACGTCATGGCCTTGATTTCTGGTTTGCTGGGAGGAGTTGGAACCGTCAGGATTTTCGGGTTTTGAGTTGCAGCTTAATGGGAGGTGTTAAAGTGCAACTGCGTCAGCGGCTTCAAACTCGCTGTAACTTTCCTTTCGGGTTCCAGGGTCTTTTCAAGAGACCGTGCAAACCACAAATTCAGACCATGAATACCCTTCCCCTGTTCTTCAGTTCCGAAAGGCCCCTACCTGAAATGACGTAGGGAAGCTTACGGTGTTCAGCGAGAACTTGCAGAAGGACGCAGCTTAAATAAAATCGTATGAGTCTATCGCGTCATTGATGAAATCTATAAGATGAAAAACTGCGACAATATGAGCTATCTAATTGATTTTGTTGAATTGCCTTGTTTTTAGGTGCTGTGAAATTTCAGGCTGCAATATCTTATTTAAAACAACAGTATAATGAAATTAATTCACTTTGAGCGGGTGTTAAGGCTAATGAAAAACGTGATCTGAGGATCACATCCTGTCGCGGTAGAATGACTTATAGGTAGTATTGTCGCAGCGCTGTGGGAACTTGTAATACAAGTGTTTTTCCGAGTTTAAATTGGACTTTGCTGACACCAAGTTGGCTCCACGCCCGGTAAAATTGTACCTCGATGGCTATGCACTTTGCCGGGGTGAGAGCATTCCGGATAAGAAAAAACTTGGCTGCCCCCTACTTTTGGCGTAGATAGGCGATCCATCTTGCCGGACTTATCTACGGGCTCGTTATGAGCCTTCAAATTTTCACTTCCCAGTAACCTCAAAAATCATCGAACCGATTTGTTGTGTCTGTTTGCTGAGAAGTTTAACCGAGTTTCAGTAGGATTTGAGATTAAAGCGTGTTGGTGCGCTCGCCCGAGGCGAAGCCCATCTTGAAATGAGAGATATTATGGCACTGGTGGGTCCCGTATTACGGGTGCTTGGATATTTTCTGGTTGGGCTGGCTATTTTGATGCTGGCACCTGCATTGCTGGACATTTACTTCAGCAATCCAGACTGGATTGCATTTGCACTCTCTTCTCTGTTTGTTGGCTTACTTGGCCTGCTGCTTGCTGTTTCTACGGCCAATTACAAACTTGAGCATCTCACCATTCGACAGGCGTTTTTGCTGACCACAGCATCGTGGATTGTGATGCCAGTCTGCGGCGCTCTGCCCTTTCTCAGCCTTGGGATCGGCTTTGAGAACGCTTTTTTTGAGAGCGTCTCGGGGTTTACGACAACTGGATCCACGGTCCTGATTGGTCTGGATGGTATGCCTCCTGGTTTGTTGTTCTGGCGTTCCCTGACCCAGTGGATCGGCGGTGTTGGCATCATCGTTATGGCGATCTTGCTCATGCCTTTGCTGCGTATTGGCGGGATGCAGCTGTTTCGGACAGAAAGTTCTGACCGTGGAGAGAAGATTGTTGCCCGTGCGACTGATCTGACGCGCTTGATTGGTGGCGTCTACATCATGCTGACGCTGACCTGCACGATCCTTTATGTGTTTTCTGGAATGACGTTGTTTGATGCAGTGAACCATGCAATGACGACATTATCCTCTGGTGGTTTTTCTACTCACGATGCGTCCTTTGCATATTTTGAGAGCACTGCTGCAGAATGGGTGGCTGTGGTCTTTATGCTGGCCTCAGGACTGCCGTTTGTTGTGTTAATCAAATCCTTGACCAAGAATCCGAAAGCACTTCTGCAGGATCCTCAGGCACGAGTCTTTATCTTTGTTATCATTGTCCTTTCCAGTTTGACTGCTCTGTATCTTGGCATTGAAAATAAGTTCACGTTTGGCCGTGCAGTGGTTGAAGCGCTGTTTGTGGTGATTTCAATCATCACCACAACGGGCTATGGACTTGGTGATTATACGGCGTGGGGCCCGCCGATGATGGGCTTCTTCCTGATGTTGACGTTTATTGGTGGCTGTACAGGCTCGACCAGTGGTGGCATCAAGATTTTCCGGTTTATCGTGTTCTTTGGCACTGTTCGTGCGTACATGAATAAGATGATCCGGCCTGATCAGGTGGTTCCTGTCCGGTATGGCGATACAAAGATCACGCCTGAACTGGCGTTCTCGGTTCTTGCGTTTTTAGTGGTCTATATGGCCACTGTGGGGTTGATTACCGTCATTCTTGGTGGACTTGGTCTGGACCTGGTGACGGCTATGAGTGCAGCTACGACTGCGGTTTCTAATGTCGGTCCGGGACTTGGTGATGTGGTTGGCCCCGTTGGAAACTTTGCTGACATCCCCAACAGTGCGAAAATTGTACTTTCTGCGGCAATGTTGCTGGGGAGATTGGAACTCTTTACGGTGCTGGTGCTGTTTAATCCTCAATTCTGGCGTTGACGCTACGTCCCTGAAAGACTAGGGATTCCGTGCATTGAACATGTTTGGGCTATCCGGTTTCATTCTTGTTGTGTGAATAGGTAGTTGCCCGATTAATTCAATTGCCAGATATCACTAAGTGGCCTAAAACCAATGCTTCATAAATGTTTGAGAGCATACCGTTCCAATCTCGTCCGTTAAGGGACAATATGTGACTAGCGGGCGGGTGAAATTGGATTTTATATCGGCGGATTGATGTTGGTTTCCATACGACCGGTTTTAAGTGTGCTTGGGTACCTTTATGTTGGCCTCGCTGCTGCCATGCTTGTCCCTGCATTTGTGGATGTTGTGTCGCGTAATGCTGACTGGCAAGCCTTTATTATTTCATCGTTAATTACCGGTCTGGTTGGCATGTTGCTAATCGTGGCCATGGGTGGTGCGCTGCGTGACGGGCTGGACACACGCCAGACCTTTATCCTGACAACTCTATGCTGGGTCTCGTTACCTGCATTTGGGGCTCTGCCGTTTTTGTGGCTGGGTATTGCGTATGTCGATGCTGCGTTTGAGGCCGTGTCGGGATTCACCACCACCGGCTCTACTGTGCTGACGGGTCTTGATTCACTTCCGCCGGGGCTGCTTGTTTGGCGCTCGCTGATGCAATGGATGGGCGGTGTTGGGATTGTCGTTATGGCGATCGTGCTTTTACCGTTCCTGCGCATTGGTGGAATGCAGCTCTTTCAGACAGAAAGCTCCGATCAGAGCGAGAAGATTGTTAGCCGTTCCATTGAGTTGATCCGCCTGATCAGTTTGACGTACCTGTTTCTGACCAGCCTTTGCATCGTGCTTTACTGGTTCTCTGGCATGACGATGTTTGATGCGTTCAACCATGGTCTCACGACAATTGCGACGGGAGGTTACTCCACGCATGATAATTCCTTCGGGTACTTTACCAATCCTGTGACCGGCTGGATTGCGGTCGTCTTCATGATTGTGGGCGCGCTGCCATTTGTGCTTATCATTCAGGCGTTGCGCGGGCAGCCGCTGTTGCTTTGGCGTGATCCGCAGGTGCGGGCATTTTTGTGGCTGGTTGGTCTGATCTCTCTTGCTCTGACGATTTATCTCGGTACTTCTGGCAATGCTGATAGTTTTGGCAGTGCGATCCTGCAATCTGCGTTTAACGTGATTTCTGTGGTGACGGGCACTGGCTATGCCATGGGGGATTACACCTCCTGGGGTGCTCCGGTGATTGGACTTGCGTTTCTGCTCAAGTTTGTTGGTGGCTGTACAGGCTCGACAACGGGCGGCATCAAGGTCTTCCGTTTTCTCGTGTTCTTCGGAACCGTGATTGCGCATATGCGCCGGATGGTGCGGCCTAACCGCGTGATCTCTGTGAGCTACGGTAACACGCACCTGACACCAGAACTGACGTTCTCCGTTCTTGCGTTCCTTGTGGTTTACATCGGTACTGTTGGTATTCTGACGCTGATCCTTTCTCTGTTCCATCTGGATCTGGTGACTGCTGTGTCTGCCGCCGCGACATCCGTTGGTAACGTTGGCCCGGGCCTTGGCACCATGATCGGGCCATCTGGCAACTTTGCGGCGCTGCCTGATCCAGTGAAATGGATTTTGTGTGCTGCAATGTTGCTGGGGCGTCTGGAACTGTTCACGGTTCTTATTCTTCTGGATCCTGATTTCTGGTCCAAATAATCTTCAGTCTTCATTTTGGCGCGTATTCTTGTCCGAAAACCGGAGCCACTTTTCGGGAATACGCTGAATAATTTGGAAGGTCGCTATGCGATTTGATGTGCCGCTGGTCACTGGCCGGCTGATTAAGCGTTACAAACGGTTTCTGGCTGATGTTACCCTCGATGATGGCGGTGCTGAAATTACAGCGCACTGTGCCAACTCGGGCTCCATGATGGGTTTGAAAGATCCGGGCATTAAGGTCTGGCTGACGCCTAATGATGATCCAAAGCGCAAGTTGAAATACTCCTGGGAAATGCTCGAGATTGACGGTGCGATGGTGGGTATCAATACCAGTCGTCCGAATGGCCTGGTCGAAGAGGCGATTGAAGCAGGGCGTATTCCTGAGCTTGTCGGTTATGAGAAGCTGCGCCGTGAAGTGAAGTACGGCAAGAACTCTCGCATCGATATTCTTCTGGAAGGTGAGGGTGACAAGCGCACCTATGTTGAGGTGAAGAACGTTACGCTGGCCCGCGAAAATGGTGTCGCAGAGTTTCCTGATGCTGTCACAGCGCGTGGGGCAAAGCATCTGGATGAGCTTGCTGATATGGTCCGGGAAGGCCATCGTTCTGCTATGGTGTTTCTGATCCAGCGTGATGATTGCGATGCGCTTGTTCTGGCACGTGATATTGACCCGAAATATGGTGAGGCTTTCGATGCGGCTATAAAGGCAGGTGTTGAAGTCTACGCGATTGGGTGCCGGCTGGATACTGATGAGATCATTGCTGATCGGGTCATCGAGGTGCGGTGTTAAGGGAGGCGAGAGCCTAACGAATAGCATGGTATCTGATGATGGGTGACCTCCTGCACGATAAGCACCGCATAGCCTCCCATGCAGTGTTGGACCAGAGTTCCCGAAGGTCGGGATGAGCAAGGCGGCAGGCAACACCTGCGCTACTTGTTAGAAATGAGTCTTTGGCATTGGCTACGCACCTTGCCCGGGCATTTTGATATGGACAACATCGCCTCTTATCCTGAAAGACACGATAGCCAGTTTCCTGGAAAGACAACGGCTTTGCTTTGGCAAGTTTCCCGGCCTAAACAGGTCCTCTGTCCCTGACATTTATTGCTCTGACCAACAAATGCCACTGCGTGATGCCCCTCAAGCTTGGGCCCTTCCTCTCAGACCATGCAGTCACGTCTGAAAATCGGTTCCACCGGACCTTTGAAAGATGCGTTACCTCTCTCAAAAGCCCCACCCAGCCCACGACATGCTGACGGACGGTCCGCCAACTGCCCGTCACGTGGGCATGAAGTTAGTATGGGGGCACATTTGAGCAAGGGGGATAAGTTTGTCTAAGATAGCCGCTAGTTCGATGTTATTCATCGCTTCGTCTAGTGCTGCCAAAATGCATTCGTGAAGGTTGGATCATTACCGGCTTATGAACGGAAAAAGCCCCGGCGATAAGGCCGAGGCTTTTGAAACTCTTATGCAGAATTCCGGTGGGCTGATTAGCCTGCGGTATCTTTAGAGATTGGCGGCTGGAACTGCATGCCCAGATCCCATGGGAAGTACACCCAGGTATCCTGAGAAACTTCAGTCACAATGGTATCAGCCAGATCGCGACCCATTGGCTTGGCGTAGACGGTTGCAAAGTGTGCTTTTGGCAACATTTCGCGAACAACTTTTGCAGTCTTACCGGTGTCGACCAGATCGTCGATGATGAGAATGCCTTCACCGCCTTCAGAGCCGACCACTTTCGGGTCGATTGGCTTGATGACCTTCAACTCGCCCTGATCGTCGTAGTCGTGGTAAGATGCAATGCAAACTGTTTCGATGGTGCGAACACCCAATTCGCGCGCAATAATGCCAGCTGGAACAAGGCCACCACGTGTGATGGCTACAATCGCTGTAAATTCGCCTTTGTCGGCGAGGCGCCAAGAGAGGGCACGGCAATCGCGGTGGAATTGGTCCCAAGAGACCGGGAATGCTTTGGATTGCTGCTGATTATCCATGTGTCTTCTTTCAAAGAAATTTTGTCTTTGCAGCTTCTACGGCTGCTCGGACGGCTTCACTGGCCTGTTCCAGTACATCATTTGACCTAGATCGCACAACAACCTGTGTGGAAAATACTCCATCTTTTGACTGCGGATAGGAGCCAATTGAGGTTTCGGGGAAGTTTTTCTGGATTTCCCCTAGGTCTGTGGCAATGCGACTCTCAGGAAGAGTAGCTTCAATAGTCACAGAAAGCATCTTTTGACTGGTTTTCAGCGTTGGTGCGATGGCATCGACCATGGATTGCATGATGGCCGGTACGCCTGCCATGACGTGCACGTTTTCCATTCTGAAGCCGGGTGCGATGGACACCTTGTTTTCAATCAGGTCGGCGCCATCAGGAAGACGGGCCATGCGCTTGCGGGCAGGGGTAAAGTTCTCAGCGCCGTAGTGATCTTCCAGAAGCTTGTAAGCGCGTGGGTCCAGATCAATTGAGACACCGAAAGCTTTCGCGATGGCATCTGCTGTGATGTCATCATGTGTCGGGCCGATTCCGCCGGATGTGAACACGTAGGTGTATTCTACGCGTAGAGCGTTGACGGCTTCGACGATCTTTTCTTCCACGTCAGGCACGACACGCACTTCAGACAGGTCGATGCCGATATCTGTGAGATAGCTTGCCAGAAAGCCGATGTTTTTGTCTTTGGTGCGACCAGACAGGATTTCATCGCCAATAACGACATATCCCGCTGTGATGATCTTATTGGTCATGGCTTTCTGTATTCCTGAAATATGGGTGGCTTTAACAGCCAGAGCGTGCCGCGTTCATCTGCATTCACGCGCCAAGCTATAGCTGCTTATTCTTATGCGCATTCTTACTCGAAAACCGGACCCACTTTTCGGGAACATGTATCAGTTTTTAGTCGGTATGGTCTTCCGGCGTCCATTCATAGATCCAGTTAAACCGATCAAGAAGCTGACTTGGGGTGTTGGACCGCATGACGAGATCTCGTGCAATACGAAGAGGGAAGCCCATATGATAGACCCAGTCATTCCACTTCACGAGCTTGCTCATTTTCTCAATGCGTGGACGGCGGGCGGTCTCATAGGCTTGCAGAGCCTGCGGTGTTGCGCCGTGTTTGTCGACCATTTTGGACAGGACTGCAGCATCTTCGATTGCCATTGCAGCGCCTTGAGCTGAAAACGGTAGGATCGCGTGGGCGGCGTCACCAATAAGAGTAACAGGACCCTGGGTCCATGCAGGGCGGGTGTCGACCTCGCACAATGACCAACGGGTCCATGTTTCCGGCAGGTAGACCAGACGCAAGGCCTCTGGAGCCCAGTTGCGAAAGTGCTTGCGGACATGATCACTGCCAACCGGATGGGACCAGCTGTCTTCTTCCCAGTCTTCCTTCGTGATGGCGACGATGTTGAGCAGCTTGCCATTCTTTACTGGATACTGAACCAGATGGGCGTCGCGAGCGAGCCACAGGCCTGAGGTGCTCAGGAGAGGTTCCAGATTGAAGGGTGGTTCTGCTGTTGCTCTGTAGGCTACGAAACCGGTGTGTTTGGCAGGTGCGCCACCCAATGTGGTCTGGCGGATGCTTGAACGGACACCGTCAGCGCCGATGAGCAGGTCAAACTGATCCGGTATACCTGCAAGAGCTTCTGAGAAAGCCGTTCCCTTGAGCGTGACAGTATTACCGTTGATTTCGGCGGATTCTACCTTGGTATCCAGCCGCAGAGTGACTTCCGGTGTGTTCTGGACAGCTTCCAATAACAGCTGTTGCAGATCTGCCCGGTGGATCACATAGTATGGCGCGCCATAGCGGTCTTCGGCAATGCGGCCAAGCGGAACGGTTGCAAGTTGAGACCCATCCTGGCCGGAGCGTATATTGACGCTGGCCGGAGAGACGGCTCTGGACATGAGTGCAGGGCCTAAGCCAAGAGCCTGCAAACATCTCATTGCATTGGGAGATAGCTGAATTCCGGCGCCGACTTCGGAAAGCTCTGGGGCAGCGTCGAACAGGAAAACACTATGGCCCTTACGGGCAAGGTATAACGCAGCTGTAAGTCCGGCGATCCCGGCTCCTGCGATAGCAATATTTTTTGGTATCATTACGCAGCTTGCCTGCCGTGCTTTGCCTGAGGTTATCGGGTTCAGGCAAAGCAATGTGATTACTGTTTATTTGTTTTATCGATCAAATGATGAGGTTGTTAGGCCGTATCAGGTGCCCAGGCGCAGTCAGCCGGATTAGATTCTGCGGAAGCGAGTGCAGCATCGTAGTGGTAAAGCGTTGAGCAGTATGGGCAGATTATGTTGTCATCAGCACCCATGTCGAGGAAGACGTGTGGGTGGTCCTGTGGGGGGCGTGCGCCAATGCACATAAATTCTTTGGCGCCGATTTTAATGGCGTCAACGCCATTGGTGTTGTGAAAGTGGGGTACGACTTTACCGGCCATTTTTTCGCCAAGCTCCATGGAACAAAAATTTGCCGCCGACATTAAATTGGTTCTGGTTAAAAAGACAGTTTTTCTCGCTGATTGATTGCCTTGAGATCGATGCGGTCCACAACTGTACTGCGTTTTTTCACCTAGGACCGAGGTTTTACCGCGGAACTGGTGTTGTCTCAGCCTCTGTGAATAGTTGATGGACTAGTCCAAATTGATAGTTCTTTGGCCTTTTCTTTCTCCACCCTTACATTTACCCTCCCATGATCCCGTAGTTTTCCTTTACGTAAACGTTAGGTAATATGCCAATATTCAATAATAATGATCACCCTATCGCTTATCTTGATGAAGGAGAGGGCGATCCGATCCTGCTGATCCACGGATTCGCATCCAACAAGTTCGTCAACTGGGTGTATCCCGGCTGGGTTGATTTGTTGGTGAAGGATGGCCGCCGTGTGATTGCGATTGATAATCGTGGTCATGGTGAAAGCTATAAGTACTACAATGCAGAGGATTATGGCGCTCCGGTTATGGCCGAAGATGCGCTGAAACTGCTGGATCATCTCTATATCGATAGAGCGGATTTGCTTGGCTATTCCATGGGCACCCGCATTTCTGCGTTTTGTGCGCTGCAAGCACCGGACCGGGTGCGCTCGCTGTCGCTTGGCGGGATGGGGTATGGGTTGATTTCTGGTGTTGGTAATCCTGAACCAATCATTGAAGGGCTGTTGGCTGACAAGATCTCTGATGTGAAAGACCGGACGGGTCGTGCCTTCAGAGCCTTTGCCGAGCAGACCAAATCAGACCGGCGTGCGCTGGCAGCGTGTATGCAGTCAGCCCGGAAGCCTATTTCTGAGGATATGGTATCTAAGATTACAGCGCCGACACTTGTTGCTGTTGGTACAAACGATGATGTGGCCGGTGATCCAAAGGCGCTTGCTGATCTTATGCCGAATGCCAGTTATCTGGAGATTACCAACCGGGACCATATGACCGCTGTTGGCGACAAGATTTTCAAAAAAGGCACATTAGAGTTTTTGGAGCAATTTTCATGAATAGAGGCACCCACGAATTTATCGGAGCCGATGGCAACCGTATTGTTGCAGACCGGTTCGGCTCAAAAGGCCAGCCGGTGATGATGATGCATGGTGGCGGGCAGACGAGACATTCGTGGGGCAAGACTGCTGAGATGATCGCCAATGCAGGTATGCAGGCGTTCTGTCTTGATATGCGTGGACACGGTGACAGTGCGTGGGTTGAAGGGGAGAAGTACTTCTTTTCTGACTTCGGCGCAGATGTTGCTGCAGCTGCCGCGCAAATCTATGAGGAAACCGATTTCAAGCCAATTGCGATCGGTGCCTCATTAGGTGGTCTTGCGTCTATTCTGGCGGAGGGGGCTTTGCGTCCGGGTGTGCTGGCTGGCGTTATTCTGGTTGACGTGACCCCGCGCCTAGACGAAGGCGGAGTGAGTAAGATCCTGTCGTTTATGGCTGAAAAGGTCGAGGACGGGTTTGGTAGCGTTGAAGAAGCGGCGGACATGATTGCCTCTTATCTTCCGCATCGAAAGCGCCCCAAGACATTAGATGGCCTTTCGAAAAACCTGCGTTTACGGGAAGATGGGCGCTATCGCTGGCACTGGGACCCTCGCTTTATCACGCATCATGCTGATCGTGCTGATATGAAAGACAAGGTGCAGAGTGAGCTGTTGGAGGCAGCAGCTAATCTCAAAGTGCCGAGCATGCTTGTTCGTGGAGCGGCGTCAGAGCTTGTGAAACAGAGCCATGTCGATGAATTTCTCGCATTGGTTCCCCATGCACAATTCACAGATGTGAAAGAAGCTGGTCATATGGTGGCAGGCGATGTGAATGATATTTTCACTGCTGCGATCATGCCATTTTTAAAAGAGTACCAAGCGGCAGCTTAAAATTAGAACCAGTTTCTGATTTTTGAAAGAAATGTAGGTTCACTTTCTAATTGCCAGTGCAGGTTTGGTACGCGCTTTCTCTAATGGCAATACTGCGTGATGTACTATAGGCGGATAATTCATAGTGAGTGGGTGGGGCTTGGATCGAGACAGTCTGCACCTATGTAAGGTTGAATAGGTCCTATCCATAAAGGAACGCTCTTTCATGGTGCAATTTTCTTCAAGTAGCCCCAAGGAGTTCGCATCGCATGATCCTGTTTGGGATCGCGTGAAAGCCGAAGCCCAGGCGATGGCCAGCTCTGAGCCAGCACTTGCGTCTTTTGTTTACGAGACGGTGCTGAACCACTCTTCATTAGAGGAAGCGATTGTTCATCGTGTGGCTGACCGGCTAGGCCATGTGGTTGTCTCTTCTTCTCTTATTCGCCAGACCTATCTGGATGTTCTGGATCAGGCTCCTGATATTGTTCAGGCCTTCCGTGTTGATCTGGGTGCTGTTTTTGATCGTGATCCTGCCTGTGACCGATTCCTGGAGCCTCTGCTTTATTTCAAAGGGTTCCATGCGCTGCAGACACACCGGTTAGCCAACTGGTTGTGGAAACAGGGGCGAGAGGATTTCGCGCTTTACCTGCAAAGCCGTTGCTCTGAAGTGTTCCAGATGGATATTCATCCTCAGGTTCCAATTGGGCGTGGTGTTTTCTTTGACCACGGTACCGGCATTGTGGTTGGTGGAACTGCTGTGATTGAAGACGATGTCTCTATTCTGCAAGGTGTGACACTTGGTGGTACGGGCAAGGTCTCTGGCGACCGTCATCCGAAGATCCGTCAGGGCGTGCTGATTGGTGCGGGTGCCAAAGTTCTAGGCAATCTGGAAATTGGCCATTGCTCACGTGTTGCAGCAGGATCTGTGGTTCTTAAAGACGTTGATCCGTGCACGACTGTGGCGGGTGTTCCTGCCAAGGTTGTGGGTGAAGCTGGTTGCGACCAGCCGGCTCGTGCCATGGATCAAATGATCGGTCAAGGTCAAGGACTTTCCTCGCAAAACAAACAAGGATAAGCTAGTTTCCTAGGGTTGGCAGGACGATAAACTTGTATAGTTTGTGCCCCAAGTTTGAAGTAAAATTGGTAAGGAGACGGCTGTGAAGCCTGATGAAATTCGTAAGGTGCAAACCTACATGCGCAATACTTTCAAGTCGCCAGAACTTGAAGTACGTGCGCGTCCTCGTAAAGATGATTCCGCAGAAGTTTATATCAAGGATGAGTTTCTTGGCGTTATCTTCCGCGACGAGGAAGATGGCGAACTGAGCTGGAACTTCCAGATGGCTATCCTTGATATCGACGTGGAAGGCCTCTAAGGCTTCACGCAAAATCTGATTGATTTGAAGGGCTCCGTTTCGGGGCCCTTTTTGCATCGAAATGAGACTCTTGAAGGCTGTGGGCGTCCTGAATTGAAACGGGATGGAGTTTTTTCACCTGCCTGAATTCCCTATGCGGATTTTATATGTAAATATTAACAGGAGGTTAACTCAAGGATAGCACGCGGCATAGGAATTGCTTTCAACTGCACAGTAACGCGTTTGAGCTGGATTGAGCCAGCTGAGAATGGGGGAAGTGCATGCTGGGCGATTTGTTGTTGGCCGCGTTTATAGCGGCTTCTGGTTTTGTGACTGCGGGAATTCTGGGTAGCTTCTATCACTTGGTGACTGGGGAACCGCCGCGATTTTTTGCTGAGATGAAAGGGCCGTTGTCCTGGCTTATTGTCGTCGGGTTATGGCTTGTTGCTGGTCCTTTTATATTTATGCGCAATGCGATCCAAGGTTATTACCGGGAGTCATTTAGCCCGAAGATGCTGGCCGCCGCGGGAGGGCTCACCGCTATGTGGAGCATTCTTTCCGGTACGTTTGTTTTGAGTTTTCTCTTGGCACTTTGAGCAAGCCATATGCTAGATTGCGCGGGATTTGATTTGTGCAATCTAGGAGAACCTTGTGCCTTTTTATAAGCTTGGAGACAGAAGCCCTAATGTTCCTGAAAATGGAAACTACTGGGTCGCGCCATGTGCAAGTCTGATTGGTCATGTGCAGTTGGATGAAGAAGCGAATATTTGGTTTAGCGCTGTTTTGCGTGGCGACAGTGAGCTTATCCATATTGGTGCACGTTCCAACATTCAGGACGGATCAGTTCTTCATACAGATTTGGGGTATCCGCTGGTTGTTGGCGCAAACTGTACGGTTGGTCACAAGGCGATTTTGCATGGGTGCACTGTGGGGGAGGGCTCGCTTATTGGCATGGGCGCGACAATCCTGAACGGTGCTAAGATTGGTAAGGGCTGTATCATCGGCGCAAATGCACTGGTTCCTGAAGGCAAGGTTATTCCAGATGGTTCTCTGGTTGTGGGAATGCCGGGGAAGGTGGTTCGTGAGTTGGATGATGAAGCTCAGGCAATGCTTATCCGCTCAGCAGATGGCTATGTGATGAATGCACAGCGCTTTAAAGAGCAGCTGGTTGAGCTCTGAAGCCATCACGATTTTTGAAAAACAAAACAAGCCGCGGCATTTCCCGCGGCTTTGTTGTTTGCCAAGATCTTGGCAGCTTTATTCTGGAATACTTGCAACGGTGGTGACGCGTTTATCCGAAATAGCAGACCAAGCAGAAGCATGGCGAGCGGACTGGCGTTTCACGTAGCGGTATGGGGTTGAATACCAAGGCAAGATTGAAGAGATCTGATTGTCGAGAATGAGATCTCCCTGATCAGTGCGCACGCTTAAGACAGCGTGCCCGCCGTTACTCAGGTCTTTCACGACCGTTATGAGCAGGGAGCTTGGCGGCCAGCCCAAGGCAATGAGTTGCCGCTGTTTTTCCAGAACGTACTCTTCGCAATCACCAGCACCTTGCGGGTATGTCCAGTATTCAGGCACTCCGAACAGTTGCTCGTCTGTTAGCGGGCGAACTTGTGTGTTGATTGAAGCGTTTACATCCAGCAATTCCTGCCAGCGCTCTTTGGTCAAGCGGACAACCAACGGCGTGTTGGTGCCATAGCGGCACTGTTGCGGGTAGTTTTGACAGAATTCGATATGACCAACGGGGGCAGTGGCTTGTCCGATAATTGGCATAAAGCGTCCTGGAACTTGCTCAGCGTGAGCCTGAGACAGGCTGATTAGCCCACCCAATGCGACCCCCAAAACACTTTTCGCGAACAGCTTATACTCAAACACAAGTAGCGCCCTCCAATCATGGCAGGCTCTACTTTCCTTTGCGCGCTTTTATTTGGTTATAACCTTTAAAGTCAGTATTTAATCAAAATTGAGCAGTATTTAAATCAAGATTGAATATCAGTTAATTCAATATTTCTGAAAATAAGAGTCAATATTAATTCAAATTCTAATTATACTAAGACTCCGCAGGAAACTGGAGTTTCTGATCAGACCTAACGAGAGTTTTATGGTTTAGTTACAGTTAATTAGAGAGTTGGCATGTGAAGCTGTGTCAGTTGCATGTAATTCTCACTGCAAATATTTTTTATAAATTTATCGAAAAGCTGAGGCTTAACCGTTGATAAGACAGGAATCGGTCTGGCTGAGCTTAGCGCTTTTCAGCGTTGGTGATATGGTGCTCCAGCAGTTCCTTATTCTGGACGGTAGCGAATTCGACTGCGACGCCTTCTTCAAAGTGGCGAACGATCCGCGCACGCATCTTACCAAGCGTGATTGGTGTTCCAAGTGCCGGACGTACATCTGTCTTGAGTGCTGCGCCAGAGAGGGAGACATCCACAATGCGGCAGGCGTATTCTCTGCCGTCTGGCAAAATGATCTTCGTAATCGGGTTCTTTGGAGTGAAGCGATCAAATCTGCGATCTTCTGGCAGATTAAGCTCGTCTTTGTTTGCCAGCCAAGTCAGGACGGAAGCCAGCTTATCGCGCTTGCGTGCGCTGGCATTGAGCGTCATCGCGAAGCCGCCATCGATCTCGCGGACGATCTTTCCTTCAACGCGACCAATGTGATCGAGATAAGCGACAACGCGCTCGCCAACTTCGCCCATTACCGGAGAGATAAAGGCGGCGCCACCAGGTGACATGTTGACGGCCTGGCAAGGGTACTCACGTCGGTTTTCCAGCATGAAACGGCCCAGCACGTTGATTTCAACGCGAGAAAAACGGCGTCTGTCAGGTGCTTTTGCTGCTAGTGCAGCAATTCTGTTGGTCGCTGTGCGCCCTGCCATTTTCCTAGGAATCCCGACTACGCGATTATTGACTAGTAGAAACTTGGGTCACACCCTAGGAAAACAAGGTTAACAGAATGGTAACTGTGGTGCGGAGTACAGGTTTATATTTTGCCCCCATCAACAACTCTAAGGTGTCCTACCTGTCGGCTGTTTGGAATTTCGACGGCCTTTGGTACTGCTGACCGTTGCAAGTGACTTCCACGGCTAACTCTTGGTTCCATTGAGCTAACAGCGCGATGCGTTGGAGTTCCAAAATGTGGGACGCAGTCATTTTCATCACTGAAGAGAGGTGCGTCTTCATCTGGCCAGATCAACCTCAGGCTGTTGACTTTTTGCTTGGAAATCGCCTGAACACCGAGCCAGAATGGACGCTTGAGCGGGGCCATACAGCCAAGAATACGCGTACAACCTTCCCCCTGAACACGGATTGGCAGGAGCAGGAGCTCCAGATCTACTGACTGGCCCATTTCAGTTGTGCCGGTGAAGCTGATCACAGCAGCAGCGCCATCCTGTGTTATGGCAGAAAGCATGGCTGTGACGGCTTGCTGGTCTTTCTCATCCCAGCCATCAAGGAAACTGCGGCCTTTCAGTTCACGGCAGAACAGGGAACACAATCGTGTCCCTGCAAGACGGAACCTGAAATTGTTCTGCTGTGCCAGTTCCAGAATAAACGTATCGCCCAAAACACTTTTGATTGCGGAAGGTTGAATATCGCCACGTTCGGGAGCTGGTCGTTCAGCCCGAATTTCGTCCCAGTATTCGAAGAGTATCCGTGATGCACCGTGTTTCATATTCCCGCCTTCCCCAGTCCGCTTATTGGGTTTTCCCATTGGGGTCAGTGTCCTTTTTATGGACAACTTTAACTATCCGCTGGTCTATGGTGGGGAATAAGCATGGAGCGTGCCAAGTTAGAAATATCATAAAAATTTAATAAAATATTAACCTTAACAAAGGGTTTAAGTTGTGCTGTTGGGTGGCTTGTATAATCTTGGTTGCAGTTGCCTCACCTGAACCCTTGAGGCCCGAAGAATTGAGCTATTGTTGGCGGTAAACCTAGGTTTTCAGCATTTCGTGTGCTGATAAAAAGTCGGGAAATCAAACGCCTAACGGGGAGAAGCTCCGATAAACCGTCAGCGCTTGGGGGAGTGCTGGCGGTTTATTGTTTTCATTTGATCCTTACATTTTGCGGCAAGCCTTGCGAAGCGTGCCAAGTTGTCTTAGTTCAAAATGGGACAATAATTTTGGATCTGTAATAAAATGAACCAATCCAATGAAGACCATCTGGCACCTCACGGCCCCAACCTTCAGAGACCAGCACGGGAGCCGATGTTCAATCTGCCAACCGTGGTTGTTGGACTGTCTCTGATTTTTATTGGGATACATCTGGTTCGTGCCTATGTGTTGACGCCCAATGCAGATTTGCAGACGCTGCTTCTGTTTGCGTTCTGGCCTGTCCGATATCTTAGTGGTTTTATGGCTGAATATTCCTGGCCAGGAGAAACCGTTTCGGCGATCTGGAGTTTTCTGACCTACGGATTTTTGCATGGTAGCGTGCAGCATGTAGGTTTCAATGTGCTTTGGATGGCAGTGTTCGGGAGTGCTGTTGCACGACGTTTTGGGGCGACACGTTTTCTGGTGCTCTCGGCTGTTTGCGCTGTTGCCGGAGCTGGTGCTCACCTTGCTACAAACTGGGGGCAGAGTATCCCGGTGATTGGTGCCTCGGCGGCGGTCTCAGGACAGATGGCAGCTTCCTTACGTTTTATCTTTGAAGCTGGTGGTCCGATGAGTTCGTTTCGGCGCTATGATAATGCAGCCTATTCTATTCCTGCCCGACCTTTGATGGAGGCGTTGAGCGATCGTCGTGTCCTTACCTTTATTCTGGTATGGTTTGGCTTGAACTTCCTATTTGGCATGTGGTCCGCGCCAATTGCGGGTGAGGGCGTTAGTATTGCCTGGCAAGCTCACGTAGGTGGATTTATCGCTGGCTTGATCCTATTCCCATTATTGGATCCGATTAAACCGCGTTGAAGTGGAGCGTTTAATAGTTAGCTAACTACATATGTTAACAGCACCTAAGTTGGTGGCTAGGCAAGCATTGTTTTTTTGTGTCATGATGCCGTAGGGTTAGATTTGTTCTCTTCCTCTTTTTTCTCTGAGAAAGAAGGATGACATAAACAAACGAGGAGGTCGCCATGACAGTTGCTGCCATATTGAACGGCAAAGGGCGGGACGTTTTTACGGAACCGAGCACACGTAGTTTAAGCGAGATATGCGCAAGCCTTGGAGGCCGCCGCATAGGTGCTATTGTGTTGTGTGATCAGCCGGGTGTGATTGTTGGGATCGTGTCGGAGCGTGATGTGGTTAAGGCAATTTCCATGGAAGGAACTGATGCACTTGCACAACCCGTCAGTGACTACATGACTAAAGAAGTTGCCGTCTGTAACGAAACCGATTCCGTGAACGGTGTTATGGCGCGTATGACTGATGGGCGGTTCCGTCATATGCCAGTTGTGGAAGACGGAAAGCTCATCGGGCTGGTCTCGATCGGTGATATCGTGAAGTTCCGCATTGCTCAAGTTGAGCGTGAAGCCGAGGATCTGCGGAGTTACATTCAGGCCGTATGATATGTGCCTAAACTGCTGTGCTTCTAAGGCACAGCAGTTCTATCCAGTCTATTTCTTATCAATACATTGTTGGTCAATGCACTTCATCAAGGCTGCATCTCTGCCAGTTGATGGAGTTCTGGAAGCGCACGGCATGTGGTTTCATATCCAACGCGAATTGCTTCTTCACCACGATGAAAGTCGAAAAGACCCAGATGTGAGAGGCGCAGTGTCAGAATGTTGTCTGGGGGGTCTCCTGCAAGCCGTGAGCGTCCGATCCTGTCCTGAATGATATTGTAGCTGTCCATCATTACGCCGGAGATGCCCGGCAATCCTTTTGGCTTCCCACCGAATATTTGACGTCGCAAGACGCGCTTGATTGCGCCGCCCGGATCTTTTTGCAGCTTGCTATCGATCTCTGGGATCATGTCTTTCGGGATTGGGGGCAGTTCATGGACAATTGTAGAGCCTCGGCCGAATGTGTCGGAGTTGAGGTTGACTGCGATCACAGCTCGTGCACCCATCGCGCGGCATACTGAGACTGGGATTGGATTGACCAACGCACCATCCACCAGCCAGCGACCACCATATGCGACCGGCTCGAACACGCCGGGGAGAGAGGTGGAACACCGCATCGCCTGCGTGAGTGGACCCTTCTTCAACCAGATTTCGTGTCCGGTCCCAAGCTCTGTTGCAACTGCTGCAAACGGTCGGTCGAGGTCCTCGATCATGATACCGCCGAAGTGGTCTTCGAATAATGAAAGGACTTTTTTGCCTGAGATGAGGCCGGAACCGCCGAAGGAAAGGTCGACCATGCTGAAGACCCGGCGGCGAGAAAGTGACACAACCCATTCTTCGAGTTGGTCCAGCTTGCCACAGAGATAACAGCCGCCGACAACAGCGCCAATGGACGTGCCAGCTATAAAGTCCGGCTGAATGCCTGCTTCTGAAAGGGCTTTAAGTACGCCAATATGCGCCCAACCACGAGCCGCACCACCGCCTAGAGCCAATCCGATACCTGGTGTGATCTCTGGCTCAGGTGTGGTGGGTGGTGTCTCAGGCTCTTCTTCTACAGGCTGTTTGCTGTTTGGCCACAGAGGTAGATTTTGCAGCACTGCTATCTCCCCGACTGTCTTTCAACGGTTGAATAATCAAAATTACCTTGGGGTAACTATGCTATTTAAACCTATAAAAAGACTGAATCGGGGCACAGCGAAACCTACTGTTTTTTCCCGTAAACTTCTTGGGGGTCATATACCGGAGCGACTTCCGTCTTCTCCAGCCAAACGTCGCCTGTGTCGTTGCTGTCCACTTTTCGAAAGAAGCAGGAGCGGTAACCGACGTGACAGGTTGCGCCGTTGCCATGCACCTTGACGCGCAGCCATATGGCGTCCTGATCGCAATCGGTCCGGATTTCAATGACTTCCTGCACTTGGCCGGAAGTGCCGCCCTTTTTCCAGTATTCCTGTCTGGAGCGGCTCCAGTACCAAGCTTCGCCGGTTTCAATTGTACGACGCAGGCTCTCGGTGTTCATATAGCCCACCATGAGTAGCTCACCGCTCTCGAAATCCGTGACTGCAGCTGCGATCAGACCGTTATCGTCAAATTTTGGGCAGAGTTCATCACCCAGCTCAATTGCTTTTTTGTCAGCACGCGGCGCGAAGCCGTCGGCTTTAATATTCGTCGACATGAAATGCTCGAATTTTGTGATGAATGGTCCGAGCTTACGAACGGACCATTGTCATAAAGCGTACCTGTTCAGATGCGTTATCTTCAAAAACACCAGAGAACCGGTTGGTGAGTGTTGATACACCTTGTTTTTGAATGCCACGCATGGACATGCACTGGTGTTCTGCCTCAATCATGACGGCGACGCCACGTGGAGCCAGATATTCTTCCAATGCCGTTGCGATCTGAACGGTCAGATGTTCCTGTGTCTGAAGGCGACGCGCGTAAATTTCTACAACACGTGCGATCTTGGACAGGCCGACCACAGCATGATCTGGATAATAAGCGATATGTGCTTTTCCGGTGAACGGCAACACATGATGCTCACAGAAAGAAGTGAAAGAGATATCCTTCAGCAGCACAATATCATTGTAGCCGCCGACTTCTTCGAAGGTTCGTTCCAAGTGCTCGCGAGGATCTTCTTTGTATCCAGAGAAGAGATCTTCGTAGGCTTTTACCACGCGTTTTGGTGTATCCAGCAGTCCTTCACGTTCGGTGTCATCACCGATCCATTGAAGAAGTACGCGTGCAGCAGCCTCAGCTTCAGCCCGGCTAGGGCGGTTGGGGAGCTTGTTGTCTTCTGTAGCCGTGGGATCGGTCTCTGTAACCGGTCTCAAAACAGCGTCCATATTATGTCTCCAACAATACGCAGTCGATGAGTGTAATTTAAGACATACTTCTCTTAAAAAAACACTGAACCCGCCATAGGTTCCTGCGCAACAACTATTTTTGTCGGCCTGTTTTCAGTCAGGCTCTTCCCATTGTCATACGCAAATCTATAGCTTACCTAAGGAGATGCGAGTATGGCGCAGGGTATAAACTACGACAACCCGTTTAGACAGCCAATAAATTGGCACCTATGGTTTCTTCTAGGTAATGTGTGCTAGATTGCGATATTCCGCTTTTGACCTCTAGCAAGGTCTCGGCAGCACCACCTATATAAGATAGATGTCTTGGTTAGGAAAGGGTCTTCCCTTACTACTGAGTGATCCAAGGTCGCTTTAAGTTATAAAGCGAGTGTCAGAATAGTAGCCAGAGTTTTGCATGTTGGACGACATTTACAATACTAAGATCCTTGAGTTTGCAGGGAATATCCCTTTACTGGGACATCTCGATGCCCCGCAAGCTCAGGCAAAAGCACACTCGCGGCTTTGTGGTTCGACGGTGAGCGTTGAGGTTTGTGTAGCCGATGGTCTAATAACCTCATTTGCGCAGGACGTGAAAGCGTGCGCGCTTGGGCAAGCATCAGCCTCTATTTTAGGTCAGCATGTTATTGGGGCTTCACCCTCTGAAATTCGGGAGGCTTATGCGCAGCTCCATGCGATGTTGAAGGAAAATGGACCACCACCGGTCAGTCGTTTTGCTGATCTGTCCTTCCTTGAACCGGTGCGCGAATATAAAGCGCGTCATGCGTCCACCATGCTTGCGTTTGAAGCCTTGGTGAAAGCGCTTGATGATGTTGAAGCTACCGTTGCTTAAGGCCAACTGAAATGTGTAAGCCCGAACCGCTCCCCAAAGTGAGGCCTGCCAGCCTGATGGCGCGGGTTGGGGTCGGGCTTATTTGGATTTACCAACACAGTTTGTCGTTGATACTCGGGCGTGCGTGCCGTTATCAGCCTTCCTGCTCACATTATACAGCTGAGGCGATGGTGCGTTTCGGCTTTTGGCGTGGCGGTTGGATTGGGCTATCACGGATCATCCGTTGTAATCCATATGGAGCGAGCGGGTATGATCCTGTGCCTGCAAGTCTGCCCAAGCATTCCAGATGGTATCTGCCCTGGCGCTATGGGCACTGGACTGGACACCATATTGACCCCAAGACGCGCTTTGATCTGCTGGACTAGAAACCGTTCCTGTTGCTAAGGGCAGGTGAACTCGTTTTTCTCTTCTTCAGTGAGGACTGGCAAAACCGCGAACTCTCCCTCAATGGAAAGGTTTTCATAGGGCTGTGAGTTGATAACAACACCGTATGCTTTTCCGCTGGCAGCATCTAATGTCCAAACCCATCCGAGATTGGATTCCTGCGGATTATCCTTCCAGGAGATTTGAGTAATTTCCGGTGTGATCTGCTGAACAGTGTAGGTTGCAGATCCTTTGCTCTTGCCAAGTTTGGAGGTGGTGTTCCATGCGAGTGCTTCACTGTTGCAGATGAAGGTTGTGAACTTCTCTTCAATTGCCTCTGCGCCTTCCTTTGTAATAGTCCAGGCGAAATTCAATGATTTCCCTAACCATTGCTCAGCGGCTTTTGCAGCGGAAGCGCCACTTCCAGTTTCTGCGAGTGTATGGATGTCGCTTTGGAGGCTTTTGCTGGTTGGGACGGGCGGGCCATCTCCCGTAACCTGTGCAACCGCTACCAGACCAGATGAATGAATGAACAAGACTGCGCTTGCGCTCAGGATTGCTAAGGGTTTCATTGGGTTATCCTGTTTTCATTCTTGCCGCTGTTTGATTGAGTTCAAAGGCTACTGAAAGAACTGCGACCAAAAACTTCCTTTGTCATTCTCGCTATTCTCATTGTCAGTAGCGGTTGGATCAGTCGTCGGTTCGGATGGTGCCGGCATGTCGTGCGGATTGCTCATTTGGTATTCCGGCATGCCACTCATCATGGATGGGTCTTCTTCTGGATTATCTGGTGCTGGTTCGACAGTTCCAGAGGTTCCAAGAGAGGGTTCAATAGATATCTGAGCGTGAGCAGGACGCGCTCCAGACGTGAGCGTAAACCCCATGACGACGAGATATGTGAAAAGCCAGTGCCTGCTCATTTGAATACCTTTGGATGATCAGTGTAGTGTGCACTCCAATACAGAAACTCATAATTTCGTTTGAAGATAATGGCTTAATGTAGAGTTGCGTCCAGCAACTTGCAGTGGTTCCGGGTTCTTGGCTTAATGAAAAGCTATCTGCCGGTGTTGAAATTCATGAAATTTTTGTGCGGGAAATACGTGATTTTGCCTATGTGAGAGCTGCCTAGAGGCGTGTTGTTCACAGATTGAGGGCCAAAAACGTTTTTTCCTATGTTTTCCCAACCCAAATTTCAAAGGAGCGTTGACAAGAGGGGCTCAAATGAAGATAACCCGTCCTCACACGGCGCGGCCAACTTGGCCAATGCGACGGAGGAGTGCCCGAGTGGCTAAAGGGGGCGGACTGTAAATCCGCTGGCTATGCCTACGTTGGTTCGAATCCAACCTCCTCCACCATTTTTCTTTCATAAAATCAGTTTGTTACGGTAGAGATGCATGTCTATTGAAGGTTTTGAAGACCTCCCAAGTTATGCTTTTGGCGACAGCCCTGACCTTGCTGACAGCTTGCTTGAGCTTGTTCTGAATGGAACAAAGACGGCTACCTGTGGCGATCTGCTTTCCTATGAGAAAGAAGGGGAGCCGCTTCCTCAGCCGGGTGATCAGTTCGTTATTCTTGATGGTAAGGGGCAAGCCGCTTGCGTCATTGAGATGGTTACGGTTGATGTGCGCCAGTTCGACGAGATTGATGAAATTTGGGCTGTACTGGAAGGCGAAGGCGATCTTAGCCTTGAATTTTGGCAGGACGCGCATCGTGAATATTTTGAGCGGAACGGTGTCTTTGCTCAAGATATGAAGTTGGTTTGTGAGTATTTCCAGCTGGTAAAGATCTTCGAACGCGATCAAGCTAAGCCGAATTAAGTCTCTTCCAGTTTTTGTGAGATGCTCTCTGAGCCGGATGATCGCTTGTCCGGTGATGTGCTGTGGCTTTGAATAGCCTGCCAGATATCCTCTTTAACATTCTGCCATTGCCGGAGCTCAGCCCTTAAGGGTAGTTCTGCGCGTAAGGCGTCCTTGGTTTTTAATGTTGATTGGATCAGGGCGGCCAGTTCCTCAGCGTTGTGCGGGTCGAAATATCGGCAATGATCACCGCCAACTTCTGGAATGGAGGTCGCATTTGAGGCAAGCACAGGTGTCCCCATCCAAAGAGCCTCGCCGACGGGCAGGCCGTATCCTTCAAACAAGCTCGGATACACCAGCGCAATTGCTTCTTTGTAAAGGGCGGTGAGCTCGGCTTGCGAGGGCGATTGGACAATCGTCACGTACTTGCCAATAGCCGTATACTGCTGATCTTTGTTGAGGCTTGCGAAGGCGCCATTTGGAATTGCGCCTGCGCATATGAGCTGTGGCAGTGGGGTATCTTCGTTGTGCTCCAGAATGTGCAAGTAAGCGTCAAAAACCAGCTTCGCATTTTTTCGGTATCTAATGTCACCTAACAGCAAAAAGAAACCATTCTCCGGGCGTTGTCTGAGCGGGTAGATCGGCTCTGTTTCCTGAAATTCGTGAGCCAAATGGACAACGCTTGTGCTCTGAGGGGATGGGAGTTTCTGCTCTGCCAGGAATTTCAGCAGATCGCTTCTCGTATACTCAGAGTTTGCCAGAACGTGCGGTCTTGTAGTGACGGTTCGCCTTAGATGTTCCAGCCAAAGTTTTGCGCCGAGGTCTTCTTCAGGGTCGTTGAGACGCAAAGGAGATATGTCATGGATCATGACATAGACTGGTACATATGGTGCGCGGCTCTTCACATACTCAGTTAGACGCCGAGCTTCTTCCAAGTTTCCCAATGAAAGGAAGGGAGCGTCAATGTCGGAGAGTGGTTCTCCAAGCGCTTCTCCATCATAAGCTCCGATGGTTTCATCCGCGTGTGAGCGCAATGTATGCCGCAACCTGTGAAATAGTCCTTTGATTTTGCGGTTCCTGTATTTTTCAAGATGGAATGTTTTTACAGGAGCGCCCAGCAAGTCGGGCAGATATGCAGGGTTAAGGTCATCATCTTTAAATAGAGGATCGGCTTGCACACTCACATATTCGTTTGTTCGAGCGTCATGGCAGATGAAGGTGACTTCAAGGTCATCTTTATAAAAGCGTCTGGCTGTTTCATAGAGTGTTCTGGTGACGCCATTCGCCTGTAATGAGGTAGAGCGGTTCTGCCTCAAGGTGGTCAAATCAAAGTAGAGCTTTGGCTTTGGCGTCGTCATGCTCAGCTCCTGGTTGCTGGTAGAGTGTGCGTCATGCATTCCTTGTGATGGAGTTTGCGAATCCTGTTGTTGCAAACAGTATGCGGAGTGGGGAGGGGGAAGGCTAGCTAAACCCTTGCTAACCAGTGGTAATTCAAGGTGTGTAACCTGTCGATTAGGTGATCTCTCCCGAGGAAAACAGAGTTGGGTGCGCTTAAAATCATCTGGACGCGTCTTCAAGAATTGTTTATTCAGGCAATCCATGATTAACACCAAACCGCTTACCTGCCTTGTTTGCAGGAGTGAGCTGGAGACTTGATATGCTGCAATTGACTTTCCCTGACAATTCCGTTCGCGAATATGACGCTGGTTCCACCGGAGCTGACGTTGCGGGGAGCATTTCTAAATCTCTCTTGAAGAAAGCTGTTGCCGTCGCGATTGACGGTGAGCTGCGCGATCTTTCTGATCCTATTCCAGCAAGTGCTGCGATTGAATTTGTTACTCGGGATGACCCTCGTGCGCTGGAATTGATCCGCCACGATGCGGCGCACGTGATGGCAGAAGCTGTGCAGGAGCTGTGGCCTGATACACAGGTTACAATCGGCCCTGTTATCGAGAACGGTTTTTATTACGACTTTAAGCGTGAAACGCCGTTCACGCCTGAAGATCTGCCAAAAATCGAAAAGAAGATGCAGCAGATCATTCAGCGCAACGCGAAGTTCACCAAGGAAATCTGGAGCCGCGATGAAGCGAAGGAATACTTTGCTTCCAAGGGCGAAGATTACAAGGTTGAGCTTGTTGATGCGATTCCTGAAGATCAAACCGTTAAGATCTATAAGCAGGGTGATTGGCTGGATCTCTGCCGTGGTCCGCATATGGCATCCACTGGCCAGGTTGGTCAGGCATTCAAGTTGATGACTGTTGCTGGTGCTTACTGGCGCGGCGATTCCAACAATGAAATGCTGACCCGTATCTACGGTACTGCATGGTCCAATGAGAAAGATCTGAAAGCTTACCTCCATATGCTTGAGGAAGCTGAGAAGCGTGACCACCGTAAGCTTGGCCGCGAAATGGATCTGTATCACTTCCAGGAGGAAGGTCCGGGTGTTGTCTTCTGGCATCACAAGGGCTGGCAGCTGTTCCAGAACCTGACCAACTACATGCGTCGCCGTCTTGCTGATGACTATCAGGAAGTGAACGCACCGCAGATTCTGGATAAATCGCTTTGGGAAACTTCCGGTCACTGGGAATGGTACCGCGAGAACATGTTTGCGACTGAGACCGAAGACCACCGCGTCTTTGCGATTAAGCCGATGAACTGTCCTGGTCACGTCCAGATCTTCAAGCACGGCCTGAAGTCCTACCGTGATCTGCCTTTGCGTATGGCTGAGTTCGGCGCAGTTTCCCGCTATGAGCCATCCGGTGCGTTGCATGGCCTGATGCGCGTTCGCGCGTTTACGCAGGATGATGCGCATGTGTTCTGTACTGAAGAACAGATGGCTGCGGAGTGCCACAAGATCAACGACCTGATCATGTCCGTCTACAAGGACTTCGGGTTTGAAGAGATTGTTGTGAAGCTCTCAACCCGTCCTGAAAAGCGTGTTGGTTCTGATGAAGTCTGGGATCACGCTGAAGCAGTGATGGGAGAAGTGCTGAAGGAGATCGAAGCGAACTCTGGCGGTAAGATCAAGACAGGCATTCTTGAAGGTGAGGGTGCGTTCTACGGTCCTAAGTTTGAGTACACTCTGCGCGATGCGATTGGTCGTGAATGGCAGTGCGGTACCACTCAAGTAGACTTCACGTTGCCAGAGCGCTTTGGTGCGTTCTATGTGGACAGCGATGGCGAGAAGAAGCAGCCGGTGATGATCCACCGTGCGATCTGTGGTTCTCTGGAACGTTTCCTTGGCATCCTCATTGAGAACTTTGCTGGTCACTTCCCATTGTGGCTGACACCTCAGCACTTCGTTGTGGCAGCAATCACTTCTGATGCAGATGATTATGCGAAAGAAGTGCATGCAGCGCTGAAAAAAGCTGGTTTGCGCGGTGAGCTGGATCTTCGTAACGAGAAGATCAACTACAAGGTTCGCGAGCATTCTCATGCCAAGATCCCAGTGATCATTGCGGTTGGTAAGCGTGAAGCAGAAGAGAAGACAGTGAGTATCCGTCGTCTTGGTTCGCGCAACCAAACATCAATGACATTGGATGAAGCGGTGGCAAGCCTTACTGATGAAGCAACAGCACCAGATCTGAAAGAGCAGGCCTCCTGATCTTTATAGACTGAGTGAAATTTTGAAGGCTGGCCGCAGGTTTCTGTTGCCAGCCTTTTTCTTTTTGGCCTCACTGTCGCCTAAACTTCACGTAAGTTTGCGAAAGCTTACAAAGCCGGCTCAGATGAAATGAGTTATGTGAAGTGAGGATGTCGTGAACCACGCGGATTTAAGCTATGCCAATAGTACTCATCCCTTATTGAAGCGATGGCTTATTCGCAGCATCGAAGGGCTCTCTGGTAAGCGAGCGCTGGTGGACCTTTATGAGGAGTGGCGAGCTGGTTTTCAGTTTCTGATCAGGTGCTCTGGCGTGATCTGCTGGAACAGATTGACTTGCGTGTGGAATGTACCGGAAACGACTGGCCGCCCGCTGATCTGGATGGGAAGCCGCTGGTGCTGATTGCGAACCATCCCTATGGCATTGCAGATGGAATCGCGATTCTTTCGCTTGCTGAACAGCTCAATCGTCCTTACCGCGTGCTGATCAATAATGAGCTGTTGAAGGTGCCTGAAATCAGGCCTTTCGCTTTGCCAGTAGACTTTGAAGAAACCGAAGAGGCTTTGCGCACCAATTTGAAAACACGGCAGGAAGCGCTGAGATTACTGCGGGAAGGGGTGGTGATTGTGATCTTTCCTGGAGGCGGTGTTGCTACAGCTGCTAAGCCGTTTGGCAGGGCTGAGGAGCTGCCTTGGAAAACATTCAGTTCCAAGCTCATTCGAAGCGCGCGAGCAACGGTGCTGCCGGTTTATTTTGAGGGGCAGAACTCGGCATTGTTCCACATGGTCAGTCGCTTTTCTCTGAGTTTACGATTGTCGCTCCTTATCCGCGAATTTAAGAGCATTCTGGGACAAACCATTCTTGCGCGGATTGGCTCTCCTATTTCCTATGAGGTTTTAGAGGGATGCAAGAGCCAGCGAGAAATGGTGGATGAACTTCAGGCAATTGTTATGAGTTTGCGGGATTGTGTTGAGGCGCCAAAGGCGGAGACCTTTTATCTTCCGTAGGACATCCTCCTTAAGGTCTGCCTGAGCCAATAAAAAAGGCGCCGAGTGCGGCGCCTTGGTCATTCTAGATCTTGTGTAAGCCTTACAGAGGGTTTTCTGCAAGCACTTCCACTTCCACGTTGTTTACGCTTGGATTGACCGTGAACTCTTCGCGATACATTTCACCGTTGTTGCGCGCCATAACCGTATAGGTTCCGGCTGCTAGGGTGAGGTCAAGGAACGCACCATTGCCGCTTGCAACTGTGTCACCGCCTGGAGAGAGGATCGTCCAAGACGTGTTGGCCAAAGATGTCTTGTTTTTAGCGCTTACCAGCTTCAGCGTGATGTTGCCTGCCTGATGGTAAAGGGTTGCTTCGGTCAGCTTGCCTGCCTGAACGTGAATATCTGCGCGTACGACAGCGTTGACATCGCCGTAGCGGCTTTCAACATGGTAGGTGCCTGCGCTCACTGGAACCAGCTCGCCCGGCTTGATGCCAGATGCAATGAGACCGCGGTTGCCTGTGGTGTCGTAAGTCATATCGTAAATGTTAAAGCGCACATCTTTGCGTGGCATCTGTTGATCGTTGCCCAGAGCAGCGTCCAGACGAATACCACCTGCGTTCAGGATGATTGTTCCTGTCTTCACACCGCTTTTAAGTTCATAACGCGTGGTTGCTGTGACTTTGCCAAAAGAGGTGTGAACGAGGTAAGTACCCGGATCGAGGCGGAATTCTGCGTCCTGATCTTGAGAGGACGCGACCATGGTCAAGGACCCATCATCATTTTCTTTTGAAGAGTAGACGCGCCATTTTAGGCCACGTGTGAGGTTCGGTGTTCCCTCAGCCAGCTTTGCTACCAGATAAAGGACAGGCTGTGCGCCGACAGGTGCCTGCTCTGCGCCTACAGATGGGGGAGCGTACGGTAAGAAGCTCGTACCCATTGTTGGTGCAAGGGATTGCCCCTGATAACCGCTGAGCGGATCATAGCTGATAGGAGGTGCGATGGTCTTGTCTGGCTTTGCGCCCAAGTCCAGCACTTCTTTAGAGAACGGCAAAGCAGGTTTGGAAACAGGAATAGGACCTGCAGCCTGAGCGGCGTTTCCAAGCAAGGCCAATCCAGCACAAAATGCTGTGGCGGTTGCTGCGCGTTGTAGCGCTTTGCTGAACGTCGATATCCGCTCTAACTTCACGTGTGCTCTCGCTACTACTTCAGAAAGTGTTACCCGTGTGCGACAGTAAATACAAAACCGACACCCGATCGAGTGAAATCAGATTACAGTGACAAACTGTGATTTGGAAGTGTTTTATAAATTTTTACTAAGTGGGTTGGGGATTGGTAGTCAATGTGGCAAGAATGGGGCAAGACCATCCTTTAATTGACACAGTTGATATTCTGTATAGGACTATTGCGTAGCTTTAATCGTTGAAATCCTGAAAAGAATCGAGACCGTGGAAACTAAAGACCTTCCAGAACTGAAGAGTTTTCTCAAAACTCGTCGCTCCCATCTCGCTGCAACACTCGTGCATCCTGGTCCCAATCAAGCACAAATTTCAGAGCTTCTTGAGATAGCCTGCCGTGTTCCGGATCACGGAAAAATTTCTCCTTGGCGGTTTATTATCTATGGCAATTCACAGGCTGACCTCATCGGTCTAAAGCTTGCTGAAATTGCAGAAAAGCGTCAGGGCTCGCTTGGTGAGAACACCAAGGTAATGGAGCTGGAGCGTTTCAAGCGCGCGCCGTTGGTTATTGGCGTTGTGTCTTCTCCAAACCGGGAACATAAAGTTCCGGTCTGGGAACAGGAGCTTGCTGTTGGGGCGGTTTGTGTCTCGCTCCTTAATGCCTGCTTTTCAATGGGTTTTGCAGGCCAGTGGCTCTCTGAGTGGTATGCTTTTGATGATGAGGCAGCTGCCTATCTTGGTGCTCGTGATGGGGAGCGGTTTGCAGGCTTCATTCATATCGGAAGCGCTAGCATTGTTCCGAGTGAGCGTCCTCGGCCTGATGTTGCCCGATTGACTGAATATTTTGAAAGTTCTCTTTCCGGTGTTGATGCGTAGGAGTTGAGGCAAGTATATGTTTTATGAAGCGAATAAGCCGCATGGATTGCCCCACAATCCATTCAAGGCTGTTGTTGCACCTCGTCCGATTGGTTGGGTTTCTACCGTCTCTAAAGACGGTGTGCGCAACTTGGCTCCTTACAGTTTTTTCAATGCAGTGTGTGATACTCCGCCGATGGTTGTGATTGGGTCCAGCGGTTACAAAGACTCTGTCCGCAACATTGAAGAAACTGGCGAGTTTGTCTGCAACCAAGCCACATTGGATCTTGCAGATGCGATGAACCTGTCCTCTGCAATGGTTGGTACTGATGTTGATGAGTTCGAGCTTTCCGGTTTAACGGCAGAGCCATCCAAATTGATCAAGGCTCCACGCGTTTTAGAGGCAAAAACTGCGTTGGAGTGTAAGCTGGTTAATGTGCAGCGTCTGATCGATATTGACGGAAATGAGACTAACAGCTGGCTTATACTGGGTCAGGTTGTTGGTGTGCATATCGACGAGAGTGTGCTTGAAAACGGATTGCTCAATGTGGCGAAAATGAAGCCTTTGGCCCGGTTGGGTTACATGGATTACTCGGTGGTTGATTCTGTATTTCAGATGGACCGGCCAGTTCTTCCAGAAAAAGCATGATGGCGGGCGCTCAGGCGCCCCTTTTCTTATCTCGAAAATACCTGTTGTATCTGATGCGCGTCTTCAGGCGTGTTTGCGTTCATGCCGGTAAAGCCGAGTGCTGCTGATTTTTCCAGATCTTCAGGTGCTGCCGTTGGTGCTGTATCCAGAGCAAACAGGTGAGCCGATTTTGCAGCAAACAGGCATTGTGTTTGTGCATATTGAAACGGCGGCAGCAAACCTCCATTTTCATCTCTGGACTGTTTCGCATCCAGTGCCTCTTTCAGCGCTTCTTCATTCCATGCCAGTGCGGTTAGGCGTGGGCTGGTGTTGGAGAGGTTCATGAGGTTGTGAAAGGCTGCAGGATATCTGCCAAGTTCAGGAATGATCTTCACTGTGCAGTCTTGCAATGCGTGTTCGGCTTCAAAGACAGAAAGTATCGCGTGCAAACGTTCAATATCAGCGCGCGATTTGATGAAGGTTGGAACGACGCCTCTTGGCTTCACATGAGCATAGGGCTTGAGCGTTGTGAGGATCGTGCTCTCTGATGGTTCGTTTAGTGTGAGATAAAGATCGTGGTGTTTGCCCAGCTCAGCCAGAGTGTTTGGCGAGCCATAAGGCTCGAACTCGCTGACGGGCTTTTCTGGCAAAATGGCGAGTGATACATTCCTCAGAGCTTTCAGCTTTTCTGTCTTATCGAATGTTGAGGCCATCACGCTCAGCAGGCAGTTCATTGCTTTTCTCCGAATCCAATCAGAAATTGAATTGTAATGCATAATTCGTAGAGAACAGGATAGGTGAAAAATCTGTTTTAACTCAAATAACTCAGTGATTTCAGTAGGGTAAAATTAAAATTTAACTATTTATTAACTAATATTAAGGTATATTAACTAATGGTATTATAGGGGGCAGATTCTCGTGAAGGTTGCAGGCGATCCTTCCATTGCAGGGCGTATTGAATCGGCTTTTCAAAAGGCCAGTTCCAAAACAGGTACGTCTTTTGACTTTCTGCTGCAAGCGGCTGCCCGTGAATCTTCCTTTGACCCGAACGCCAAAGCTAAAACCTCCTCTGCCTCGGGGCTTTTTCAATTCATCGAGTCCACCTGGCTTGAGACGCTCAAGAAAAATGGCGAGGAATTGGGCTTGCAAGACTATGCGCAGCACATTCGTGTTGATGCAAATGGTAAGTACCGCGTCGACAACAAGCACCTGAAGCAACAGCTTCTGGATCTGCGTTATGACCCTGATATCTCTTCGCTTGTTGCCGGTGCTTTGGCAAAAGACAACGCCTCTGGACTTTCTTCAAATCTGGGGCGGGACCCGTCCGCTGGTGAGCTGTATCTTGCGCATTTTCTTGGGGTGAACGGTAGTCTACGGCTTTTGAATGCTGCTCAGGACCGACCTGAGCACCCGGCTGCGGACCTGTTTCCGCTGCAAGCGCGGTCCAATAAGGCTGTATTTTACAACAAGGATGGGCAGGCACGGACTGTCAGCGATGTGCATGACCGTTTGGTTGGGCGCTTTAATGATACGATTGCTGGTTCAGATCGTCCGGCAGTTGGTGTGCGTAGGGGGCCTATCACTAAGCCGATTGACAGCCATCGCGTTGAAAGCCGCATTCTGACAGCATGGCGTGCGACGACGGTTGATAAAGATGAGGCGCCTTTTCAGTCCCTGTTTCGGACTGATGAAGCGGCAGCATTAACTGCGTCCAAAGCTGTGAGTGAGACGAAGCGATCCGGTGTTGAGGTTCAGGAATCAATCAGCCAACAGTTTGTTGCGCCAAAGCCAATCGCGAGACCATCTGGTGCACCTTTGGACCTGACCAAATTTCTTGCACCGTCCCAAGCAAGTGGAAAGTCCTTAAGTAAGAAGGTCTAGAACCTGTGACTTACAGGCGTTTCTTACTGCTCTAATCTTTCAAAAAACAAGTTTTACGAGAAACTGCGGGTGCAGTGAACGAAGCCTTAAGAATTATGATTAATTATTTCTACCCATAGTTGGTGGATACAGGTTTCTGAGTGCCATGATTATCAAGAGTTTTCTGAATTGGGTGCAGTATGCGCCAAGTGGAAGTCGCGCACAGGCGGCTGGTGCTTTGGTGCGTGCTTTCTTGTACTCTGAACTTGAAAGCTCTGAGTACAGCGAAGCAGAGGCAGCATTGACCTTCCTGCTTGATGATCGTGATGTTGCGGTTCGGATCGCCCTTGCAGAAGCCTTTGGCGCTGCAAAGATTGTTCCTTCTCACATCATTTCTGCTTTGCTCGTGGATGAAGATGAAGTTGCGCTGCCTTTGCTTTCTGGTGCAACGACTATTCCAGAAGGTGAGCTGGTGGATCTTGTTGCGACAGGCTCCACTCAGCGTTGTGTTGCAGTTGCCAGCCGACCTGAAATTACGGTGGGCTTGTCTGCTGCTATCTGCGAAGTTGCTTGTGAAGAGGCCTGTGTTGCTTTGCTTGCAAATGAAAAGGCAGAGATCACACCCAACAGTATGGAACGTGTGGTTGCACGGTTTGGCGAAAGCCGGGACGTGAAAGATGCTCTGATGTCTCGTGATGATGTTCCCTTGCAAATCCGACATATGATGCTGCGGCGTTATACTGAAGGTCTTGGTGACCATCCGCAGGTGCTTGGTGCAAGGAATATGCGTGCTCCTGAGCAACTGGTTGCTGATGCGCAGGATCGTTCTACGATTTCACTGGCCTGGAGTGCCTCTGACAAAGAGCTGCACGGGCTTGTTGAACATCTGGTTGTTTCCGCTCAGATGACAAGCGTTCTTTTGCTTCGTTCAGCAGTAACCGGTTGCTTTAACTTGCTTACAAGCTCGTTGGCTCGTTTGTCTGATTATGAGGAGGATCAGGTGTTTGACGCATTGGCGACGCCATTTGGTGCTTCGCTGCGACGCGTCTTATCAGCCGCTGGCTTGCCAGACCGCACGCATGCGCTTTTCCAGGAGTGCATTGCCAGCTGGCAGCGGGTCGAAAACATGCAGATCGACCATTGGTCCAAATCACGCATTGTAGCGGGTGATCTGATTGCGCTGGAAGATGAGCTGGGTATTGAGGATCTGGGAGATCTGCAAGACTTGTTGCATCGCCTCTCCAATGAGGCTGCGCGCGAAAGTGCACGTACACGTGTTGCTGAAATGCTGAGTGACGTTGCTTAAGGTATTCAGCTTATTGCCCGATTAGCTGTCGACGAGTTCTGTGAGCGGAGCGCTCGCTTCTTCCAGTCTTGTCACAAGCGCGACACCAAGCCGATTGGTTTCATCGCGGGCATCTTCAGAAATCATTGCATTGATTGCGCTTACGTGTTGAGCGATGAGCTCTTTCGGAAAGCTCTCTTGTGTCTTGGCAGCGACCAGCAAGAGCGTCAGATTGTTTGCAACGCGGCCAACCAGTGGGAAGCCCAGAGTTTCCGCCTGGCCTTTGATATCGTGGGCGCAGCGGAACAGTGCGTCGTAGGTTTCCTCTGTAAAATCAGCATTCTGTGCTGCCTGATTGGTCTCTTTCAGGCAATCGACTTCCGAGCCCATCCAGCTTTCGAACTTGTCAGAGAGTTTCTCGATGGCTTCTTCAGCAGCTTTGACCGGGTCGAACTTGGCAGCTTCAATGGTCGACATCTTCCGGACTTTTTTGGAAAGATCGTTTGGAACGCGGATGTGTTCCTGAGAAGATTTATCTGAACCAGTTAAAGAAGCCATTGTCCTGCGTAATTCCTGAGCCTGCATTGCTGTAGGTGTGATTATATTTCGAATTCGAAATAATATCTAACTATTTTACGAGCAATTCCAACCCGAAGTTGCTTCTTTTAGCATATTTGGTTGTGATCACAGCATCAACTGGTTGTGTCTTAGTACTTAAACATCTCAGAGAGGATACGTTCGTCCCAGCTGTGTTCATTATCGAACATGATGCAGCTTTGAGCTGTCGCGTCCTGATAGATGGTCGTGCTGATAACATTTCGGAACTCACGGTGATCAGCGGCTGCGTTGACCGGGCGTTTGTCTGCTTCAAGTACTTCAATCTTAACGGTGTTCTGTGTTGAGAGCAGAGCACCGCGCCAGCGTCTTGGGCGGAAGGCACTGATGGGTGTAAGTGCCATCAGAGGCGAGTCAATCGGCAGGATCGGGCCATGGGCTGACAGGTTATAAGCTGTGCTGCCCTGGGGAGTAGAGATAATGATACCATCGCATGCCAGCTCTTCCATGCGGACGCGGCCATCAACGGAGATGCGCAGTTTCGCGGCCTGATGGGATTTGCGCAGGAAAGAGACTTCATTGATTGCACGAGCGGTGAACTCGTTTCCGTCTTTGTCGACAGCTTCAATGTTAAGGGGATGGAGAGGCGTTATCTCTGCTTTTTCAAGGCGTTCAATCAGGCCTTCGGTCTTGTACTCGTTCATGAGAAAGCCGACTGAACCGCGATTCATGCCGTAGATCGGCATGCCTTTGTTCATAAACTTATGTAGATAAGAGAGCATAACTCCGTCGCCGCCAAGCGCGACAATGACGTCCGCATCGTCTTGCGAGGCAGATCCGTACATCTTTTCAAGAGCTTGGCGTGCAGCAAGTGCTTCTGGCGTATCGCTGGAAACAAAGGCAATGCGGTTGATAGTTCTTCTCTTCAAAGACGGCTCCTCCCTTAAAAAGGAGGTAGCATGACTTTGGGAAAATTCAAACTGCCTTTATGTCGCTTCTGGTGGGATTGCCAATGGATAAGCACATGCCTTGCCAGTTTTTACCGTAAAAAATACATAGACTCTATAAGTATTGTGTTGTGTATTTGTGCAATACTACTTGTTTGTGTTCGAATAAACATCAAGGTACTGAATTGCAACAGTTGTTGTTTTGGTTGTTTGGAGGGGTTTTTGTTAAAATAACTTTCGAGTATGTTGATTGTGTTGCAGATAGTTGAAATTCTTTCAAGATATCAATTATCTACAATGTTGCGACCAGAATATACTGCCTACCTTTTCTTATAGATATTTGAAGTTGAGACCTTTTGAACTTTAAACAAGAGGTCGGTGGGAGCTCTTGCGCGGCGGCAAGGGCTCCCACCTTTTTACTTCTGGTACGGCTGTTTAGCTGGTGTGTTGGTGTGGAAGCGCCTTGGTGCCACCTGACATAGCTGTTGGAACGCCTGTGGTTCCCGGAAAACTGATCGGTAAATTGCGATCGCATCTGGCCGCGAGCAAGGCGAAGCATTCGGCTTCCACTGCGTCCCCACGCCAGCCAAGTTCTTCAGCCTGAATGATTTTTACGTTTGCCCGTGCTTCGATCTCTTTCAGAAGCTGCGGGTTTTTGCGTCCTCCACCGCATGCTACCAGGCGGGCTGGGCGTTTTGGTAGCATGTCCAACCCCTTGCCGACTGCGCTTGCCGAAAATGCGGTGAGTGTTGCTGCGCCGTTTTGCAGAGAAAGGCCGGTTGCCATGTCTTTTGTGAAGCTGTTGCGGTCGAGGGATTTGGGGAAGGCTTCGGTGAGATAGGGGTGTTCGAGAAGTGTTTTGAGGCGGTCTTCGTCCGCTTGTCCGCTGGCAGCGATGAGGCCGTCGCGGTCCATGTCGCCGCGATTATGGGAGCTGATCCAGTCGTTTATAGGCGCGTTGGCCGGGCCTGTGTCGAAGGCAATCAGGGTGTTATGCCCGTCCCACCACGAGATGTTGGCGACGCCGCCGAGATTCAGAATTGCTGTGTCCGTTGGATTGTCGGACAGACCGGCGCTTCTTAAGAGGGCCTGATGGTAGATGGCTGCGAGGGGCGCGCCTTGTCCACCTGCTTCGATATCTTGCGTTCTGAAGTCGTAAATCACTGGAATATCGAGGATATCAGCGATGATGTGGCCGTCACCGAGTTGTCGGGTTGCGCCTTTTTGGCCGCCTTTGGGTGCGCGGTGCAGGACGGTTTGGCCGTGAAAACCGATTAACGCAATATTTTGCGTTGAAATGGAGTTTTTTGAAAGGAAATGTGAAATTGCGTGGGCTTGTCCCTCGCTGAGTGCTTTCTCCGCTCGTGAGAAAATTTCAGGTTCCTCGGATGCGAAATTCCAGTCCTGAGCGGCGGCCATGGCTTCGGCGATCAGCTGATTGGTTTCAGGGGGATAACTTGCCAGTGTGTAAGGGCCGAACTCTTCGATGGTTTGTCCATCGGTTTTCAGCATGGCGATGTCGACGTTGCCGTCCATTACCGTTCCGGTCATCAGACCGATGCACCACTGCGCAGCCATTTATTCCCCCACTCACAAAACCCGGTAGACTAAAAACTGAAGAGACTTCGGTCAGAGCAAGATGTTGCAAGGAAGGTGTGTGCCTTACGGATCTGCCTGCACGAAGTCTCCACTTCATAGCGGGTTCTGGGCGCAGTGACAAACGTTGGAGTGAGGGAAGCTTGTGTGTTTTCAGCTGGTGATTGTGATGATAGGAGGCATTGTTGTACGGGCTATGTATCAATTATTATGATGAAATAAAGTGATGAGAGTTTCCTTAGGCTTGTTGTGATCTGGTGGTTGTGCTAGTTTTCCTGCAAGAAATGTCTATTTGAAATCAACATTTCACATTTCTTGTCCGGCAAAATTACTATTATAAATAGTACTTATATTATCAATACTGGTTTGATGCACCTCAATGCTCACGTGCTCCACTCTCAATAATTGGAATAAGTGTAAAGCTCGCTTATACAACTGGAGGTGGAGATGAGTTTGAAAAGGGTGATGGGCCTTATGGTCACTGCTGCGATGGTGGTGCCTGCTGGTCAAGTTCTGGCGGCAGATATGCCTGTGCCACAGGAAGATATCGTTGCTGCGGCTGCATCTGAGAAGAGCCCTTGGCAGATCCGTGTGCGCGCTCTGGGTGTGATCCCTATGGATGAGGGTCATGTCAACGGTGTCTCAGGGTCTGATCTGTCATACTCGAGTACAGTGATTCCTGAGTTGGATATCACCTATTACTTCACTGACAATTTTGCAGCTGAGTTGATTTTGGGGACTACTTGGTCAGATGTTGATGGTGATGGTAGCCTTCCAGGCCTCGGTGTAAGCGATGTTGGAGAGACTTGGATCCTCCCACCAACGCTTACTTTGCAGTACCACTTCACTAATTTCGGCAGTTTTAAGCCGTACATTGGTGCAGGTATCAACTACACGATTTTCTATAATCAAGATGATGGAAAAGACTCCAAGAAACTTGATATCGAAAACACGTTTGGTGCAGCTCTACAGGTTGGTTTCGACTACATGGTTGATGACCATTGGGGTGTGAACTTTGACGTTAAAAAGCTGTTCCTTGAGGCAGACTATGACGCGACGTTGAACAATGATGCGAAAGTCTCAGGTACTGCTGAACTTAATCCCTGGCTAATTGGGGCTGGTGTTACTTATCGCTTCTAAGGGTGTCATAGCTGCTTAGAAAAGTAAGGCTTGGATGTGTGAGCACCCAAGCCTTTTGCTTATCGAGGCTGCTTGTTGTTTCAGGCTGGTTCTATTGCCTTCTCGCTGTTCACCCGTACGGCTTTGCCATCAGTCCCGAAGAAGTGGGTGAGGGCGGGGTCGAAAGAGAGGCCGACGGTGTCGCCTGCGCTGTAGTGCTCCAGACCGGATAATCTGACCAAGATGGTGCCAAGCCCTTTGGCTGCAACATAGATGAAGAGGTCTGCACCAAGGTACTCGACGTGTTCCACCGTGCCCGTTACAGCAGCTTCTGCTGGTGGAACAACACTGATGTGTTCCGGACGGATGCCCAGCTTCACAGGTGTGCCTTCGTTGTTTTTGAAAGGCGATGGCTGCTCTGAGAAACCTGCCAGCGTGAAGGTATTGTCGCTGAACTCAACGGGTATGATGTTCATCTTTGGTGAGCCGATGAACTGAGCCACGAACAGGTTGTCCGGCTGCTCATAGAGTTCTCGCGGAGAGCCGACCTGTTCAATACGGCCAGACTGCAGAACCACGATCTTGTCTGCCAGTGTCATCGCTTCCACCTGATCATGGGTCACATAGATCATGGTGGCATCCAGATTGCGGTGCAGTTTTGCAATCTCAAAGCGCATTTCAACACGCAGGGCTGCATCGAGATTGGAGAGCGGCTCGTCAAACAGGAAGGCAGCTGGATCACGGACGATGGACCGGCCAATGGCAACGCGTTGGCGCTGACCGCCAGAGAGTGCCTTTGGACGCCGTTCGAGGTACTCTTCCAGCTGAAGCACTTCAGCGGCCTTGTTGACCTTGGCTTCAATCTCAGCTTTTGGAGCACCTGCGGTTTTCAGAGCAAAGCCCATGTTTTCGCGCACGCTCATATGTGGGTAGAGCGCATAACCCTGAAACACCATGGAGAGCCCACGTCCGGCCGGTGGTAGGGCGGTGACGTCTTTGCCATCAATGTGTACGGTGCCGCGGCTGGCTTCCTCCAGACCGGAGATCACCCGCAGAAGTGTGGACTTGCCGCAGCCAGAGGGGCCAACAAAGATGACGAACTCCCCGGGATTGATCTCAAGATCAATCCCTTTGATGACCTGAAGATCCCCAAACCATTTTTCGACACCCTCAAGGCGAATAGCTCCCATTCTTCCGTTCCTCCTCAGGCTGCTTTAGCGGTCAGGCTTGGTGTGGCCCATGTGAGCCAGATGGCGGATGTCCATGAGAAGGAGTTGCCGCCAGCGCCTTCGCCGGTGATTGGATCAAAATATTCCGCAAAATCACTCTTTTCGATCAGTGCAACAGTGTCTTTGCGCAGGCGCTCGGCCCGGACTGTGTCACCCATATCTGCAAACCCTGTTGCGATGAGGTAGTTGATGATGCCCCAGACCGGACCACGCCAGTAGCGCATGCTTTCAAACAGCGGATGATCCGGATCGTAGCTTGGCATGGTGTAGTTGACCTTTGCCGCGATCCGGTCGAAGTGTTCGCGTGTCGGGTTGATGTATTTTTCTTCGCGAATGCCTGCATATGGAGCAAGGAAAGACGCGCTGGAAATGCCGTTGCCCAATACATCATTGCGCAGATCGTAGGTGCAGAAGGCCTGCTTTTCTTCATTCCAGAGTTTGGCGATGCCTTTTTCTGTGAGGGCGATCCAACCTTTCAGCTCTTCAACTGCTTCGGTTTCGCCCAGCGCTTCGGCCATGGCCAGCAGGTCACGGTCTGCGCGCAGCAGGATGAAGGTGTTGCCCGGGTCAGCCACAAAGAACGGGCACTGGTCTGCAACGATCTTTGGATCCCAGTTGTTGTCGCGGCCAAACTTTACGATTGCCAGATAGCGGTCGTAGTCGATCTTCTTCGGGCGCATCTCAGGGTTTACGTGAGATGTGTCTTTACGGGTGTATTCACCAATATCAGAGATATCGACGTGGCTTGCAGCATTGTCCCAGTCCGGAAGGTTGTCGCGGCCAGATTCCCATGGGTGCATGATTGCGATGACGCCGTGACCTTCCGGATCGCGGTAGCTATGATACCAGCGATGCCATGCCAGCAGCTTCGGGAAGAGGGTTTTGATTTTCTCGATGCCAGCTTGTGAGGTGTCCTGCTCAAACAAGCGGCGAACAACGGTTGCTGCCACTGGTGGCTGAGAGTGGCCGGAGGTTGGGATCTTCGGGTTTGTGGTGCCCCAGACGGATGGGCCAGGGAAGTAGCTCGGGTCATCCTTACGGAAGATGATGTGCGGAACCATGCCGTCATCCCACTGGCCTTCAAAGAGCAGTTCAATCTCTTCCCATGCGCGCTCCATGTTGAATGTTGCAAAGCCGAGGGCGACGAAAGCGCTGTCCCAGTTCCACTGGTATGGGTAGAGGCCTTTGGTCGGGATGGTATAGCCGCCCAGATCATTTTCCTTGAGGATGGAAATGGCCTGATTGTCGAGTTGTGCGGACATAGTAGATACTCCGATGTTTTTTCTTTTTGACAGTGCCGCTTAGCCTTTGACGCTGCCTGCTGTGAGGCCCTGAACGAGAAAACGTTCGAACCACAGGAAGATGCCAAGAACAGGGACTGTTGCGATGACCGCACCGGCCATCAGGTGTTGACGTGGGACTTCAGAGGAATTGAGAGACACGACACCGCGGGAGAGGGTGAAAATGTCTGGATCATCCAGGAACATGAAGGCGAAGAGGAACTCGTTCCACGCGATCATGAAGACGTAAAGGGATACGGATGCCAGTGCTGGCAAGGACAGTGGCAGGGTGATTTTGAGGATCACACCCAGACGGCTGAGACCATCCATGAGGCCTGCTTCTTCCAACTCAGCAGGCAGGCCTTTGAAGTAGCCTTGCAGCATGTACAGGGCGACCGGAATGGTGGTTGCCGGATAGACGATGAGCAGGCCAGTCAGCGAGTTACGCAGGCCCAGCTGAGAGAAGACAGCGTAAAGCGGTATGACCAGAACAATCGCCGGCACCATGTAGATGAGCAGCACGGAGCGGGACATCCAGGAGCGACCTGGAAAGTTCAGACGGGAGACCGCATAAGCGCCCGGGACCGAGAACAGAAGGGTCAGGATGACAGTTGCTACTGAAACAATGGCAGAGACCGTCAGATAGGTGCCGAAGTTGAACTGGGTGAACAGCTCTACGTAAGAGCGGAACATGCCGGAGATGCCGCCTGACAGATCAATGGACAGATCCAGCGGGTTGCCGAGCAGTTGTTGTTGGCTTTTCAGGCTGGTCATGACCATGACGTAGAATGGCAGGGCAACCATCACCGTGAAGATGACGAAGCCAAAGCCTTTTGCAACACGCAGGAAGACGACTTCTTTCTCATATCGTGTGAGGTTGCCCTTTGGCGTGTCTGTCAGTGTCTGTCGATTGGCCCAGAACGTTATGGCTACAAAGGAGACCAGTGCGATGAGCTGCCAGAGCGGTTCTACGGAAAGCGGCAGGGCAAACGGAGCGCCAAATGTTGCTGCAAGCAGAGCCAGCAGGATGATGGCGGCTGGTGCGTATTTTTGTCCGGTGCTGGCGGATTTGCCTTCCCACAGATGGGTGAAGAGCGCGCCAAGCGCAGAGGCGAGGACGGCAGCGCCCACTTGTGGGATAGCGAGCTCTCCGGTGATGAGTGTCAGGGTGACACCAATCACGATCATGGCCAGGAAGCCCCAGACGGCGCCGCTTAGGCCGGCAAGAACGTAGCTACTGAGCAATCTCATAGCCCTTCCTCCTTGGTGGAAAAGCGGATGAACAAGGTGGCGAAGGTGACGAGAACAACAAAGACGACCACGGCAACGGCAGCACCTGCACCCAGATTGGAAAGGGCAAAGCCTTGCTCGTACACATCCACGGTCAGGGTGCGGGTTCCGGCGTTACCACCAGTGAGCAGGAAGATGTCGTCGAACTTGTTGAAGGTCCAGATGAAGCGCAACAGGAAGAGGACGGACAGGATGCCCATGAGTTGTGGCAGGGAAATGTACCAGAACTGCTGCATTGGAGTGGCGCCGTCCATTTCCGCTGCCTCATAGATGTCTGTTGAAACGGATTGCATGCGAGCCAGAATGAACAGGAAAGACAGCGGGAAGTAACGCCATGCTTCAAAGGCGATGACCGTTGAGAGCGCCAATGGGAACTCGAAGGAGGTTCCGAACAGGTGCAGGTCTACCGCGCGCTGACCGAAGAAGTTTACCGGTTCTGCGAGAACTCCCATCTTGGTGAGCAGGGCATTCAGGGTTCCGGAGAATGGATCCAGCAAGACGACCCAGGTGAAAGCAACGGCAATCACTGGAGATACGTAGGGGAACAGGAAGAGCCCACGCAGAATGCCTCTGCCCTTGAAGGAGGTGTTGAGGAGCTGGGCTGCAAACAGGCCGAGGACCAGTGCGCCAACTGTGCCGAAGATGGTGTAGTAGAACGTGACACGCAGAACGCTCCAGAACTCGTCACTGTCAAACACACGGCGGAAGTTATCGAGCGTGAACGTGCCGTTGGTGAGCACACTGTCAGCATCGCCGTAAGAAACGGGCTTGCTGGCTTTCTCCGGCTTTCTCAAAGCAAGGTATTCGTCAGAGACTGTGCCTGAAATGACCAGTTTTTCGCGGGCTTTGCCCTTAAGCGTGCCAAGGTCGCACTGTATGTTGATCCCATTGAGAGAGCAGGCATTCGGCAGCTTTAGCGCGGTGAAACCGGGTGGGAGGATGTCGGTAAAGCCTGCGTCTGCGATGGAGTTTTTCTGGGAGGAGTTTCTGACACGGTATTCCAGCGTTGCCGGATCGCCTGCCTGCTTTGGTTTGCCTTTGACGCGTTCGTTGATGAGGACTTTCGGAGCGCGCAGATCGCCCAGTTCCACGGGCTTAAAGCTGATCCAGAAGTTGGCGACCAGAGGTCCAAGAACAATTGCGAGGATGATCAGAAACGTGGGCGCCAGCATGGTGTAGGCAAGGCGTGCTTCCCGCTTTTGCATGGGGCCTGCGCCTTTGGGCGGCTGGCTCACGCTTTCACCTGCTGTGCTAACAGATTTTCCGGCCTGATCGGCTATGGCGCTCATTGCGCTGTGCTCCTGATATCACGGTGGTTTTGGTGGATTGAGAGCCCGCAGACATGAGGCCTGCGGGCTGAGATCGTGACGTCAGGCCTTACTTGATCTTGGCAAGTTCCTGATTGATCTTGGTGACCGCTTCTTCTGCAGAGAGTTCGTCATCAATGAACTCGCGGGTGTAGCGGTTGATGGCCATGGAGTTCAGGATCTTGGATGCAAGGCTGAGCTGGCCTTCTTTCACTCCCCAACGGCTGGCCGTATCCAGACCTTCCACAATCTGGGTGATTGTCTCAGCCGGATAGAGCTCTGTAAGCGGTGCTTTGCGGTCCACACCCACTGGCAGGGTTGCCCAGCCTTTGATGAAGGCTTCTTTGTCCTCAGCATTGCCGCGGCGAACAGGGAATTTGCCTTCTGGCGCGATGGACAGGGTCGCCAGATAGCCGTCGTTCATGGAGTATTCCACGAACTGCTGTGCAGCTTCTGTGTCAGCATCGTTGGTGATGGAGAAGTAACGGATGTCACCCCATGCTGCGCCAGCCTTGTTGGATGGGCCTGACAGAGTGGTTACAACACCGGTCTTACCTGCCAGTTCTTTGGAAGTTGGGTCACCGTTGATGGTTGGCGGTGCGCTGTCACGCAGGCCTGCCAGCTCGTCCAGAATGAACGGAGACCAGATGATCATGGCTGCCTTGCCAGCGAAGTACAACTCGCGGGACTGTTTCCAGTACAGATCGCCTGGAGGGGAGGCTTTCGCCAATGCTTTGTAGAAAGTCAGAGCTTCTGCAAGTTTCTTTTCGTCGAAACCTTTGAAGCCGTTTTCGTCAACCGGAGTTGCACCGTTTGCCAGAAGCACATGTTCCAGAAGCTGGCTCATGAAGCTTTCGTCGATCTTTGTTGCAGCCACAAAGCCGAACTGCTCTGGCGGATTGTGAAGTTTTTCGAGAGCTGCGAGGATGGAAGCGTATGTGTTTGGTGCTTCCAGACCGGCAGCGTCAAACAGATCCTTGCGGTAGACGATCATCTGGGTCCAGCCGTCCACCGGAACAGCTGCGTAGCCATCAGGCAGAGCTGCCATGTTCAGAGCGCCGGATGCGAAGGTGCTTTCTTCTAGATCTTCGATGACTTCGGTTGCAGCATCCGTGTCGATGATGCCAGCTTCTGCCCAAGGCAGAACGTGGATCAGCGGATGATAGATGACGTCTGGCAGATCACCAGCTGCATAAGCTGCTGTTGCGCGGGTGCCCATGTCTTTTTCGGTTACCGGAATGACATTGACTTCAATGCCGGTCTTCTCGGTAAACGCCTTTGCCATTGCTTCCTGCTTGGCAAGACGTGCAGGCTGTTCTTCTGTGGTCCAGAAGCGCAGCGCTTCAGCCTGTGCTGCACTCATTGCAAATGCAAGCGTGCCTACAAGGGCTGTCGTTCTTAGAATGTTCCTCCCGAACATAATTTCCTCCATTATGCGGTTGCGAAGTATGCGCTGAGGTGAGCTTTCAGCTCCTCAGGTGTTTTGCGTGGCGGACCATCAGAGCCACGCTGAATAAGTCTTGCTTCGGCCAGTACCTGCAGCTCCCGTGCTGGCTGGCCGCTGATTGCTTTTGTGAGAAGCTCTGCCAGTGTGCTGCCTGCAAGGACTGGTTCCTGAGCGAAGCTGGTAAGCGGCGGGTCGAAGTGCTCGCACACAGGCAGGCCGTCGTAACCAATGACTGTGACGTCCTCACCAACCGTCAAACCATGGCGGCGAATGATCTTGGTGACGCCGATGGCGATGGCATCGGTCATGCAGATGATAGCTGTTGGCGGACGGTCCTGATGCAGCAGTTGAAGCGCTGCCTGCTCCCCGCCCGGTTCATCCAAGGATGTTTCGACGATCAACTGCTCTTCAAAAGACAGACCGGCCTCTTCCAAGCCTTGTTGGAACCCTTCAATACGCAGGCGGCTGAAGTTCATTTGCGGATTAGACATCACCAGCGCGATACGGGTGTGACCTTGCGCAATGACCTTTCTGGCTGCTGAATAGAACGCGGCGTGGTTGTCGATGTCGAACCATGGGTGTTCGCCTTCGCGGGCTGTACGGCCATGGCTGACAAACGGAAAACCCCGATCCAATAGATAGTCTACGCGTGGGTCGTTGGTGGCTGTTCTGGTAAGAACGAAGCCATCGACCTTTTGCGAGGAGATGAGGCGGCGGATTGCCAGCACAGCATCATCCATGGAGCTCGCCGTTGTCACTAGCAGGTCTTTATCGACTGCGTTGAGTGCGCGGGTCATGCCGTCCAGAAACTCGGCGAGGAACGGGTCTGCCCCTTTGCCAGGCATGAGCGGCAGTACGATGCCGAAGGTGTCGACACGGCCACGCTTAAGATTGCGTGCTGTGGAGGAGGGGCGATAGCCCAGCTCTTCGACTGCTTTGAGGACGCGCTCGCGAGTTGCTTTGGAAATGTCCGTGTAATTGTTCAGGACGCGGGACACGGTGCCCTTTGCAACGCCTACATGGCGTGCCACGTCTCCAATGGTCACAGATTTTCTCTGTTGCACATTCTGGTCAGTGATGCTCACAGAATTCCCACCCAATAGGTTGTCATCAGATCGCTCCCATTCATGATCTGATTTCATCGATGATGCTTACAAAACCGATTTTGGAAGTCAACAAAATCGGTTTTGTTAAGTCCGAAATCGGTTTTGGAAACCGAAACACAAGGTTTTTCGGAAAGAGGGTTTCGGGTGGTTTCGGTGAGCGAAACTTAGCCAGAAAAAAGTTTGGCAGGGCTGGGGACAACTTGATGCGGACCGGCTGGATGCGGCAAACCAGAGCGATTTTGGTGTTGTGCAGAGGTTTTGAAAAGGACTCAGTGGTTCGGTTGAAGACTAGGCCAAAGAGCTAGGTTGCCCATTAGGTAAACTGGAAATAGCTTCTTTAAACGAAGTTAAATTGAAGGTGCCGGAGCCGGGAATGAGTGGAGCGCGACGAAGCTTTGCAGGTGTTGACTGTGCGGTTGCTCAAGCGATCGAGCAGATGGGGGATCCCTGGATCCTGCTTATTCTGAGGTGCCAGTTTCAGGGCATCAAGCGCTTTGATGACTTTCAGGGGCATTTGCAGATCTCCACCAGTGTACTGACAGATCGTTTGCGGCGTCTGGTGCAAGCGGGTTTGCTGCGTAAGGAGCAAGACCAGCAGGACAAGCGCGGAACGGTCTATCTTCTCACCGAGAAGGGCATGGACTTTTACCCGGTGATGATTGCGCTACACCAATGGAGTGAGCGCTGGGAAGCCCGTGAAGGCGGACCGAGACTGGAATTGCTGGACAAGCAAAGCGGAGAGCCCGTGCGTGATGTGCGTGTGCTTTCGCAAGACTATAGAGAATTGAGTGCCCGGGATGTTCTGGCATTGGTTGATGACCAGAGTGGCGAGATGATGCAGGACATTCAGGAGAGGTTGAAGCGCCGGAGAGGTGATGCCGCCTGATATTGAGATCAAACAGGCAGCAGATTGAATTGTAAGGGAGTGTGTTTGAAATGGCTTTGCCGGATATTTTGAAGAATAAGTTGCGCCTGCCAGTTGTTGGCAGTCCTTTGTTTATCATCAGCAATCCAGACCTGGTGATTGCACAGTGTAAGGCAGGGATTGTTGGTTCCTTTCCGGCGCTTAATGCTCGCCCGCAGGAAAAGCTGGAAGAGTGGTTGATCCAGATTACAGAAGAGCTGGCAGCTTATGATGCGGCTAATCCTGACAAACCGTCAGCTCCGTTTGCTGTAAACCAGATTGTGCATCGCTCCAATGATCGTCTGCAGCATGATGTTGAGCTTTGCGTGAAGTACAAGGTGCCAATCGTGATTACCTCTCTTGGTGCGCGCCCAGAGGTGTTTGATGCGGTTCATTCTTACGGCGGCATCGTGCTGCATGACATCATTACCAACACCCATGCGCATAAGGCGGTTGCGAAGGGTGCTGATGGCCTGATTGCTGTTGCTGCTGGTGCTGGTGGCCATGCAGGTACAACATCACCGTTTGCGCTTATTCAGGAAATCCGTGAGTGGTATGATGGCCCGCTTCTGCTTTCAGGCAGTATCAGTACTGGCAAGTCTATTCTTGCATCACAGGTGATGGGTGCTGATCTGGCTTACATCGGGTCCGCCTTTATTGCGACTGAGGAAGCAAATGCTCAGCAGGCCTATAAGCAGATGATCGTTGATAGCGGTGCAGAGGATATCGTGTATTCCAATCTGTTTACCGGTGTGCATGGCAACTATCTGAAGCCATCCATCGAGCAAGCAGGCATGGATCCTAGTAATCTGCCAGAAGGCGATCTGAAGACCATGGACTTTCACAGTGCTGACAAGGGTAAGCCGAAGAGCTGGAAAGAGATCTGGGGCTGCGGCCAGGGCATTAGCGCGGTGAAAACCATTGGCAGCACTGGTGATCTGGTTGCTCGGTTGTCGTCAGAGTATGATGAGGCTTGCAAAGCGGTGACGGCGCAAGCTTCTACACTGGAGCCTGCTGAGTAAGAGGGGCTTGCGTTATGGCTTGCGTGATACCTCGCAAGCCGATTCGATATTGATACATATTACAAGGCTGCTGGGTTCGGCTCAGCAGCCTTTTCTTTCACATCTGTGCGGATGTTTCGTCCTTATCAGTGTCCTGCCATGATTTTGTATGGGTGGGACCAAACAAGAAGGAAGAAAAATGCGTAACTTTTTGTGTCTCGGCCTTCTATTGGCCGTTCCTTTCATGGTTGCCTCTGAAGGCTATGCTCAGGGGAGTTCCAACCAGGTTACTCCGCCCATGACACAGTACTGTAATCGCGGTGATGTGCTGTATGCGGATGGAAGCAGTGCAGATGGCCCTATGCCGATGATCAAGTGCGGTCAGAACTCGCTGGTTTATCAACGCACCAACATGAGTTTTCCGCTGTCTGTGGTCTCTAATGGCAAGTTGTCCGTGGGCAATGCAAACGGTGCTTGTCAGAGTGCAAAAGCTGTTGGTGCGGATGCAATCGTCAGCAACATCCAGTCTCTTTGCAATACGACACTGTGGCCGAACTCTTGTGCTAAGTGTAATTGAGTATAAGATATATCACTGGTAGTATTGATTGCTGCATGTCTAAAGTAATCAATACTACTTATCTTGTTGAGTTAATCTCACCAAATGCCGCGTAGTAATCAGTATTACACTTTTATAGGTATCGTGACACCTGATGGTCATATATGAGAAACTCTGTTGCATAAAAGGGGTGTATCTCTAGCGTTATATTGCTAGAATCGGGCAACTTGTGAAAGTTGATTTCAAAAATACACTTAAGCAAAATCAACAAGAATGGCTCAGGTCACATGCAACGAGAGCATTGGGGAAGTCGTATCGGCTTCATTCTGGCTGCTGCAGGTTCAGCGGTTGGATTAGGTAATATCTGGAAATTTCCATATTTGGTTGGCGCGGAAGGCGGCGGGGCGTTCCTCATTGTCTATGTTGCGTTTTTGATCGCGATCGGCGTATGCGTGATGATCGCGGAGATTGCGCTGGGCCGTCAGGCTCAGGCCAATCCGTTCAGCGCGTTCAGACGTGTTGGTGGCGCAGGCTGGTCAATTTTTGGTCTCATGGCGGTTTTGACCGCATTTCTTATTCTCTCGTTTTATTCCGTTGTTGGTGGCTGGACCATCGCCTACGTGGTTAAGACAATCACCGGTGGCTTCTCTGGCTATTCCGGTGCGGAATTTGAGGGACACTTTGGTGCGCTGGTGACAGATGCAGTTGAGCCGATCATTTATCACGCTGCCTTTATGGCGATTGGCGTGCTGATCGTGATCAACGGTATTACCGGCGGCATCGAAAAGGCATCGAAGATCATGATGCCTCTTTTGTTTGTTCTGCTGGCTTTGCTGGTTATCCGGTCTCTGACTCTTGATGGGGCAATGGCAGGTGTTGAGTACTTCCTCGTTCCTGATTGGTCTCACCTGAATGCGGACATGGTTGCCGCGGCTCTGGGGCAGGCGTTCTTCACGCTGTCTCTGGGTATGGGTGCTTTGATCACCTATGGTTCTTATCTGGGTAATAAAGAGAGCATTCCAAACGCAGCCCTTTGGGTTGTTGGTCTTGATCTTCTGGTCGCTGTTCTGGCTGGCTTTCTTATTCTGCCAGCGGTGTTTGCGTTCAACATGGATCCGGCTGCAGGCCCAGGATTGACCTTCATCACACTGCCAGCGATTTTTGCTGAGCTGCCGTTCGGTATGTTCATTCAGCTTTGCTTCTTCGTATTGCTGTTTGTGGCTGCGATCACCTCAGCAATCTCCTTGCTGCAGGTCGTGGTTGCGTTCATCTGCGAAGAGTTCAATGTTGGTCGTAAGGCGGCCACCATCTGGGTTGGTATTGTGATCTTCCTGTTTGGTGTTCCAAGTTCTCTGGCGCTGGGCGTGTGGGGCGATATCACGTTCTTCGAACTGAACATCTTCGACTTCCTTGGCTACCTCACTGACAACTACTTCCTGCCACTTGGCGCGATTGCGACCTGTCTGGTTGCTGGTTGGGTGAGCTATGACAAGTTTGCTGCGGAAGTGACCAATAACGGTGAACGTCCGTTTGCTTACCTGACAGCATGGAAGTGGATGTGCCGTGTGGTTGCACCGCTTGCGATCATCTGGGTGATGGTCCATTCCATCTTCGGAGCATAAAGCTTCGCTCAAAAACAATGAAAAGGCCGCCAGTTTTGGTGGCCTTTTTTAATGCTGTTTTATGGTCATCCGTAGTTTGACTTAATCTGGGCCGGAAGAGGGAGGAGAATGTGTCTGTTGGGCATAGTCCCTTCACCCGAGATGGTCTTGATAAGGAACAGGGTTATGTTGAGGCAGCTGAAGCGCTATTGGGTGCATTCCATGAATGCCAGATTGCCGCGTGAGATGGTATGTCTGGACGAGGAAAAGCAGGCCAGGTATCGCAGTGTAAGGGGACGTTGGCCTCAGGAATAAGGCCTTATCTCCGTCCCAACGAGAGAAAGAAGCACCGTTTGAGCGGTGCTTTTTTGTGTCTGAACTGTGTTGGTGCGGTGCGTGAGCAGAACCTGCGACGAAAAAACTTGTGGGCTGCATGTGGTGGCAGGAAGTTGCGTTGCTGTCGTGTGGTTAACGTAATAAATGGTATGATCAGCCAATATATATGTATTTTATAGTTAGTTTCATTGTTTGATGGTGAATTATGGGTGTATGTGACTATATTTTGAATTCGCCCATTAAGTGCAGCTGTCAAAAACGCATATTTTTTGAGGTAAGGGAAATTACCTGCGACAATCTGTCAGGTCAACAAGGCTAAAGATTTCATCAAAAGAGCTGGAACAACGAATTCATTTCAAGCTTTTGCGCTTGATTGAAACAAACCATCACATGTTGATTGGCAATAACAAAAAATGAAACGTGAGCAATGGGGAAGCCGCTTCGGCTTCATTATGGCTGCCGCAGGGTCTGCGGTCGGTCTTGGTAACATCTGGAAATTCCCATACCTGGCAGGCACACAGGGCGGTGGCGCCTTTCTGGTGGTCTATCTTGTCATCATGGCAACCATCGGCGCAGCGCTGATCATGGCAGAGATTGCCATTGGTCGTTCAGCGAAGATGAACCCTGTTGGTGCGTTCCGCGCGCTGGGTGGCCGCTTGTGGTCAGTTACGGGTGTAATTGGGGTGATCACGGGGTTCCTGATCCTATCCTTCTACTCCGTTGTTGGCGGCTGGACGATCGCGTATCTGGTGAAGAGTATCGCTGGCACCATTGAATCTGCACAGCCTGAGCTTCTGGAAGCCCAGTTTGGCGGTTTGGTCTCTGCTGTATGGGAGCCGATCTTCTATCACGGTGTGTTCATGGTGTTGACCATGGGGATCGTGATTGCAGGTGTTGCTCAAGGTATCGAGCGTTCCGTTAAAGTCCTGATGCCATTGCTGTTCATCCTTCTGATGGTTCTGGTGGTGCGCAGTGTGACCCTGCCGGGTGCCTGGGAAGGTATTGAGTTCTTCCTCGTCCCTGACTGGTCGCAGGTGAATGGCGAGATGCTGCGTGCAGCTCTTGGTCAGGCGTTCTTTAGCCTGTCGTTGGGTATGGGCGCGATGATCACCTATGGCTCTTATCTGGACAAAGATGCTGACATCCCGAATGCGTCTTGCTGGGTGGTGTTCTTAGCAGCGCTGGTTGGTGTGCTGGGCGGCCTGCTGGTTCTGCCAGCTGTGTTTGCCTTCGGCATGGATCCAGGTGCTGGCCCGGGCCTCACCTTCATCACTCTGCCAGCTGTGTTTGGCGAGATGATTGGTGGCTATCTGTTCCAGATTATCTTCTTCGCCATGCTTTTGATTGCAGCTCTGACCTCTTCCATCTCTTTGTTGGCTATTCCGGTGGCTTACTTTGCAGAGGAATACGGCATAGAGCGCAAATGGTCTGCTATTGTGGTGGGCATTGTGATCTTCCTGATCGGCGTACCATGTTCACTGGCTCTGGGTGTCTGGGGCGAGTACAAGCTGTTTGGCATGAACTTCTTTGACCTGATGGTCTATGCGGTTGACAACTACACCCTGCCAATCGGCGGTATTTTGACCTCGCTGTTTGCTGGGTGGGTTGTGCTTGAGAAGATGGGCAAAGAGTTGAGCAACGACGGATCTTTGACCTTCAAGTGGATGGGCGCCTTCACATGGATCATGCGGATCGTGGCTCCATTGGCTGTTGTCTGGGTGATGCTGAGCGGTCTGCTGGGCAGTTGATACGGCGACATTCTGAGAATAAAAAACACCCCGATCAGAAATGGTCGGGGTGTTTTTGTGAGAACCTATAGCCAGAGATCAATGCTCGTCTTTTTTGTGATGCTCTCTGGTGTGCTCTTTGTGATCATGCATTTTTGCGTGGTGGTGGCCGTCGTCCGAATGACTTTTCCCGGGGCGGTGCTTGTGTGGGTGTTTGTGGCCCTCCGGATCACCACCATGTTGAGTTTCCGGATGGCTTTTCTGGCCGCGCTCATATTCTTGCCGATCTTTATCATGCTTGTGCTCATGATCGTCGTCATAGCGACGCGCCATTTTTTCCTTGGTATGGGCTGATGTGTTCTGTTGTTTTTCTGTCATCATTTCCCCGCAAGACTATTTCATCAATGGTTCTAGCATACTCGTGTTTTCTAACTTGAATGCTATGTGATGGCAGTTATTGAAGGCTGATTGACGGCTCTAAACATCGACTAAAATGCTGGGATTGTGCAAAAAAAGGGCTGCGCGTGGCAGCCCTTTCTGGTGTCGATTTGGTTCCTGATTTATCCGTTCTTTGGAGCTGTAAAGACTTTAACCTCTGGCAATTCGCCTTCGAACTTCTCAAAGTCTGCGATGACGGTATGACCGCAGTTGCCTTGTGCCAGCTTGGAGGTGCCAAGGTCTGGTGTAAGGGTATTAACGTCACCATAGGCGCAGAGACTGCCGGCTTTGCCACCTTCGACAGGATCGTACCAAGCACCTTCATAAAGGCGAATGACGCTTGGCATGATGTCTTCGCTGACGATTGCACCAGCCAGTGTTTGGCCACGATCATTGAAGATGCGGATGACGTCACCAGACTTGATGCCGCGTGCTTCTGCATCTTTCGGGTTGATCATGCATGGTTCGCGGTCTGCGACTGCATATCCTTCGCGAAGGACTGTGCCGCAGAGCTGAGAGTGCAGGCGATCGTTTGGATGACCTGTGTTGACGTGAACCGGGAACTTAGCATCCGGACCATCGAGACGTTCGAGCGGTTCCATCCACATTGGATGTGGAGGACAGTCATCGTAGCCCATTTTCTCGATATTCTTGGAGTAGATCTCGATCTTACCGGTTGGTGTGCCCAGCGGTTCCAGAAGAGGATCTTCGCGGAAGTCGGCGTAGCGGACATATTCCTTCGCTGCCTGTGAAACCGGGTGAACGACGATACCGTCTTCCCAGAATTTCTCAAACTCAGGCATTTCAAGGTTTTTACTTGCAGCCTGTTTTTGAGCCTGTTCGTAGTAGTGACGGACCCAGTCCATTTCGTCACGACCATCTGTGTAGGCATCTTTGTTGCCAAGGCGGTCTGCCAGATCAACAAAGATGTCGTATTCACTGCGTGCTTCAAAGACCGGATCAACGATCTTCTTCATAGCTACAGTTGCTTTGTTGGAATAAGAGCCCATTGCTTCGATGTCATTGCGCTCATAGGCAGAAGCTGCCGGAAGAACGATGTCTGCGAAGCGTGCTGTTGCTGTCCACTGGTAGTCCTGAACGATCACTGTTTCCAGTTTCTGCCAGGCCTTGATCATACGGTTACGGTCTTGATGGTGATGGAATGGGTTGCCACCAGCCCAGTAAGCAATCTTGATATCCGGGAAGGTATAGCGGGTGCCGTTGAAGTCGTATTCCTCGCCCGGACGCTCCAGCATTTCAACAACGCGTGCCACAGGAATGGAGACAGAGCCTTCCATTGCGCCGCCATCGTTCATGCCAGACAGGGCAGGGCCGTCGGAGGTTGGTGTGCCGCCATTGGAGTAATGATAGGAGAGACCGAAGCCGCCACCTGGCAGACCGATCTGACCTAGCATGGAAGCCAGCGTCACCAGCATCCAATGTGGTTGTTCGCCGTGATGCTGACGTTGCAGGGACCAGCCGCTGGTAAGCATGGTGCGGTTGCCCATGAACAGGCGTGCCAGTTCCTTGATCTTATCAGTTGGGACGCCGCAAATTTCGGAAGCCCATTCAGCTGATTTTGGCGTCTGATCTGTCTCACCAGTCAGATATGGCAGGAATTTTTCAAAGCCTGCAGTGTACTCATCCATGAAGTCGGCGTCATACAGCTCTTCAACAAAGAGTGTGTGTGCCATGCCGAGCATTAGTGCTACGTCAGTTTGTGGTTTGACCTGTACCCATTCTGCATCCATGAACTCTGCGGTTTTGGATTTCAAAGGATCGATACAGATGACTTTCTTGCCGGTTTTCTTGAATTCTTCAAGATAGGTGTAGCTGTCGTGATCTGCGATGAGCCAGTCGATCTGGTTGGTCTTGATTGGGTCTGCACCCCAAACGACCAGGACTTCTGTGTTGTCGACAACAACGGGCCAGACTGTCTGCTGCTCGTAGACTTCCAGTGTGCCCATGACGTGCGGCATGATCACCTGAGAAGCGCCAGTTGAGTAGTCGCCTGTGTGCGTCACGTTTGGCATTTGCAGGCCGCGGTTGATCAGGCGGCGCAACAGGCTGCGGCTGTTATGGATCTTGCCTGCGCTCTTCCAGCCATAAGTGCCGGTGAAGACACTGCGTGGACCATGTGTCGCTTTGGCGTATTTGAGTTCTTGTGCAACAAGGTCGAGAGCTTTGTCCCAGCTGACGCGCACAAAATCATTGCTTCCGCGGTCTTCAACGTCAGCGCCACGACCTTTTTCAAGATAGGCACGACGGACCATTGGATATTTGATGCGCGATGGTGAATAGACGGAGTCCATAACACCAGCCAGCTGATGGCTAGGATGCGGATCCTGCTCCCAAGGCTTAACTTCGGTCCAGCGTCCATCTTTAACCACTGCACGGAATGCACCCCAGTGACAACCAGAGAGAACTTCTCCGTTGACTGCTGCTTGCGCAAAGCGTGGTGAGAAAATGGATGGAGCCAGCACACCTAAAGCACCCAGTGCGGAGGCGCCTTTCAGGAAACTACGGCGAGACGTATAGTTTGCAATGATTTTCGACATCTCTGCTGTCCTTTTATTTTGGCAGACAATCGATGAGTTGAGCGAGTTGCTCGATGAAAACAGCCTGTTTTCTCTTGAGTTTCACCGTAGTCACTGCGTGTAAACGTGGTTCGCGCGTTGATTGAACGGGATGTAAAATCGAGTAAACAGGTTGTAAATGGAGTTGGTCAGGTGATGGTCTTTGCCTCATTCAAGCGAGCAAGATCCATGGCAAGCCAGGCGCTGAGGGCATTGGCCAGTTCTTTGTAAAAATCTGACTTGTCAAAGCGCTTACAGCTCTCGCAAAAAGAGGGCACCCAGTTCAGAAGATGGTTCGAGAGGAAGCGGATCTGGTTCTGATGTGAGGTGTATACGGTCTCATGATCGCCATTGGCTTCTGCCAGAGCTTCGCGGTCGATGTACTCTGCCAGTACGTTGAGTTGAACGCCGAGGTGATCGGCGGGTTCTTTCATTGAATTCTCAATGGAGATACCCAGATCCTGAAGGATCTTGTTCATGTCTGCTGTTGGCTTTTGGAAGAGCGTGCCTTTTTCTTTGTAATAGGCGGACTCGTAAGGAGGGGCAGAGTGTTGACCGCCAACACCTAGAAACAGACGAGAATATGCGGTTGCCAGATCGAGCACCTTGCTCTGATAACTCTCAACGGACAGCTCTGTCAGCTTGGCAAGCTCGCCCGTAAATGATGTGAGTGCCGGTGCTTGTGAGAAGACATCCAGAAGCGCCCGTCCTTCTGGAGAGCTGTAGCTCTCCAGAGTTTCGATTTTCGCTTCACTAGTGAAGAAACTTGCCAGCCAGCGGTAAACCAGAGATCTGTCGCTGTTGGAAAGAGTGATGGTTTCGTGCTTACCCATGAGCTTCACTCCCACCTGTGTCTTTTGCGTTGAGTTGCAGGTACTTTTGCAGGATGCGGTATTGTTCTTTGTCCAGTGAGATGAAGCGCTTCATGGCTTTGAGGGAGCCGATCCACTGGTTGGCAAGGAAGTGCTCGGGATCGCGCAGGCCATGGCATGTTGAGCAGGCGGCACTGTACATTTCCTTGGTGTAGGTCCAGAGCTGATCTCCGTTTGAAATCAGATTTTCCTTTGAGACCCAAGTGTCGATCTGTACCTGATGCCAGGTGAGTTCTGTGTCCGGATCCACCTCGGTTTTTAGGCGTTTGATTTTATCGATGACCTTTTTACCGACAGTGGCAGAGAAGATGCGCTGGCCTCGAAGGGCATAGATCACGCGGTCCACCTGATCTTGCTGCCAACCGGCGATGCGCACTTTGAGAAGATTGCCGCTGCGCTCCAGAACGGCGACATCGGTTCCGCCCAGAATGCGACCGTCGCTTTTGCCGTTACTTTCCGCTTTTGACTGTTCAACGAAGAAAGGTTTGCTGGTGATGGCGTACAGATGATCTGCGCTTGCACCTTCGCTTACTGACAGGGCTTTGAGCTCGTCATACAAAGCTTTGTAGCCCTGAGACATGTCTGGCAGTTTGTGGGCAATGCCTTTGTGACAGGAGATGCAGGTCTCGCCGTCCTTGAAACCCTTCTGCATGGTTTCAGAGGCTTTGGGATGCTGCTTGGCGAAGTCCATGGAAGCTTGCTTGTGGCAGTTGCGGCACTGCTGAGAGTCGTTGGCTTCCATCTCTGCCCAGACACTCTTGGCCATGGTCAGGCGATGGGCTTCAAATTTCTCCTTGGTGTCGATTTTGCCGGTAAGTTTAGAGTAGACCTCTTTGGCAGCTTCGATCTTGCGAATGATCTTTGGGTAAGTTTCTTTGGGCACGTGGCAATCTGAACAGACTGCTTGAACGCCTGATGCATTCGAGAAGTGCGGAGACTTCTTGTACTCCTCGTAGACCGTGCTGCGCATTTCATGACACGAGACGCAGAACTCCAGAGTGTTGGTGTAGTCCATTGCGGTATGGAAGCCGCCCCAGAACACGACGCCACCTGCAAATGTGCCGAACAGTAATAAGCTTATTGGAAATATTGCGGTTTTCGTCCGCAGGAGTCGCCAGATATTCATCTTCTATCTCTTTTGCACTCTCGGACAAGTCGGTCCGTTCAATGCTCAGAGAATTAGACTAAGGTTGTAAATAGCGTTTGGAGGAAATATGAACGGGGTGTAGAATGGTGTAAACATGATGTAAACACACAAGCCGACAACAAGCATATGACAAATAAGGCACATATACTGGTCGTTGATGATGACCTGACCAGCCGCGTGGCACTTTCCGGATATTTTGAGACCGAAGGATACCGTGTTTCTGAAGCAGAAGACGGCGCGCAAATGCGCTCGGTTTTTGCTGGTGGTGATGTGGACCTGATTATGCTTGATATTCGTCTGCCAGATGATGATGGCCTAACGCTTTTGAAGGACGTGCGAAAGAAGTCTGACGTCGGGATCATCATGGTGACAGGCCGGACGGATGATGTGGACCGGATTGTTGCGCTTGAAATGGAAGCTGACGACTATGTGATCAAGCCGTTCAACCCGCGTGAGCTGTTAGCACGTTCCAAAAATTTGCTGCGCCGGGTGAGGGCAGGGCGGGTGCCTGCCGCTGTTGATGAGCGCGTGTTGAATTTCTCAGGTTGGGTTCTGGACTTGGACAAGCGCGGGCTTCAATCTCCTGAGGGAGAGGATGTTCGTTTAACACGTGGCGAGTTTGAGCTGCTCTCAGCGCTGGTTGAGAACAAAGGCCGCGTACTCACCCGTGATAACCTATTGGATCACCTGAACCATTGGGAATGGGACCCAAGCGACCGTACTGTTGATGTGCTGATTGGCCGGTTGCGCCGTAAGATTGAAGCGAACCCCAAAGACCCGACTTTGATCATGACTGTGCATGGCGTTGGCTATGTGTTTACAGGTGCGTACTGAAGACGCTTATGCGCTTGCCGGTGCTTTCGTCAGGCAATTGAGCCAGGTTTCGTTCAGCTTGTGCTTTGAGGCTGTGTAGGTCACCTCCAGTGCGCTGAAGATCTCCATAATTTTGTGCTTTTCCTTGTTTTGAGCTGCCTGTTCCAACTGCTCTGCGAGATTAGCGGTATGAATGAGACCCACATTATGGGATGCGCCCTTCATGCTATGCGCCTTGTCTCTGATCTTGGAAAAGTTTTGGGTTGCGATGTGGTTTCGCAGCTCTGGAATGATGAAACGCGACGTTTGCATATATGCATCGACAATGCGTTTGGCCCGCGTTTCTCCCAGCATCTCGAAGTGACCACGTAACACCGTTGTATCAATGAGTTCTGTAGGTTGCTCCTGCAATGTCTGTCTGGATTTACGTGCAAACATGGCTCTGTCAGAGAGGCAGGAGGCGATGGCATCCTCAAGGTCCTCTTGAGAATACGGCTTGCCAAGGAACCCATCGGCACCAGCAGTGAAGCTCTTCTCGATGTCAGCCAGGAAGATGCAGGCGCTTTGTACAATAACGGGAATGTTGGAAATATGGTGGTAGTGAGAGGCTCGGATGCGGGCGATGGTATCTGTGCCGCTCAGACCGGGCATACGGTTATCCATGAGCACCAAATCGAAACGGTGTTCGTGCAACTGGGCCAATGCGTCTTCACCGCCGCCGACTGTGCGACATCCATGCCCTGCCTTATCTAGGAAGCCTTCAGTGACCAACTGATTGACCTTGTTGTCTTCAACAAGCAAGATTTTCAACTTCTTTGGCTTCCAGGTCTCTTGCTTATCTTCAATGACGCTGACGGTCTGATCCGCTTCAAAAAACGGAATGGTGAAGTGGAAGCTTGCGCCCTGAGCTTGATTAGATCGACAACCGATTTCACCACCCATCGCGTTGACCAGGCGTTTTGAGATTGCAAGACCGAGACCAGTTCCTCCGAACAAGCGATTGATTGCGGCGTTTTGCTGTACAAATGGTTCAAACAGGTAGCTGTGATCTCCGGTGGGCAGACCCACTCCAGTATCCGTCACCATGATCTGAAGACATCTTGCCTGTCGGATCTTGCTTTCAGGAATATGCACGCCGATGGTGATGGAACCTTTACTGGTAAACTTGATGGCATTGCTGACGAAATTCAATAGGATTTGCCTGATCTTGGTGGGATGAGCCCGCAGTATTTCTGGAACCTGCGGATGTACCTCTATGTGAAGCTGTAGTCCTTTGGTTTCAGCGTCTTGTTGGGTGAGGTCAACAACCTGTTTGATGACTTGTCTGATCTTGAAATCAACGGCCTCCAGCTCCAGCGAGCCTGCTTCCACCTTGGAGTAATCCAGTACATCATTGAGGATTGATCGCAGCATTTCGCCGGAGGAGATGATGCCATCCAGATAGCGGTGCTGTTCTGGCTTGAGGCTCGTGTCCTTGAGGAGGTCGGCTAGTCCCAGCACTCCGTTCAGAGGTGTTCTGATTTCGTGGCTCATGGAAGCAAGAAAGGTGGACTTGGCGCTATTCGCGGCTTCAGCTTCTTCCTTGGCTTTTTTATGGTCGGTGACATCATTGAGGATGAGGATCATCCCGGGAAACTTGCGGCTGAAGTCGACGATATGTTGGGCGCGGATATCAAAAACGCGTGGACCTATCGCGGTGTCCAGCGTGATGTCTGTATAGCAGCTTTCCAGCTTCTGTGGCAGATAAGGCAGTAGTTGGTTTGTCAGCAGCTCACGTGTGGCTGCATTGACGTATTTGACCTTCGTGTTTTGCAACCCACAAAAAACAGCCTGAGCAGCATAGTTCAGGTCATTGACCTGGCCACTTTCATCCATCAATACGATGGGGTCGCTCAGGCTTTCCAGGATGGTGAGATACTTGTTCTTCTCATTGGTGATACGGCGGTTTTCTTCATAAGCCTCGTGCAGTTTTTTATCTTCGGCTACACCACTCCATTCCGTCGAAAACCCAAGTTCCATGAAATCGAAATAACGCAGTAAGTAGGCGCGATATCTGGCTCTATCTGCCTCTGAAAACTCTTGTGTTTCCAGCAGATCCAGATAGGCGCTGCGGTAGTATTTTGTCAGACCGAGGAAGTAGCCCAGTGTTACACCTCTGGATCGATGGCTCTTGGCTTGCTCTACGCCAAATGCAGCGAAGGGGTGGCTGGAGAAATCGGAGCTGACATCAATTTCAGGCGGTGTGTCATAAGACTCCATCGCTGTGATGATGGATTTTGATAGACCTTCAACTGATATGCGCCATGCCTCCCGCAGTGTGGCTGTGTACTGCGTGTAACCCTGACTTTTGGCATAAAAGAATATGCGGTCTATGAGGGTGTTTTCATTTTGTAAAATCAGATCTCGTAGCACATGCATGATTGCCTCCGTCTTGCTTTCAGGCATGATACGAAGGGAAGGGACGGTCAAATTAAAACTGCCGTGCTACGTGCTGGGGCGTACGCAGCACTCCTTAATTGGCGATGCTTTTGAGTGCTTTGCGCTGAAGTCAGTTCAGGTAGCGAGAACCGAACCTGTTCAGCGCGTCTCTTAAGGTTTCCTGTTCATCCAGATGCCGGTTGGCTTCTACTTCGTGGTGATCCAGTTGAGGGCTCTCTTCCGTCATACGAAGGTGGTCGCCGGAGTTTTCCTGAAGTTCTTCCAGAATATGGTCAAAGACCTGTACGCGTTCTTTGAGAGAATGTTGGCCACTGTGTTCCAGAAAATCTTTCAGTTTGGCCAGCTCTGCCAGCAAAATCGTGTTGTCTGCGATTTCTGAGTGATAGGTGCTTATAATCCCTTCAAGAGCATTTACATCTTCACCAGTGTTTGGGTTTTCTAAGCTCATTACAGGTCTCCTCGTTCTGGGGGAGCATGCGGTCGTGCCTATGGCGATATGTAATTATTATCTAGCCATAAAATGACGTATTGAGCGTTGTCCGTTGGAGTTGAGGTAAGCCGATGCTTAAACCGTGCCCGAAAGTTCTATGAGAATTTTAACGGCTTCATCGGCGGCCAACATGCTGATGGGTTTCTCATTCCTTAACCATCTACTGAGTTCTACAAGTCCAGATATTCACGCAGTCGCCAGGCTCTCGTCATTCCTCACAAGTGTTTTAACGCAGATACCGTGAGGAGTTTGGTATGAAAAAAACAATAGGAGCCGATGAGCTGGATGTTGCAACTCTGGAGTTTGGACTTCTGGTTGGGCTGCTTCTTCCCGTGGGGAAAGATCCTGTAGAATACAAACTCAATAAAGACTGGTTGAAAGACCCAGTCGCTCAATTGCGTAAGCAGCTAAAAACCGTCAGCAAAGATCTCAACGGTTGTCTAAAAGATGCATTACAGGCTCTGAAGAAAGGCAGTAGTGATAAGGCTGCAAATGCCGCTGAAGAATTCAGCAAGTGGAACCCGCTTCTTTTTCCAGCTATCGGATTTGGTGGCCATGTTGGTGATTTGGGCGAAGTGCCAGCAATAGACTGGCTCTCGCTGATTACGAATGGTGGTGATGTGCCGGAGACCATCGAGAACTGGGTCCAAAAAGTTGCCGGCGATCGCGAAACTCTAAAAGCATGGGGAGCCGCACTGGTTGGCCTCGCAACAGGTCGCCTGGACCATCCAACCGGAATGGGAACTCCCGACACCCCCTACCTCTTCGCGATTATGGATGTGGGTTCCACGGGAACTTTGTATCTGTCACTGGCAGCAAAGAAAGAAAAGGACGGTTCCGTCGTCCTTGTCCCTGGCCTGACGTTTGACAGTGATCCAATTGATCTGGATGGGTGAGCTCATTTCAGAAAAGCAAAAAAGCCTCCTCCGGGAGGCTTTGGAATTCTCTTGATAAATCAAGAGAGAAACGAAGGTGCTAGCAGCAGGAATTGAACCCGCGACCCCCTGATTACAAGTTGCAATTTGCAACTCACCGTCACTTACACTCTACTACGATTCAGTACTATGAATCAATGAGTTGTAGAAAATTATTTGCTCCTGCCTACCTTGCATTTCGCTGCGAAACTCGTACATTTGCTTACAATATGCTGACAAGAAACGGTAGGCATTGAGCAAGCGATCTGTAAGGGGATGAGGCCGTGTTTTGCATAGGGCCATTAGAAAAGCCCAAAAGGTCGTCACAAGCTGTCAGACCGTCAGAAACAGCAGTAATCGGGGACTAATTTTAACTTCTATTTTCGCACGTATGGTGGTTCTTGTCATGGGCCGTCAGCGGGAGAGTTTTGTCTGATGCCCAATGTTACGAAGCGGACGGTTGATGCGGCCAAGCCAACAGCGAAGAAGTACTTCGTCTGGGACGGTAAGCTCTCAGGATTTGGGCTGCAGGTGGCGCCAACCGGGCGTAAAACCTTCATTGTCCAATATCGCACACTAGAAGGACGCTCCCGCCGTCTGACCCTTGGCAAATACGGGGAGCTGACACCAGATCAGGCGAGGGGATTGGCTGTCGATGTTCTGGCCAAGGTTCGTAATGGGGAAGATCCAACCGTTAATCGTAAGATCATTCGCAATGCGCCAACGGTTGATGATTTGCTGGACATGTACCTGAGTGAACATGTTGAGGTGCATAACAAGCCAAAGTCTCTGATTGAGATCCGGCGTATTCTTGAGCGCTGTGTGCGCAAGCCTTTAGGCAAAGCGAAGCTGGCTTCAGTCACCCGGCAGGATATCTCCAAGCTGCATCGCTCCATGAGGCGGACACCGCGACAAGCAAACCATGTGCTGGCGATCATCTCTAAAGCGTTCAACCTGGCTGAAGTGTGGGGCTTGAGGCCTGAACACAGCAATCCGGTGCGGTTGGTGAAGCGTTACAAAGAAAATGAGCGCGACCGGTTCCTGTCTGGTGATGAGTTACAGCGCTTGGGTAAGACGCTTGAACTTGCGGAGAAGGAGGGGCTTCCATGGATCATCAAGGCTAGCCCAGAGAACCACAAGCACTTGCGCCACGATATTGAAAAGCGCCGGACACCTGTGAACCCCATGGCGCTTTATTGTCTCAAGCTGCTGCTTTACACGGGGGCTCGGCTGATGGAGATCGCTTCTCTTGAATGGAAGCATGTAGACTTTGATGAAGGGGCAATTGCCTTGCCTTCAAAGAAAGGTGATGGCCGCAAACCTCACCCGGTTAGTGGGAATGTGCTCGACATCCTCTCCGATATACCGCGCTTAGACGGCTCTCCCTATGTTCTTGCTCGTATAAACGATCCTACAAGGCATATTACAAAGGAGCTGGTGGAAAATGCATGGCAGCGGGTACGCCATCATGCTGACATTCCAGATGTGCGCATTCATGATCTACGCCATACGGTTGGTACATTTGCTGCGCAATCAGGTAGCAACGCTTTCCTCATTAGCCATCTTCTGCGCCACCGCAACGTGACCATCACCAACCGCTATGTGAACCATGATGCTCATCCGATACGGGTGCTCTCAGAAACGGTCGGGGAGAGGATTGAGGCGGGGTTGAAAGGAGGGGGGTAAGAACTGACGGCATGAATGTGGAGGTATTTGCTTGAATATTCGCGAACACCGTATGTCGTAGTGTGACGGTGGTTTCAACTGGTGGTCGCAACACTTTAACCTTTGAATAAAGATGGAGTGTTCGACATGACGTATCGCCGCTGTATTTACTATTCTGCCGCACAACGAGCACTGATTTGAGATCGATGGCAGCGGGGAGAGTCGATGAGTTCGATTGGTCGTGTGTTCGACCGGCAGTCCTCCTCGGTGTTTTCTGTCATTTCGCCAACCGGAGGCATCCGCCCTTCTGAACGGCATCGTGGTAAGCTGGCGCTGAGCTTGAAAGAACGTGAGGAAATATCGCGCGGTCTCAGCATTAACGCCTCTTTACGATCTATAGCCCGCCAGTTGAGCCGGAGCCCGTCTACGATCAGTCGCGAGGTACAGCGCAACGGAGGTCGGGTTACTTATCGCGCAGCAGCGGCGGATCAGGCTGCCTGGGACCGCGCTCTGCGGCCCAAGACATGCAAACTCGCTTGTCATCCTTCATTGAGCCACGCAGTATCGGTGAAGTTGCGCAGCAAGTGGTCTCCAGAACAGATTTCTGGCTGGCTCAAACGTAGCTTTCCAGGAGACGTAAGCAAGCTGGTGTCCCACGAGACGATATATCGAAGCCTTTACATACAGGCCCGCGGCGTATTGAAGAAAGAACTGCTGGACCATCTGCGTGCTAAACGCACGATACGCCGGTCCAGACACGCAAGCCTCAAACGAAATAGTCTAGGCCAAATTAAGGATGCCGTTTCGATCAGCAAAAGGCCTGCTTGCGTCGAAGACCGTGCAATACTAGGGCATTGGGAAGGTGATCTGATCGGAGGATCCAAGAATAGCTATATTGCCACTCTTGTTGAGCGGCAAACACGCTATGTCATGTTGATCAAGGTTGCTAACAAAGACACGAGCAGTGTTATCTCCGGGTTGATCAAACACACCCACAAATTGCCAAAAGAGTTTTACAAATCCTTGACTTGGGATCGAGGCAAAGAGATGGCAGATCATCTAAGCCTGACATTAGTAACGGATGTTGCTGTATACTTCTGCGACCCACATTCACCGTGACAACGCGGATCAAACGAAAACACGAACCGCTTGCTGCGGCAGTATTTGCCCCGAGGCACTGACTTATCTGTACACACGCAGCCTGAACTTGATGCAATCGCAAGACAACTCAACGAACGACCATGCAAGACCTTGCAATATCAAACTCCAGCTGAGAAGTTCTCACAGTGTGTTGCCGCAACCAGTTGAATCACCACCATTTGCGGACATTCGCTGCAGGTGCGAAGGATGGAGCGTCTAAACAGTTATTGCGCTTGCGACAAGGTATTTCTAGCTAATCAGATAAATCTATCAAGGGTTGAATGTTCCGGCATAGCATCAGTCTTTGTCACGTGTTTTGTTTGGAAAAAAGCGGCTCTGTGAACTAAATGCGCTAATTAGTTAGCTTCCGGTATTTACTCGGCGTGTGGGGGGTGTTGATAGTGGCCATAATTGCTGGCTCCTAATCATTCTGGAAACTCTTCGTGTCTCATTAAACCAATAACCTAGCTGCCTTCATCTGGTCTCTTGCTGATTTGCTGCGTGGAGATTTTAAGCAAAGCCAGTATGGCCGTGTTATCCTGCCGTTTACACTGCTGCGCCGCCTTGAATGCGTGTTGGAAGGCAGTAAGGATGCAGTGTTAGGGCAAGCTGAGAAGCTCAAGTCGATGAACTTGCCAGAAGAGGCGCAGGAGAAGCTGTTGCTGCGGGCTGCTGGATTGTCTTTCTACAACACCTCCAGAATGGATATGTCCAAGCTGGGCGAAACGGGCATCAAGGACAATCTGGAGAGCTACATTCAGGGCTTCTCCAAGGATGCCCGCGAGATCTTTGAGCATTTCAAGTTCGCCGAGTTTATCGCTCAACTGGCAGAGGCCAACCTGCTTTACAAAGTGGTACAGCGCGTTCGTGAGGCTGACCTTAGCCCGCAAAACATCTCCAACCATGAAATGGGGCTGGTGTTTGAGGAACTGATCCGGCGCTTTGCGGAAGGTTCCAACGAGACGGCTGGTGAGCACTTCACTCCGCGTGATATCGTGCGCCTCACCACATCATTGGTGTTTATGGAGGATGATGACGCGCTGACGAAGCCGGGTATTATCCGCACTATTTATGACCCTACCGCAGGGACTGGCGGGTTTTTGTCTTCTGGTATGGAGTATGTTCACGAGCTGAACCCGCAAGCGGTTATGCGCGGTTTTGGGCAGGAGCTGAACCCGGAGAGCTATGCCATTTGTAAGGCAGATATGCTGATCAAGGGGCAGGAAGTTGACAATATCAAACTTGGCAACACGCTCAGCCAGGATCAGCTCTACGCCGACAAGTTTGATTATATGCTCTCCAACCCGCCATTTGGGGTGGACTGGAAAAAGATTGAAGGCGACATCAAGGACGAGCACACCCTGAAAGGCCATGATGGACGCTTCGGCCCCGGCCTGCCGCGTGTGTCAGATGGGTCGCTGCTGTTCCTCATGCACCTCATTTCCAAGTTACGCGACACCCATGAAGGCGGCGGGCGTATCGGCATCATCCTCAATGGGTCTCCGCTGTTTACGGGTGGCGCTGGCTCTGGGGAAAGTGAAATCCGCCGTTACGTTTTAGAGGCTGACCTGCTGGAAGCCATCATCGCGTTGCCAACGGATATGTTCTACAACACCGGCATTGCCACCTATGTGTGGGTGCTCAGCAATAAAAAGAGCGCTGAGCGCAAAGGACAGGTGCAACTCATTAACGGGGCGAACCTTTATTCCAAGATGCGCAAGTCTCTTGGCTCCAAGCGTAACCAGATGAGCGACGATGACATCCGCACCATCACCCGCTGTTTCGGCGCGTTTGAGGTGGTGGACGCACGAGAGCTGGACAAGGCAGAAGAACCTGCCAGCACACGTGGGCGCAAGTCTGCAATTGGCAAGAAGGCTGAGATCAAAACCTTCGCCTCCAAAATCCTCAAGTCACATGAGTTCGGTTATCGCCGCCTGACCATTGAGCGCCCGCTGCGTGAGAGCTTCCAGTTTTCTGATGAGCGATTGGAGACCCTGCGCTTTGCTCCAAAACCACTGGGCACTGTGATGCAGTGGATCTTTGAGACCTATGGGGGGAACTGGACAGACGCACCGGACTGCCCACGCTATGGCGATCTGGCTGAGCATGAGACAGAAATCCGCGCCCACATCAAAGCCAGCTTTGCAGAGCTGAAGGAAAAGCATATCAAGGACTTGCTGAAGCGGGATACATGGACAGGACAGAAGGCCACTCTGCTCAGCGCCAAAGACCTGCAAGCGGTTATCGGCACCGATCAGCACAACGACATGAACACCTTTGACGACACGCTAAAGGCAGCGCAGAAGCAAAGCGATGTTAAGCTGGAAACAGCCGCCAAAAAGCAAATCACGACCGCTGTGAGCTGGAAGAACCCGCAGGCTGCGCCGGTTATCAAAAAGGTTCACAAGGCTACCACGCCGAACCCAACCTACGGCCTGTTTGATGTGAACGGGCAGAGTGTGGAGTACAAACCAGATGGCGACCTACGCGATAATGAAAACGTGCCGCTGGACCCGTCCCGCACTGTCAATGAGACTAACGAAGATTACTTCGCCTGCGAGGTAAAACCCCATGTGCCAGAGGCGTGGATTGACGCCACCAAGAAAGATGCAATTGACGAGGAAGTCGGCATTGTCGGCTATGAAATCCCCTTCAACCGCCATTTTTATATCTACCAGCCCCCACGGGCACTGGAAGAGATCGACGCTGAACTGGACGCGGTGAGCAACGAGATTATGCAGCTGCTTCAGGAGGTCCACTCCTGATGGCTGGCAAGTATAAGGCATACCCGGAATACAAAAAGAGTGGTGTTGAATGGCTTGGGGAGATCCCGAGTGAGTGGGAACTCAAACAGATCAAACACCTTAGCGTTGTGAAGCGTGGCGCGTCCCCGCGCCCAATTGACGACCCCAAATACTTCGACGATGAAGGTGAGTACGCGTGGACTAGAATCGCAGATGTCACCGCATCAGATGTCTATCTTCTAAGTGCTCCACAAAGGTTATCTAAATTAGGCAGTTCCTTAAGCGTAAAGCTGGCACCTAATGAACTATTTCTAAGTATCGCCGGGAGCGTTGGAAAACCCTGCATCACAGGAATGAATGCCTGCATTCACGATGGCTTTGTATATTTCCCCGAATTAGAGATACCAAGCAAATTCCTTTTCTACATCTTCGCAGGTGGGCAAGCCTATAAGGGGCTTGGTAAAATGGGAACGCAGCTGAATTTAAACACCGATACAGTTGGGGCAATAAAAGTTGGTCTTCCCACTCCTGAAGAGATTGAGCAGATCATTGATTTTCTCGACCATGAAACCGCGAAGATTGATCGGTTGATTGAGAGGCAGGAGCGGTTGATTGGGTTGCTGGAAGAAAAGCGGCAGGCGGTGATCTCTCACGCTGTCACCAAAGGCCTGAACCCAGACGCCCCCTTACGCCCCTCCGGCGTCGACTGGCTCGGTGATGTGCCGGAGCATTGGGAGGCCTTACCTCTCAAGTACCTTTGTAATTTGATCAAAGATGGTACGCATTTACCTCCACCTAGAGTGGATGTCGGCGTGCCATTGCTTAGCGTTCGCAATATCATAAACGGCAAGTTCCGATTCTTAAATGATGACTCTCACATCTCAAGAGAGGCGTACCAGGCCCTATGTCGTTCATTTATCCCTCAGGCTGATGATGTTTTGCTCGCAATAGTTGGAGCAACCCTCGGTAAGTCAGCACTAGTGACTAAAATGTCAAATTTCCATATTCAGAGAAGTGTTGCAATTTTCAGAACAAACGCAGATCGCATTCACAGTGAGTTTCTACTTTACGCCTTCCGTTCAACAAATTTTCAGGAACTCTTGTGGCAAAATGTAGGTTTCTCTGCGCAACCCGGCATTTATCTGGGAGCGCTTGAAAATTTTAAGATCCCAACACTTCTCCTTTCTGAACAAAGAGAGATTATCGAGCACTGCAAGACTCAAGATCATGTGTTCTTGAACTTGATCTCCAAGGCCCAAGCCGCCATCGACCTCCTCAAAGAACGCCGCACGGCGCTTATCTCCGCTGCGGTGACGGGCAAGATTGATGTGCGCGAGTGGGTGCCGTCGAAAGATGGCTTTCAACCTGCTGAAGAATCTGCAAGTTTAACGCGAGTATCTGCGTAAAGCACACGAGGAGTTTGGGGCGCATGAAGGGTCGGTCGCTGGAGCTGTTTTTTGTTGATGGTCGTGCGGACGGCCTTCTGGTGGCTGAGCTGTTCAACTGGACAGGCCATGTGCTGCTTGTTCCGCGCACCCAGATAAAGCAGGCACTGGAGCGCACAGAAGCCAGCTACACGGGCATTTACATTCTGCTGGGTCAGCAGGACGGCGAGCCCATGGCCTATATCGGGGAAACTGAGGATATTGGCCAACGTATTCGCACCCACGATTCTAAGAAGGATTGGTGGACGAAGGCGGTGTTTGTGACCTCAGCCGATAACAAACTGAACAAGGCGCATGTGCGGTTTTTGGAAGCGCGCAGCTTCGAGCGGGCCGCCTCTGTTAGTCGTGTGACCCTTGACAACACCCAGGTGCCACAAAAACCACAGGTGAGTGAAGCGACTGTTGCCAACATGGAAGGATTTCTGGAAAACCTCTATATGATCCTCCCCGCTCTCGGCATTGATTTGTTTGTGGAGAGCAAACGCAGCAGGCCTGCGCCAGAGCAAGCGGTTATTGCCAGCTCTTTCGTTCCCACTGCGCAAGACGCCAGTTCGGCACGTTTTGAGTTGCTCACACCTAAACACGGTCTCAGTGCAAAAGCGCGTTTGGAGGAAGGTGAGTTCATCGTTGAAAAGGGCTCGGTTGTGCGGGCGCGCTGGGAAGGCAAAGGCGGGCGCGTCACATCCTATGAAACCTTGCGTAAGGAGCTGGATAAAACAGGTGTTATTGTCAGCGCGGGCAGCAGTGCGCGCTTTGCAGCTGATTACGCCTTTAATAGCCCCAGTGCTGCGGCGGCGATCGTGAATGGTCGTTCTTCCAATGGTCAAAAATCCTGGAAACTGGAAGGCACCAACAAGACCTATAAGCAATGGGAAGCTGAACAACTGCTTGGAGCACCGGAACCACAGTTGGAAGACGCCTGAGATAATGGCTGGTTTACGCCATCATGAGTTGATATTTAAGGAATTTTAGGAATGAGCGACAAGGCAGCTGAAGTGCATTTCCAGCGCGATATTATCAACCAGTTGTGCGCCAATGGCTGGTTGCTTGGTTCGCCTGATGGCTACAATCGCGCCCTTGCCCTTTATGAAGAAGACCTGCTCAGCTTTGTCAAAGAAACGCAGGATGGGGAATGGCAGAAGTTTGCCAGAAACCACCCCGGCAACAGCGACCAGAAATTCCTTGAATGCGTTGCCGCTCAGCTTGGCAAAGCCGACCCAAGAGCCGCCGACAAACAAATGCGCCTTTATGGCACGCTTGGTGTGTTGCGCCATGGCCTGAAAGACCGCAATGCTCGCTTTAGCCTGTGTCAGTTTAAGCCAGAGCACGACCTCAACCCCGACACGCTGGCGCGCTTCAAACAAAACCGTTTGCGTGTGGTGCCAGAGCTGGTTTACAGCCCCTGGGCGACAGCAGAGCATCTGGCAGCAACCGGAAAGAAGGCAAAGAACTGGCGCATCGATCTGGTGCTGTTCGTCAACGGCTTACCAATTGCCACGCTGGAGTTAAAGTCCGAGTTCAAGCAGGCGGTAGACAGCGCCAAGCGGCAGTACAAAACCACTCGCCTGCCTGTTGACCCTGAAACGCGCAAGCCAGAGCCGTTGCTCACATTCAAACGCGGGGCGCTGGTCCATTTCGCGGTCAGCCAGTACGAGGTCTACATGACCACCAAACTGGCAGGCAAAGACACATATTTCCTCCCCTTCAACAAAGGGGCAAAGGACGGTGCGGCTGGCAATGACGTTCCAGAAGACAAAAATGAATATGCCACAACCTATTTGTGGCAAGAGGTGCTGCGGCCCGACAATCTTCTGAACATCCTCGCCCGGTTTATCCATCTGCAGATTGAGGAAAAGGAAGACTGGCAGGGCAGGAAGATTAAAAAAGAGACCATGATCTTCCCGCGCTATCATCAGTGGGATGTGGTGGGCAAACTTGTTGATGCGGCAAAAAGCGAAGGTTCTGGGCAAAAATACCTTATTCAGCACAGTGCTGGCTCTGGTAAATCCAATTCTATTGCATGGACCGCACATCAACTCTCTTCGCTCTATGGTGACAACGGCGAAAAGGTGTTCAACTCCGTCATCATCGTCACCGACCGCACAGTGCTTGATGACCAGCTGCAAGACACAATCTATCAGTTTGAGCATGTGGACGGTGTTGTTGGCCGCATCAACAACAAGGAAGGTGATGGTTCCAAGTCTGAAAAGCTGGCTAAAGCGCTAGAGGTTTCTCAGCCCATTATTATCGTCACCATCCAGACCTTCCCGTTTGTGCTCAAAGCGATTGAGAACAGCACAAGCTTGAAGGCGCGCAGCTATGCCATTATTGCCGATGAAGCGCATTCTTCACAGACTGGCTCCACCGCACGTCAGCTCAAAGAAGTGCTGATGAAAGAGGAAAGCTCTGGCGACGAAGAGCTGAGCAGCGAAGATATTCTTGATGCTGCTGTAGCCTCACGCCGCGCCTCGCAAAACCTCAGTTATTTTGCCTTTACCGCAACGCCAAAAGCTAAAACGCTGGAGTTGTTTGGCCGTCTGCCAAAGCCTGATGAGGTGCCATCTCGCACCAATATCCCAGTGGCTTACCACATATATTCCATGCGTCAGGCGATTGAGGAAGGCTTCATTCTCGATGTGCTGAAAAACTACACCAACTACAAAGTCGCCTATAATCTCGCTCTTAAGATACAGGAAAAAGACGACGAGGTTGAAAGCAAAAAAGCCAAGGTCAAGCTGAACCAGTGGGTACGGCTGCATGACTACAATATTGCTCAAAAAGTGCAGATCATTGTTGAGCACTTCAAAGATAATGTGATGGGTTTGCTGGGCGGACAAGCCAAGGCGATGGTCGTTACCAGCTCACGCAAAGAGGCTGTTCGTTTTAAGCTGGCTTTTGATAAATACACAAAAGCCAAAGGCTACGATAAAATCCACTCAATGGCTGCTTTTTCCGGAGAGGTAGAGTTCACCGATAAAGACCCGAACTCAGCAGGATTGGTTGGCGAGAAGTTCACTGAAACCAGCATGAACCCAGGCCTGAAAGGCCGCGACGTGCGTAATGCTTTTGATGGTGACGAGTATCAGGTGATGATCGTTGCGAATAAATTCCAGACTGGGTTTGATCAGCCCAAGCTCTGCGCCATGTACGTGGATAAAAAACTGGCCGGAGTGGAATGTGTTCAAACTCTTTCCCGCCTCAACCGCACCTATCAGGGTAAAGCAGAATCCGGCACGTTTGTTCTGGACTTCTTCAATGAGCCAGAAGACGTTTTGGCCCCGTTCCAGAAGTATTATCAGACCGCTGAACTTATGGATGTGTCTAATCCTAATCTCGTCTTCGAACTCTCAGAAAAACTCAGAAGCTCCGGAATATTCCTATGGAGCGAGGTGGAGCAGTACTGCATAGCCTTCTTGCAAAAGAACAAGAGCAGTGCGGCCATCTCAAATATCTGTAAGCCTGCTGTGGAACGCTGGACCAATCGTTATAAGTCAGCCGTTGAAGCCTATCAGCGTTCAAAAGATATGTTCGAGCGCGCCAAAAAAGCTGGCGACCCTGTCTTGATTGCCAACACGGATACAGCGTTCAAAGACTGCAAGAAAGAAAAAGACGGGTTGGAAATCTTCAAGAAGGATTTGGGCACGTATGTGCGGTTTTATGAGTTCATCTCACAAATCGTGAATTATGATGATAAGGAGCTGGAAAAGCTTAGTCTGTTTGCACGAAGCCTGCGTCCTTTGCTGCGCGAAGCTGCAATTGAGGATGATGTGATTGATCTGGACAACGTGGAACTGAGCCACTACCGACTGTCGAAGCTTAAGCAGCAGGACTTGCAGTTGGTAAGCGGTGAAGGCGAGGGATTGGAGCCAGCTGACGAGCTTGGTAGTGGCAAATCTAAAGATCCCAAAGAAGAATTCCTCTCGCAGATTATTGAGCGTGTGAATGACCTGTTTGCTGAGGATGGGCTTACAGAAAAAGATAAGGTCAATTACCTGTACGTTCTCAAAGACAAAATCTCTGAAAATCCGCTTGTTATGACTCAGATTGAAAACAACACCAAAGATCAGGCAAAGCTAGGCGGCTTCCAAAATGCAGTAGACGATGCCATTATTACGAGTGGTGAGGCGCACCAGAAAATGATGATGCATCTTCTATCAAACCCAGAGAAAGCTGCTGAGATCTCCAACTTGTTGCTTGATCTGATGTATGCGGAGAAGAAGCAAACTCAGTTCGATCAATCAGACGTTGAGTAAATCACTCTACGAAAAGTCTTTGTTAAATCGTGTTGATGGCTGTTTTAGCCTGCCACTAATATGCTGCGCCTGCGAAACAACCCAGCATTCAATGCCTTGTCGAGTGTCGGCTATTGGCCCGATGTGCTTGCAGCAGCTTGATGTTGCCCTAGCTTTCTGCACCCGCAGCCAATGACCTGAATGTCTGGTAGGCTCAACTAATCGTTGCAACACATTCGGCAAACTTCTCAGCTGCAAGGGGGACGTTGATCTGGAGACAAAACTCGACCAGCGGGAGCTACTTTACAACCTTCATCGGCCGCTTACGAAACACTCAGAGAAAAGCTTACAGTCAACGCCTTAATCGCCTCGTGAGTAGCTGCACCTTACCGATCGGTTGAATTGGGACAATCGGGATGCCGTAAAAGTGCAAACAGCAGGAAGCGCGGTGCGAACCC
>NZ_LMCG01000078.1:0-54436 GCF_001623065.1 Pseudovibrio sp. Ad46 | reverse complement strand
ACGCAGAACTATTCAAAACCGACGCTTGCGCTACCACGCACAAGCCGCTTAACATCAACACGCAATTGGGCCAGACACTCCACTAATCGAAAGCCAATTTTGTCCAACTATCTTTGACGACGGACACGAGGTTGAACTGCTCAAAGCGTGCAAATCTGACTTCGCCCAGACGTGAGCCTGTAAGAAGGCATAGGCGGATCACATCAGCCCCGCGTTTGTCTTTGCTGTTCTCGAGCGCATCAGACAGACGGTTGATCTCAGCAAGTGACAAGAACCGCTCGCGGGCATTCTCTAGCCTTTTGTGGAACCCTTGCGCTGGGTTATCAGGACGCATCTTCCACTGCACCGATAGATTAAACATTTTGCGTAGGATCTCGCCGAGACGATTGGCTCGAATAGGTTTGGATTTTGGTTTGCTTCGGCGTTTGAGTTTCTTTGCGGGACGATGTCGCCCAGCGGCCACGTTGCTGAGCAGCTTGTTGACATCCGCAGGTGAAATCTCGCGCACCAGAAGGTTCTTCCACTGTGGCAGCACCAGCTTACTCAGCATGGAAATCTGGTCTGCCTGATTGCGGGCGGCAAGTTTGGGTAGGTGCTCATCGATATAACGCTCAATAAGATCGCTTACGCGCGGCACAACACGTTCTGCTTCCCGGTCGCCCAACGGGTCGTAATCAAGCTCAATCTCCCGGCGGATGGTTTTGGCTCGCTCTCGTGCTGCGACTACACTCCAGGCCGGCCATTGGCCGATGGTGTAGCGACGCTGGCGGCCATTGACGCGATAGGACACGTTAAACGCCTTGGTACCGGACTTGTAGATCACCAGTGCAAAGCCGGCGACCACGCTGTCAAACAGCTGGTATTGCCGAACTGTGGGCTTTGCAGTGCGAGCAATCTTTTCTGTAAGGCGCTGACGACTTGGCACAATCCATTCCCCCTCACATAACATCCAAGTAATGCGTAGTGTGCCAACTCTTGCAAGATCCAAGTCTCCTAGTATGGCGCACTCACACTTGCAGGAAAGCCTAATAGAAGCCGGTCTTGGGCGTATAGGCGCTCAAAGGCAATGAAAAGTAGAAGGGGTGCGCATAAGACGCCAGACCAGAAGAAAAATCACACCTGCGAAAGAACTGGAAGATGACAGTGACAAACCAGGGCCGCCAGCTTCATCTAGGTTGCATATCAAGCTCAATCCTGAGCGATCTTCATCTGAAAGGTTGATTTTCGCTGGCTGGGGTCGCCAGCCGTTCTTCTGGAAGGAGCTGTTTTGAAGGGCATTTAGGGTGCGAAGGGCCTCTGATACGGCTCAAAGAGCGCCTTGCCTTTGAGGGGCTGTTCCGATTTTCCCTTATATATCAAGGTCGGGCCATTTTTTGGCTTAGGTTGGGCCAAAAATGGCCAGCTTCTTTTTATAATGTTTTCAATGTGTTGCGCTAAGTTCGTGGATCTGTTGTGGGGCTCCGGGCCATTTCTGGCCCGAGATCGCTTCCCTCTCCACTCAGGATTTATGTCAGAGTAGTGTGCCTGGCAGATCCATTTTCCCTAGTTGTTTCAATAGTATGTGTTCGTTCCTGCATTGCGTTGAGGAGACTTAATCCGACTTGGCATGCAAGTTGCAATTGTGTTGGTACGCAGCTGCAGACTGGTGTCTGGGGCTGTGGCCCATTGTTGTCAAATGGGGTTCATTTATTTGTTTTGCTGCGTCTATCCGCAAACGGAGGGCGCTCACCAGGAGCATACTATGCCAACACCCGCTTATATCACCATTGAAGGGTCAACTCAGGGTCCAATCACTCAAGGCGCGTTCACTGAGGATTCCGTCGGTAACGTGTGGCAGGAAGGTCATGAAGACGAGATCATGGTACAAGGCCATTGATCATACCGTCATCATTCCGCGTGATATCCAGTCCGGTCAGCCAGCTGGTCAGCGCGTGCATACGCCGTTCAAGTTCACCTGCTCCATGAACAAGTCCATCCCGCTGCTGTATAATGCGCTGGTCTCCGGTGAGATGCTGCCTAAATGTGAAGTCAAATGGTACCGCACCAATTCTTCCGGCAAGCAGGAGCATTTCTTCTCCACCTCCTTTGAAGATGCACTGATCACCAACATCGAGTGTGGCCTGCCGCATTGTCAGGATCCGAAGAATGCTGACTTCACTCAGCTGATCACCATTGAGCTGTCATACCGCAAGATCATGTGGGAACACACAGTCTCCGGCACATCTGGTGCTGACGACTGGCGTGCACCTGCTGCTTAAGCCTTCCTTCCTGATGGGAATGGAAGTCAGATCCGGGCCAGCTTTGGCCCGGACACTGTCTATGGTGGAGTTAGGCCATGGGCAGTCTTTGATTTGAGCCTGATCTGCGGAGTTGGAATATGAAGTTTGTCTCTGGCAAAGCCTCAGCGAAGCGCGGCTACCTGCGCAGCTTCTTTCGCAGCTTGTTGTGGCGGCGGCGCAAGGTGGAGGCGATTGCAGAAGCAGCTCCCAAAGAGTGCGATCCGGCAGGCACGGCGCATGTGGTCTTGCAAGGCCGTGACCGGCCTGAGCGCTCATCAGATGCTCTGCACGAAGATCTGTCTGAAGAGCTGGAGATCCGGGGCTTTCTGGATCAGTTTCCAGGTCACCGCTTGATGGTCAAGCCAGGGGATCAGCCCCACAAGGAGATATTCTGATGGTCTACCCGCTGGCGGAACAACGCATGGCAGCAGAGCTGATCAATCCACGCCAGGATGAAGCAGTGGTGATGGACATGGAGCTGTTCGCACAAGCCGTGGTAGACGCCCATCAAAGCCTAGGAGCAACAACAGGTGGTGCGCTGGATCTGGCGAGCCTGCCAGTGCTGCTACGCGACATGAAGGGTGGTCAGACACTCTTGAAGGAAATTGGTTTGCAGGGGCGCTATTACACAAAGGTAGTGAATGGCAAGACATACGTGGTGTTTAAGGGATACTCTGCCCTGCGTGAGACCTTAAAGGGCACACGGTATCTGTCCACTTCCCCCAAAGTCGTCGCCTTTGGCATTGGCCCGGAGGCACTAAAATCAGCAGGTAGGTCAAACGCAGTCATCATGATCACCTGTTATGTGGCGCTCGATGTGATGCAGTTCATCATGAGTGATGAGAAGCTCTATCATGAGCTGTTTGCCAACATCATTACAGATGTTGCCATTGGCACCGTGGCTTTGGCTGCAGGGACGCTGGCAGCTGGTTGGCTGGCTGGACTAACTGTGATTGCGCTTCCCGCCCTTGCTGTTGCTGGAGGAGCGATCGTTGTTGGAATGATCGCTGGTATTGCTTTAACCGAACTCGACAAGGCGTTTGGTATCCGGGAAAAACTTGGCCAAGCTCTGTACTGGACGGGTAAGGCAATTGCCCATGGAATTCAGGAGACAGGGCGGATCATTCGTGAAGCACAAATTTCCATGCGCCAGAAGGTGGAAGAGTTTGAACGCCGCAGCAATAGTTTCTTGTATCGGCTAGAGCGTGAGATCATCTGGCACTTTGGCGGTTCGGATCTGTATAACCAGATCTACCGGAGGTAGCGATGTTTGACTGGTGTTTTGACCGCATTGAGAAATCCGCAAATTGGCTGGCTGCTGATCTCAAACGGACACATGTTGCAATGCTGGTTTTGGATTGTCTGGTTGTTTTCCTGTGCTGGATCATCCTCTCTGATATCTTTCTTTTATTCGGGCATGCTCAGGACCTTCTGATTGTCCCGCGCGGAAAGACTCAATGGGTTCTTGCAGGGCTTTGTCTTCCTGTTCTCCATTTCGCTCTTACTCCTTGGGGCCAAAGATGGATCAAACGCTCAGCCAAAAGCTTCTCAGCAGCATTCTTAATCATTGCTGTTGGCGGGGCCTTTCTTGGGGTTGTGATCACCGACTATGCCCGTACTCAGGCTATCGCAGCTGGATACCGCTCCTGTGACCAAACTTTTTTGAATGACTTTCAACGCAAGGACGAAACGCTGGTGGCTCCCGGTGTGTTGTGTCCGCCAACCTCTGTTGCTGGCAAACCCTATCCACCGCCAGCGGTGAGGCCCTAACGAGCCTCCCAGACCATTCTCAATTCTTATAGTTCCTTTGTTTTTTCTTTTGCCAGTGAGTTTGTTATGAATGCTATTGTCCAAATCCCGCAGCTCTTTCAACAACAAGATCTGGCCTTCACCTTTGCAGCTCCTGCGCAGCCCAACGCGGAGTTGCTGGTCACCGGGTTCTCGGCAACAGAGCGCCTTAACGGGCTCACGCAGATCCAGATTGAGCTAGCCAGTCCTGACAACGCGCTGGACTTGCATGGCCTGCTGGATACGCCTGCCACGCTGACCATTCATCACAAATACGAGGGCCTGCGCCATCTCTCCGGAGTGATTGCGGAGATTGCTCGCGGTAATGAAGGCCATCATCGCACCAGTTACTCACTCACGCTGCTGCCCAGCCTGCACCGGCTGGCCCATGGCTCTGACTGCCGGATCTTTCAGAAGAAGAGCGTACCCGAGATCGTCAAGATCCTGCTTAAGGAGCACGGCGTAGAGGATGTGAAGTGGGATCTGACCGAGCCTCATGAGGCCCGTGAATATTGCGTGCAGTACCGGGAAAGTCACTTAAGCTTTCTAGATCGTATCACCGCAGAGGAAGGCATTTGGTACTACTTTACCTATGGTGCCAACGGCCAACATACCCTGCACTTCATTGATAACCCGCAGATTGTCTCGCAGCTGTCAGACCAAGCGAGCCTGGAATACAACGCCATGGCGGGCGGGGCGGTCAAAGGCGTTTATTGCAACAGCTTTGTCCTGCGTGAGCAGCTACGCGCCACCAGCTTCATGCAGCGTGATTATTCGTTCAAGAACCCACCTTACAACCAGCAGCACACCCATCAGCGCGGTGAGGACAACGGTTCAGCTGGAGACTATGCGCTCTATGAATATCCGGGACGTTACAAGGCAGATGGCGTCGGCAAGCCGTTCACAAAACACCGGCTGGAAGCTGCTCGCGTAGAAGCCACCACAGGTCATGGCGCCACCAATGCCATTCACCTGATGGTGGGCCATCAGTTTGCGCTCACAGACCACCCGAACAGCGATTACAACATCAAGTATCATTTGCTGTCCGTCTCGCATCAGGGCAGTCAGCCGCAAGCGGTGGCGGAGCTGGCGGGCAGCGGCACCACCACTTACAGCGCCGGGTTTGAAGTCATGCCCGCGCGTCTGCCATACCGGCCCAAACTGCACCAAAAGCCATTGGTGGACGGCCCGCAGATTGCCCATGTGACCGGCCCTGAGGGCGAAGAGATCTACTGCGATGAACATGGCCGGGTCAAAGTCTGGTTCCCCTGGGACCGCCACGGCAAGAAGAACGACACCTCCTCCTGCTGGATCCGCGTTTCCTCCAACTGGGCCGGCACCAGCTGGGGGCACATCGCCATCCCCCGCATCGGCCACGAAGTCATCGTAGACTTCCTCGAAGGTGACCCCGACCAACCCATCATCACTGGGCGGACGTATCACAACAACAACAAGTCTCCTTACCAGCTGCCAGACCACAAGACCAAAATGGTCATCAGATCCGACAGCCATAAAGGCGAGGGATTTAATGAGATCTCGTTTGAGGACCAATCTGGTCAGGAACAGATCTATGTTCATGCCCAGAAAGACCAGGACATTCATGTCGAGAATAACCGTGCCAAGCGTGTCGATGTGAACCAGTCAGAAAGCATCGGCCACAACAAATCCATCGAAGTGGGCAACAGCCACCACGAAGTCATTGGTGGCAATATGACGTTGATGGTTGGCCCCAACAAGCTACAGCAGTTTGTTACCGAGAAGTTCAAATCCGTAGAAAAAGCCCTCGGCAAGAAAATCGGCGGCATTGCCGGAACCCTTGGCAAGTTCGGCCTCAACATGGGCGAAGGCAATCTGGTTATCGCAGTTGGTAAAAACAAAGCTGAGACTGTGATGGTTTCTTCGTCTGAAGTCATCGGCGGAGCGAAAACCACGGCAGTTGGTGGTGGTTATCAGTTGTCCGTTGGGGGCATTGAGAACAAATCAGTACTCATGGGAGCCTACGAAGAGGTTGGTCAGAACAAGACGATTGTTGTCGGCAAAACCTTCGAGATTGTCTGCGGCAAATCCAAAATCGTCATGGAGGAAGCGGGCAACATAAAAATCGAAGGCGTTAACATCAGCATCAATGGTTCTTCGCAGATCGTCCAGAAGGGCGGCAAAATCAAGCTGAACTAAGGGGCGTCAGATGCGCAGATATGATGATGGTGAATTTGTTGCCAAAGAACCGATACGTCGCAAGTTGCGAGATCAGTATCGGAGCAAGTTTTTTGCAGACGCTGGTGGGAAACCTCTGAAAGATCCCTTCGATTACGACCCTGATCCTAAAGCCCAACATGGGATCGTGTTGGGCCTCATTGATAAGGCCATGGATCTCCAGGAAGGTGATAAAAGTGCTCTTGTCGCGATGAAGTCCGATATGGTGAGTTCATTACTGAGCGTCCCTGTTGTTGGTGCAAGCAAGGTCGCACGCCCCGTCCTGGATGCAACAATTACACCAGCTATTGGCACAAGTCATTTTCTAAACCTCTTTGGAGGGAAGAGTAATGACTGACTCTGATTTCCACCTTCCAGACACGCAGCCAGGTGGCATGCATGTTGACGGTCAATCCTGTATCGGTCACGCGGCGGATCGTGCCAAAGAATACGCAGCCACAATTCACTTTATCGGCCTACTTGCTTGTCTTACTGGCACACCTGAAGAGCAGGAAGAGGCGCGTGCGCTTGTCAGACAGGCCATTGAAGAATTTGGACTACCGACAAATTTAAGCTCAGCGCGAGATGCGGAAGTAGATACTCGCAGAGCCTATGAGCGAGCCCGCGCAGAACACGGGCTTGCAACAGCATTGGGTGACACAGCGCGTGCGCGTGCAGCAAAGCTGGCTGAAGAGAAGGCTTATGCCACTTACCGGCAAGCCTATGACCACCGTACAGCTGTCATGCATGGAAGCTTCAACGCTTTTTTTGAAAACCTTTGGACATCGTTCAAGACGATTTATCAAGATGCGATTACTGCCATTGATAACGGCACCTGGAAGGTTGCTCTATGCAAGGCAGCTGTCGATGCTGGATATGCCGTCACTGAAGAAGGCATTGCGCTGGCCCTTGTGGGGTTAGGGCTGGGAGTTGCGGCTTTGACGCTCAAATTCGTCGGGCGCGTCGCAAAACCTGGATCAAACCTTGTTAAGGTCTTTGTTCGCAGTGAACGGAACTTTCTGAAGCAAGACAGTTTTGATCCTTCGAAACCAGCGGTTGTTGAGAAAAGTGTTGGTGACATCGACACGTCCACTGACCTTTCAGATGCAGAGAAAAAACTCTTAGGGTCAGATAATCAGGGCACGACCGCGCCGGACCGGGACAAAGGTGCTGCCGAAGCGAAGGGTGGTGGGGAACAGCAATCAAACGATAATGATGCAGAAGACAAGAAAAACAAAAAGTCGCGCTCAATAGAGGAGCTTCTGCCAGATGGTAAGGTACCGACACTTACAAAAGGATTCGAAAAGTGGTTTGATGAATTAAGTCCAGATGAGTTAGATAAGTTATGGGCTATTCCCAAGCATCACAGAGCGATTAAACGGCAAATGCTAAACGGGGGGGAGAAGCATGAATGGTTAAAGCGCTCTCAGTTGCCAAAACTAAAACGGCTTGGTTTTAGTGCTGCGGAAGTTATGGATTGGACTTCTCCAACTAAACTCACTGAGGGGCCAGATCCAACTCGCCAACCCGGCGAGCGTTGGCGTCACAGTAAAGAGGGAGGAGGGCGTGGCTCTGGAGTTGGTTCCAAGAAAATGCATGAGTCCCTTGATGAAATAATTGAGACTGCAGAAAGTAGGCAAGAACTTCTGCGACGATTAGGTTATTGGGCAAATTCTTGGCTGGATAATGGAGTTGATAGCTTTCCCGATAAACTCAAAGAGGCGATAACAACAGCAGGTGGCGGATAAAAGGTATAATTAAATGGGAATGCTAGAAGATTGGAAAGAATATCTGAATGGTTCTAGCCATTTTGATGCAGATGATTTTGCTGCACTATTAACAGACACTGCAGACATTGTGTCGCCAGAAGAGGCATTTAAGGCGCTTAAAGACAGTCTTAGACTAATAGAAAAAACAAATAAATTGAGGCTTGATTGCAGTTTTACGGGATTGTACTTCGTGCAAAATGAGGAGAAGAAACTCGATAGGCAAGAGATACATGATCTAGCGTTAAGTTATAGGGATAATATAGCAAATTTCTTACTTGCAAAGAATGAATCTGAATTGGCATCTCAAGTAAATATAAGTAATATTAAGTATGTTGAAGAATATGAAACTTATCATAATTTGCGTGGTGATCGAAGTTTGCCATGGCTAGGTATCAATGATGAGATGTCAAATTATTTTGGAGACTACCTAGATCAAGATGAAAGATTCTACGGAGTAGAAGAGGCGATTTTACATCTTACCATGTCTCCCGAAATTACAAGATATTTGATGCAAGAACTCGTGGGCTTCCCTGTAGACCATACACCTTTCTATAAACTGTGGGTTGGTGGTGGTAATGTTGCCTTCATGGAAGGGGAAATCATTTTATTGAGCCCTACCAGGTAGGTCTAAGTTTGCTGTTTTGAGGTTTAGATGCCAGCTGCCTATAGAAAAGGCGATATTGCCGCGGGTCATGGGTGTTTTCCGCCTACGCCTTCCTCTGCCGGAAGCCCTGATGTGTTTGTAAATGCTATTGCTGTGGTGCGTGTCGGTGACGGCGTTATTCCGCATGGTTGCGGCAATTGTCCACCTCATCCTCGTTCCATGTCCGCAGGATCTGGATCCGTGTTCGTCAATGGCCGTGCAGTGTGTCGAGTGGGCGATGCTGTTGGGTGTGGTGGCTCTGCTTCCGCTGGATCGGGGGATGTTGAAATTGGTGGCTGATCAAGACACATCAAAGCCTGGAGTATTTGACTTAGGAGAAGGCCTCACACCGGTAGATATATGGCAAGGCCTTCATGCCAGCGAACCTCTCTGGATTGCGTCTGCGGGCGTTGAGGGCGGCAAAGAAAATCAGACCCGTATTGACGAGACAGATCTAAGCCTTCTGAAGAAACTAGGATCCTTCCCTGCGAAAAGATGGGCTCAGATGTGTGATGGCATCGGCTGGACGGCGCTCGGCGCGGTAGCATTGTCCTGGTGCCAAAGTTCTAACGATCAAGCCTTCAAAGTCGCTTGGTCGAGCGCAGTGAACGATGAAAAACTCAGTGATAGTCAAAAGCGGGCATTAAAGTTGGCAAAGGCTTACGATTAAGACGGTACTCGGTGCACCTGAGTTAATGTCTCAAGAGTATCCTGATCACCTTGAGGTCCTGTCCCAGTGTTGGGATGAAGGAAACGTAAGTTCTTGAGTCAACACCACGTCAACATTAAAGGCACAGTTGTAAAAGCCTGATGAGACAATGCTGGGGGCCAAGTGGCATATGTTCTTCTAACGGATTGGGATGAGATGTAGTTTCTAATTGGCTTGCGGAGTTAATATATTCCACGTACGCTACTAATGCTCGATTGAACTATCATTCGTAGGCGTAGCCAACAAGCCAGGCGCTTAACTGAGCGGCAATGGCTTAGTCAATGCGTATAATGCTGGCGTTTGCTGCGATGCGGAAAATTGAAAATGCATGTGGCTGTTTCAAGGTGCAACGGGCCAACTCTGGACATTCGAGCTATTCCCCTAGGGTTTTAGATTTTGCCCATAAATTGCTGTCTACTATTGGTTTTTGGCTCATCTCTCACTGTTATCTTCGCAAATATGGTCACAACACTCCATTATTCAAATCAAATGATCAGTCTATTACCCCCCCAAAAAAAATAGACAACCCTGAGCCTGTTTACCTTTCTAAACTTTGCGATCATCAAAGCAGTCGATATCGATAGCGTCTAGCTTTCCCTCAGGTTCCACGCTCACTTTTCAGAGTGTAAGCAGCGTTTGCTGTGATCTGAACAAATATAGATGCCTTCAGAAAGGAACGTTCGTACTAATAAGGCTCGGTCAATCTCTAGCGGTTTCCAATGCTGGTGATCGACGGCTATGCATTAGGAAAATACTGGCATAGACCAGTAGCCCGAGAGTTGGCATAACAGTCAAAAGCCAGAGAGCAGATTGCACATCATAGTTAAACCAGATGTATCCCAGTAACGCGGGGAAGACTATACGTGCGCCACTCACTGTAAGGTCAACCAATGCTAGGAAACGACCCTTACAATGCTCCGGTGCATTCTTCGAGACGTAAGCCGGTAGAATAATGGAGTAGATGATTTCTCCAAGAGACCAGAATGTAATCCCTAGTAGCAATGCCGTCGTGTTGAACCCGATAACGATCGTCAGCATGCCAACAACCCAGAAGCAAGCAGATATAACCATCATAAGCGGCTCACTACGGTCTCGTATCAAACGCTCGACAATGAACGATGCGCCAAGGACGATTGCTGCATTCAATGTGTAGACAGCACCAACCATTATCTCACTGGTATGAAATACGTTTTTTAGCAATAACGGCACCAGATACTCCATGCCGAATAATACACCTATTAGCAGGATACCGGACAAGCAGAATACCGTAAGCGCTGGGGACGCAATGAGAAGTTGTATTAAGCTTTGGTTATTCTGCGTTTGCTGGGCTTTTTGCTGACTACCACCGATTGTTGCTTTTAGTCCAAAATATATGAGTAACAAGCAAATCGTCTTGGATAGAATGTCGCCATAAAATACAAGCTCAAATGAGCGCACTGCAAGCACACCACCGAGTAATGGCCCAAAAGCCATGCCTAAGTTTTTGAAAACATAGTCATTAGCATAGGCAAACTGCCGTTGCTCTGTAGAAGACAATTTGGCGATCAATAGACTACCAGCTGGCCCGTACATCCCCATGCCAAGTAGTCCGACAAAGAGAAAAAAAGTATAAGCATAAGGAGATGCATTCTGGGTCATCAGGCCCCAATAACCGATGATATTGATAGAAAATGATAAGAGAATAACTCCTTTTGCTTGCCAACGGTCGACTAGACTGCCGCTCAGCAGATTACCCAGGATCATTCCCAAGCTACCAACTGACAGCATAGTGCCTGCAGCAGCGACAGATAAACCGCGCCCATTTACGAGATATAGGGTGAGGAAGGGATAGACAAACATACCCAATCTATTCACCAGCGAGCAGAGGAAAATGAAATATAGTTGCCGGGGTAACTGTTGGAAGTCTTTGGCTATAGTAAACATATCAGTTACCTACTTGGATCTGGAAGGCTTCGCGAATGTTTCGAAATTTCTGGGCGACCCCTGCAAAATCATCGCCATGACAAATGTAATAGCCCAGCACTTCATAGCAATGTTCAGCCTCTTTCAGAACATCTCCCTTCTGCGCCCACACTTCGGCTTCAAGGACTGAAGGTAACGCGCGTATGGCGTCACTGTCACTGATCTGTGTTATAGAACCTGTAACCAGAGTGGAAAGGTATTCGGCACCAAAACTTGTCGTGTAGTCTTGGGTGATATGGGCTTCTTCATTAAGATCAAGCCTGACCCATTGTTCTACCAGATCAAATCCGTAGGCATGGTTGATAAGGGAAATTATGGGGCCCCCACCACAGCGAGCAGCAGACTCGCCGAAGTAAATTTCTCCATCGTCAGTAAGATAGAACTCAGTATGAGCAACACCTGTGTGCATGCCAAAATGATTTAAGAGGTGTCGACATTGCGCAAGAATGTCTCTCTGCTCTATATTTTCACCCTGGCCGAGGGTGATAACGCCTTGGTGTTGTCCTGACTCTTTATAGTCAATAATATTGTAAGTATACTGCGAAAGATTGTCGAAAACGGTCTCACCATTCTGCACTAAGCTATCGATAAAATATTGAACTCCATGAATATATGCCTCGACACGGTAATCATGGCGTTCATTACGAATTTTCTTCCAAATTTCCTCAAGTTGCTCCGGCGTTTCAACCTTAAAGGTATTACCGCAGCCATAACCGTCATATGGTTTGATAATTATCGGATAACCGTGTTGTCCTGCGAACTCATCTAAGGTGGCCCTTGTATGGGGAACGCAGCAATGAGGTGTTTTAAGGCCGAGTTCTTTAGCACGCTGTTGCATCACGTTTTTATCTCTAAAATGGATGCCGGCTGCTGGTCGTAATCCGACAATATTATTGTCTTCCCTGCACAGACAAGCAGTGTAAACATCTTCATCGTGGAAAACAAAAATACGTTCGATCGCTTCCTTAGAGCAAATCTCAGCCACTCGTGCACGCACGTCGGGCACTGAACTCAAGTCAATAAACTCATATGCCATGAGCTTATTGAGCATGCTTTTCGGTGGCGTGCTTCCAGAATGGAACATAACATGCAAAGAATATTTCAGATCCTTTATAACTCTCACGAAATTGTCGAGATATTTAAAGTGCATGGCAACTTCACCACGAAAAAATATTACGATCTTTTTCATAATTTAAAGAATCCTATTTGAAATCTATATTAAGTTACAAAATTTATTAGTTTACCAATCTCACCAATACTGGGAGACCAATCTGCCCTACAGCCTGTCGCCAATCTGGATCGCACTCCAATTAGAACTCTCCTGAATATAGGCATCAAACGCACTTGTCTTTTGTTTTTCTTGACAAATTAGCGCAATGGCTCGTAGTCAATTGTATTTCTAATCGTGTACTTGGTATGCGTACATAGAAGTCAGCTTAAGTTAAGCTAGATGAATCGCTCTAAAGTAACTCTCAATAAGATTAAAATAAATAACCAAAAAGACAATCTTATATTGAAAGCAAAAACATATAAGCGTGTAGATTAAAAAAATGCAACCCAAAATATTAGCAGCAAATAGCCTCAACCCACGAGCTAAAGGCTTTCTGATCGCCTCCCTATGAGTTGATTACTGTGTGCAAAAACTAGAAAATGCCTGCTTTGATGAGTTAAATTACTTATTTATCAGATGAAGTCCATACAGAGTTCATGGATTACTTTAAAATAGCATGAAATTTAGTATCTGGTGGCCTGATCCTGTCTCATAGCGTTCATTGCCATTATTCTTAATTCATGGAGCGACGGCTTTGTTATTTTTCAATGAACAAGGCCAAGCTATTTAGAGAACTACCTCAATGTAATATATGTATAAAAATCCTCTTTATATAATAATATATTTAATGTTACTTATTTTAATTAATCTAATGCACGTATATTGTTAATAATATCGAATTTTGTATGAATAAATATTTCTCATTATATAATATACTTCTAGTAATTGATTGATATGAGTTAATTTTGTTAACATAAGTGCAATATTAATAAATTATACTTTGAGGTTATACATGGTTGATCTTCGCATAGGCGATGAAAATCTTTTAAATACACGCTTTAAATACATGGCACGAAACACAATTGATTACTGGATGGTCCCAGATAGTAAGAAATTAAGTGAGACGGAAATAGTTCAGTGTATTTCCGCAGCTCCAGTAACTGATGAAACAACATTCCAGCTGTACCTTCACATCCCGTTTTGCGCCCAGAAATGTTCATTCTGTGCATTCTCCGGAGGCAATACTCTGGATTTCGCTAATGCGGGTGAATATATTGACCTGTTGATTCAGCAACTCCGCAAGATACTGCAAATTACGCCCACTTATGGTCAAAAACGTATTCGTTCCATACACATTGGAGGCGGGAGCCCAGATCTGGTGCGTAGCCATATCGGAAGACTTTTAAGTTATGTACGTTCGCTAGAGGGTATGGATGAAAACACGGAGATCGCAGTTGAATGTGCTCCAGCAACAACCAAACCTGATTTTCTGGACGAACTGATTATTCATGATGTGACAAAGCTCAGCTTCGGCGTGCAAAGCATCAATCCAGATATCAGGGCTAATATCCGTCTGCCGCGATCAATGCGTAAGGTAGAAGAGTTATGTGAATACGTTGGTGGCAAGATTCCAATCGTAAATACCGACTTTATCACCGGTTTGCCTGGTCAAACACTTGCTGATGTTGAAGCGGATTTGGATTATGCTTTGAAGCACCCCATCATCAATGCCGTCAGTACATACCTACTGACACCAGGTGCAGCGCCATCTTTGGTTGCGGATGTGAAAAGCGAAAAGGTGCCTCATGTGCCAACGCATAAAGAACAGGCAATCATGCGATTGCATTCCTACAGTACTCTGCAGCAGTCAGGTTGGGTTCGTTGTGGAACAAACACTTATGTCGACAAAGCTTCCGTTAGTAAGGAAATCATCGATCATTTGCCGGGCAACGAATGTATTGGGGCAGCACATTACGATACGTTTCTGATTGCCGCTGGTGCACAGGCTATCGGTTCAGCACCAGGTGTCCGGTTTGAAAACACTGTAGATACCAATCATTGGAAAGAAGCTGTGCGTAATGGTGAGTTTGGTTTCAACCTCAGAAAGTCAGCACTTCATCACCAGAAGGACATGTCTTTGTGGACGTTCCCATTGTTTTATGAAAGGCTGAGAAAAGATCGCCTTCAAGCAATGATTGATGCCGGAGATGTGGATGAAGCACAGCTCTCTACTCTACAAGATTTGATCAATGAAGCGCTTGTCATCGAGGGACCTCATGATTACCGACTTTCGATATTGGGAGAGGTTTTCATGGGCCACATAGTAAGGCTCTTGAAGAAAGAGGAAGGCCAGAAAATCATTGATGCATACATCCATGAAGGCTTCAAGATTGGTGAGGCGATTAACGCTGGTGTAATCGATCATGATAACACTGCGAATAATCGTCAGAGCGTCGTTGAACGAATTTAGGTGAGTACGGAATAGTTTATCTCATACTTTGTTATTTTTCCTAAGTTGATAATCCTTGGCTCCTTCTGCTTTTTCTAGGAGGAGCCAAGCAGAATAGCCATTCCTAACCGTGCAATGAAACCATCTGAAAAATGCGAGGCTGCAGCATATAAAGCTTAGATCCGTCCTACTGCACAATTTTGCCAATTATCGCCGTGTATAATTGGCCACGCAAATGTTTACTCTCGTTCGCAAACCTGTTTTGCCCTAGTGGAAGGCGAGTGCACTTTCTTGTCTCTCCGCACTTTTTAAGTGGGATAGCAACCAGGAATAGTAAGAGCGCCTCAATAATCAAAGGTCAACGCCAGTGCGAATGTCCGCGATTTGAGCATAAGTAACAAACTGTTGAATCTGGGCTAGTACCTGATTATTGACATAATATATTTAAATTAACTGACGCAACGGAGATTCGATATTTTACTCTTGCCGTAATATTAAATTTTCCTTTTAGCGTCGACGATACATAATCGTTGGTTCATCTCTGCTTCACCAAACGTTGCGCTCTATAGTGTTTCGGGGTTTGGTTGAATTTAGCTTTGAACCAGCGGGAGAAGTGGCTGCTGTCGGAGAAACCGCATTCATGGGCGATTTGGGTGACGGTTCGTTTTGAGTTCATGAGGCGCCAGCGAGCATGCTGGAGGCGCATGTCACGCCAGACTTCTTGTGGTGTGGCTTTTGCATGTTCAGTAAAAGCTCTGTTCAGTTGCCTGACGGTGGAACCCAGCATTTCGGCAAGCTTTTCTGTTGTGTCTGGGTCTCTCAGCTTCTGACGCATGATTTTAATGGCCTGTTCCACACGCCAGTTTCCGCATTCCTCTAAATCTTGATAGGGAAGCCGCCCAATCTCATGTGCTGATCGATGCTCGTCTACAACGAGGGCCGTCAGGCCTTTCATTCCACGAGAGCGTCCACAGTGCTTAATCAAAATTTCTACTGCAAGGTCAATCGCAGCAGTTCCACCAGGGCAGGTCAGGATACTTCCATCGCGGACATATAGCTCATTTTCTACGGGCTCTACCTTTGGAAATTGTTGCGAAAAAAGCGGGCGATGGTGCGCGTGAATTGCGGCCTTTCTACCGTTAAGGAGGCCTGCCTTGGCTATGATAAAGCTACCAGTGCAAAGTCCGATAAGTTCTGTCCCTTTGGCGTGAACGTCTCGCAAGAATGCATAGGTTTCTTCTGGAATCTGTTCCATTTGTTCAAGTTGGCCGCCGACGATGACGACATAATCATAAATCCCTGCTTCCTCAAACGTCTTCCATGGCATAACTGCAAGACCAGAACTTGATGCTACGGGTTCCAAATCATGACTTAAAACATCCCAATGGCAGAATACTTGTCTACTTCTATCAGCTTCATCTGAGGAGTGACGCACAGCATCGATAAATCCTGCTAGCGGCAGGATTGTAAACGCCGGAGCGAGAATAAAGGCAAAGCGAACGTCTGGTTCAATCTGTTCATCTGTGATGTGAGGGCTAAGCAAGCTGATACTCCCGAATCTGCAAGTAAATGTCTTTTTTGTTCTATTATTAGCCCGTTACGTACTGCATTTCTCCTTAGCTAACAAGGAGGGCATATGCGCTGGAATAAATCTGTGACGGTAATTGGTGCACACGCTGAAGGGGAAGTTGGGCGTGTTTTGACGGGTGGAGTACTGAATGTTCCCGGAGCTGATATACTTGAGAAGATGGAGTACCTGAAGGCCAATGATGAGCTTCGTCAGTTTGTAAATCGTGAACCTCGCGGTTGTGCTCAGATGACAACGAACCTCTTGCTACCTCCATCACATTCGGAGGCACATGCTGCGTTTATACCCATGCAGGCAGATGGGACGCATGCCATGTCTGGATCCAATGCAATGTGTGTGACAACGGTGTTGCTGGAGACTGGCATCTTGCCAATGCTTGAACCTGAAACGACAGTTGTTTTGGACACTGCGGCTGGACTGGTAAAAGCAGTTGCGCACTGCAAAGAGGGACGTGTCGAGCGAGTGTCCTTGGATTTCTTCCCAGCATTTGCTGAGTATCTGAATGCTCAGCTTGAGGTAGAAGGACTGGGAACGCTCACGGTGGATGTTGCGTTTGGTGGTGTTTACTACGTACTGCCAGATGTAAAACAGCTTGGGTTTCGTATTGGGCCTGATGTCGCGCAAGATATGGTTGTGCTCGGAAACAAGATCAAAAGGGCAGCCCAGGAGCAGCTCACAGTTCAGCATCCAGAGATTGAGAACTTCAACAGTGTCGAATTTTTGATGTTTACTGATATGATTGATGGAAAGCAGAGCTCATACCGCAATGCTACGATTATGCCACCAGGACGTGTTGATCGCTCACCATGTGGAACCGGTACCGCTGCTCGTCTGGCTGCCATGCATGCCAAGGGATTGATTGAACCCAATCAGCAGCTCGAAATGCGATCCACGATCAACTCTCGTTTTGAGGCTTCTATTCTTTCTGAGACGAAAGTGGCTGGGCAACCCGCAGTTATTCCTCGTATCTCTGGGAGGGCCTGGATCTATGCAACCATGCAGTTGGGAGCTGATCCAACAGATCCTTACCAGTTGGGTTACACCATGGCAGACACCTGGGGAACTGGCATCGACCATGTTATTCCAGTTGCGCTAGACTAACGGGTGAACAACTCAAACGTAAAGTTTCGGATGGGGGAAGTTGCTGAATGTAATTCCCCTTAATCCTGTCTGCTACGTTCTCCAAAATGACTTATGTGTTCTTTTATAGGGTGCTATCAGTCTCTTATTCTCAGGGTGATCTCACAATCGAACTAGTGAGGGAATTTAACTTGGGAGGATTGAACTTGGTTTTTAAATTGCGGAAAACAGCTGCGGTTGTGTTGGCGACGGCAATGACAATTGGTCTTTCAACGTTTGCGGTTGAAGCAAAGACAACGCTTAGACTATCTCACTTATCACCTCCAGGCAGTGACATGGATAACTGGGCTAAGGACTTTGCAAGTCGCGTTTCGGAAGCTTCTGATGGCCGCGTAAATCTTCGCATTTTTCCTGCAAGCCAACTAGGTGATTGGGAGGAAGTTTATGAGCAGCTGAGCCAAGGTTCTGTTGATCTGGCAATTCAGTCAATCTCAACGAAATTTGACTCGCGACTTTCTCTAACATGGTTTCCTTACACCGCAGTTGACTATGACAGCGCAAAAGATGCCTGGAACAATGGTGGCTTTCTCTTCAATATCGTGAATGACCTCGTAAAGCCGCAGCAAATTCAGGTTTTAGCACCTTATGCAAACGGCTTGGGCGGTTTGGCTGTTGGCAAACCTGTCGATGATCCGAAAGATCCGAATGCGGACCATAGTGAGCTCAAGATTCGCGTCTGGCCATCGGGCGTGGGTACGCACAAGCCGCTGCTGGAGCGTCTGGGGTATTCAACAACCACAATGCCTTGGGCGGAACTCTACACTGGAGTGCAGACCGGCGTAATCGACGGAATGGTTGGTGGCGTTCCTGAAAATGCGGTTCGTGATTGGAATGGTGTTGTCGATACATGGTTGCAGATCAACGATCATTTTGAAATCAACTGGTTGCTTTCATCAGCCTTCTCCATGGCTCAGTTACCAGAAGAAGATGCTGCCGTGTTGAACGAGATAGCTGCCCAGATGGCTACGGAGCGCTTTAACGCCGTAGAAGAAGCTGACAACCGCTACCTTGAAGAGCTTAGCAAGAATGGTGTGACTGTTGTTACCTATTCACGTGATGAGATCGAAAACATGGCAAAAGCCGTGCGCGTTGATGCATGGCCGAAGATGAAAGATCAGATCGGCGACGAGCTCTATGAGCTGCTTGAAAGCCGCTACTCAAACTAATGAGTTTCGAAGACCGGAGATCTCCTCCGGTCCTCGGACAAAATAAAAGAGGGCGGTATGCTTCAAGAGCGCCAAATACACATTAAGAACCCAATCTGGCAACTCAAGCTGAAGCTGTTGCGGTTCATTATGTTCATCACAAGTATCGCATTCACCACAGCAGTCTTTCTTCAGGTCGTGATGCGATATCTGTTTAACTATTCGCTTTTTGGTGTTGAAGAGTTCGCCAGTTTTGCTGGTGTCATTATGTACTTCGTTGGGGCAGCGTATGGAACGCATGAACGCAGCCACATCTCGGCCAGTCTAGTGGACACAATATTCGGAGAAGGACGCATCACTGCAGGCGTCCATGCCTTCACACGCCTCTTGTCTGCACTTTTGGTGGTTTATATCCTCAACTCACTCTGGGGGCTGCTCGTCTTCACAGAGCGTATGAACACCGTATCAACGGAGCTACGTCTCCCAATGATCTGGATCTATGGGACGATGTTCGTGGGACTGGCTCTGACGGCTTTCTATTTCCTGCTCGAGTTTATTGAAAGCTTCCGCGCAACAATCTGGCACGCACCAAATACGGAATCCTAAATCATGAGCTCCCTAATTTTGATGGACGTTGCGCTTCTCGTGACGTTGATGATCCTTGGTGTACCTGTTGCTTTGACATTTGTAGCCGCAGCCGCATTCCTGATCATCTTTGGTGAATACAACTCGACAACCTTCTTGATAACTGCAGGCTTTTCTAAGCTTTCTTCAGTCGTATTACTTGCGATCCCACTGTACATTCTAGCTGGTGGTATCATGACACAAGGTGGAATTGCCAAACGTTTGCTTGAAGTTGCAGACAGCTTCTTTGGTCGATACCGCTCGGGTCTTGGTGTTGTAACCGTCATCACAACTGCCGTTTTTGGCGCAATCTCCGGGATGGCATCTTCTGCTGTTGCTGCTATCGGTTCTATTGCCATTCCAAGAATGGTGGAACGAGGATATGACCGTGGCTATGCGACAGCTCTGGTCAGCTGCTCAGCAGTTCTGGCGCTGCTCATCCCTCCCAGCGCGACCATGATCCTTTATGGCTGGGTGACAGGTACCTCTATTGCAGCAAGCTTCCTTGCACCTTTGGTTCCTGCACTGTTGCTTGTTGGTCTGTTTTCCTTCTGGAACATGGTCCTGACACGCAAGATGGAGATTACTGTTCCTGAAGCCCAGCCGTTGAATGTGCAGATCAAAACAGTTTTCCAACGCACACGAGAAGCTGGCTTCGGGTTGGCAATGCCTTTGATCATCCTGGGGTTTATCTATGGAGGTATCACCACACCTACTGAAGCTGCTGCTGTGGCTGTGGTCTACGCATTGCCAGTCGCGTTTCTCGTTTATCGGGAGCTGACATTCAAATCGTTTTACGATGTGGTTTGGAAAGCAGCTCAAGTGACTTCGGTACTGATGCTTGTAATCTTTACAGCAAACATGCTAGCGCGCGTGTTGACGCTTGAAGAAGTGCCTCAACAGATACTGGAGACGATGCTCTCCATTTCTGATGATCCGATCGTACTTCTGCTGCTTGTAAACGGCTTCCTGTTGCTTATTGGGATGTTTATGGAGGATGTTTCTGGCATCTTGCTTGCAGCTCCGCTGTTGCTGCCTGTGGTGACCGAGGCTGGCGTACATCCGGTGCACTTTGCTGCGATTATTGGAACCAATCTGGGCATGGGTCTTATTACGCCGCCCACAGCGCCAATCCTCTATTTTGGTACTTTGATAGGGCAGACGTCGCTTGCGAAGGTTCTAAAACCTACTCTGGTGTTTGTTTTCCTCGCATATATGCCAGTGGTTCTGCTCACCACCTTTGTCCCAATACTATCCATGTGGCTGCCGATGGCCGTAACAGGCATCAGGTAGGAGGCAGGTAAATGACACTTCGAATTCTCATTCCCATTGATGTGGAAGAAAAACGCTCATGGACCGAGATTTTGCCAGAGCTAAGGCTTCATGCAAAAGGCAACTCAGTTGAGTTGACCTGCATGACAGTTGTTCCTGATCTGGGCACAGTGATTGCGCAGGCCGCTCAGGCTGCACCTTTTGCATCGTTTGTGCCTGGCGAGCTGAAGGAAAAAGCCCTCGAGGTCGCGCAGTCCCGGCTTGGCGAGATAACCGAAACAGAGGAGATCGGAATCATCAATCGGTTTGCTCGATCTGGCAACATCTATTCGGAGGTCCTGCAAACCGCTGATGAGTTATCAGCAGATCTCATTATCCTGATGTCTCACATTCCTGATTTCGGAGATTACTTGCTGGGTCCAAATGCAGCAAAGATTGTTCGTCATGCAAATTGCTCTGTGTTGGTGATACGACCCAAGAACAAGAGAGCTACTCATGATTGATGCCTCTAATTCAACGACGAGCTATAAGAATGGTCTGCTGAAAGTTGCTGTTGTTATGACGGGGGGGACGATAGCGAAAAGCTATGATCCTAACTCAGCACGACTTTATAATTTTGAGCTCCAAGTCAAAGAGATCATTACTTCCTTAAGCTTGCCAGATCTGGAGTTCACGTTCGTTGACTTGATGCATCTGGACTCTCTTGAAATTGGTGATGAAGAACGTGCTCAAATTACCCGTTCAGTTACAAGTGCTGCTGCAACTCATGATGCGGTGATTATCACGCATGGTACAGACAGCATGGCGCTGAGTGGTGAGGCATTATGTTGTGCGGTCAAAGCACCTCGTGTGCCGGTGATTTTTACAGGTGCGATGGTTCCCTATGTCATTGAAGGGTCTGATGCTTCTCAGAACATGATTGAGGCATTGGTGTGCGCGCGGCTCTTACAGCCCGGCATCTATATCGCCTTCCATAACCGCGTTCTGACGTTGCCTGGAGCACGGAAAGATCATTCTAACCTGACATTTACGGAGGCATGACGGATGCCAAGAATTGAAACTGATAGCATCGGGTCTCGCGAACTACCTGATGATGTATTGTTCGGCATCAACACGCTTCGCGGTGCAGAAAACTTTTTGATCTCTTCTGCAACGATCGGTGACGACCAAGCTCTGGTCCGGGCTCTTGCGATCATCAAGAAGTCAGCTGCCCAAGCTAATGGTGTATTGGGAGGTCTAACCGTCAAGCAGACTAATGCGATCTCCGCGGCGTGTGATGAGATTATGGGTGGCAAGCATCATGACCAGTTCATCATCAACATGTTGGAAGGTTCCGGTGGTACGTCTATCAACATGAATGCCAACGAAGTCATCGCTAATCGTGCCTTGCAGATTATGGGATATGAGGCTGGAGCTTACGAATACTTGAAGCCTAACGACCATGTAAACATGGGACAATCAACCAATGACGTGGTTCCTACTGCTGTCAAGCTGGCTGTGCTGCAGAAAGTTCCAGCGCTTACTAAGGCTCTGACAAGGCTGGGAGAGGCATTTCAGCTAAAAGCAGATGAGCTTGCCGAAGTACTCAAAATTGGCCGTACATGTATGCAAGGTGCGCAACCAATGACCATGGGACAGGAGTTCAGCGGATACTCAGCTGCTATTCTTCGAGCCCGTGACAAAATCATGGATACTACTGAAGCCCTGCAAGTTCTGCCGTTGGGAGCAACTGCAATCGGAACAGAGCTCGGTGCTCGTGCAGGTTATCAGGAAGCTGTTTATCGGTATTTAGGTCAAGAATTGCCACATCCTGTACAGCAATCTGACAACCTGTTTGATGCGATGCAGAACTCAGATGGGTTTTCAAGACTTTCTGCTGAACTGCGAGTTACTGCTGAGATTTTGGGCAAGATCAGCCTCGATTTAATTATGATGTCTTCCGACAAACAATCCGGCATCGGTGAAATCAAGCTACCCGCGATTCAGCCAGGCTCATCGATCATGCCAGGTAAAGTGAACCCGGTGATGCCTATGATGGTTCAACAGCTGGCATTTGCTGTGATTGGTAATGACACGGCGATTTCACTTGCCGCTCTCAATGGACAACTCGAGATCAACCACTTCGAACCGATTATCGCGTCTCGATTGTTTGACAGCATAGATTTGCTTACTCATGGTGCGGATCTGTTTGCGAAAAAATGCGTGAATGGAATAGAAGCATTGGAAGATAAGGCGCTTCAAAATCTCCTCAACTCATCTGCTCTTGCTACCGTATTCGTACCCATACTTGGATATGCTGAGGTCTCCAAGATTGTGAAGGAAGCTGATGTAAACGGAAAACGATTTGTCGATGTCATTGTCGAAATGGGCTTGATGTCACGAGAACAGATCATAAGCAAACTCTCGAATGCTGCTCTTTGGGGCTCCGCAAAATGCTCTAAAGAAGCAATTTCCCTGATCTAGCAGTCCAGCCTTTGCAAAAGCGAAAGCGGCTTCTTGAACAGGCTCATTTGAGCAGTCCTGATATTCTAATCTTCGATGAAGCGACCTCTGCGCTGGATGAGGCGAATGCTACTCAGATCGTGAGCATGATACAAAACCTGACAACAGATCATGGAGTGTTGCTGATAGCTCATGACTGCTATCGTAAGCACGATTATCGATTTGAATGACAAAGCTACTTTGGAGAACAAGTAGAGGAATGTTTGAAGAGAGCGAGGCCTTCGTAATTGTTCCCATCGAAGCCTTCTGGATAAATGCGTGGGTGAGGGGGCGGTTCATTTAAGCTCAGGTGCAATTATGTGAACATCAGAACCATTGGGAGTTGGAGGCTCCGCTAGGGTTATGTTGTTGGCACGGCTAATGTGAAAAAAGGCAGCCAAGATATCCTGAGTGATCTCGTCATGGAGTACAAATGAAATTCTGCCCGCGTTGAGCAATGCTTTGTTTTCCTGATTAAGGTCATGTGCAATGTAGCTGTCCGGATACATCTTATACTGCTCAAGCATTTGAATAATTGCCCTGTTTCCTCCGCCCATGGAATACACAGCACATATGTTCTGCTCTTTCTCAAGAATAGAGGCCAGGTCTTTTTCAATTTTATGATCAACTCCAGAGCCTCCTATGGTTTCAACAAATTTCAGGTCTGGACGATTACGTGTGAGCCATGATCGAAAGCTGATTGCGCGTGTTTCTTCACCTTTAAAATGCTCGTGGCTGCGGCTCATCAATATGGTTCCGCCAGCAGAATGCAGCATCTTTGAGATCAGGTAAGCTGCAGTTTTTCCCGCCTTTGCATTGTCAATTCCAATGTATGTCAGTCGTTCTGAGATCGGAATATCGGTGAACATCGTGAGGACAGGAATATTCCTTTCTGAGAGCGCTTTGATCATGTCTCTGAGCTTTGGCGTGTCACGCAGCTTCAGGCAAACCCCATTACTACCGTGAGTCATAATGCGTTTGAGGTAACTGACGGCCTCAGCCTCTTGCATATGCTCTTGCATGATGAAACGCGGCCGGATGACGACAGGGTTTGATCTGCCAATTTCACTTTCAACAGCGCGCCGTATTTCAGAGGAGAAGCGGTCCGGAGCTTCGACAACAAAGTCGATAAAGAGCTTCTTGCCGCGTGCAGACAATTGCTTTTCCTGCAAGTGCAAATCTGCAATCGCGTTTTGTACTCTGCGGACAGACTGCAGACTTACGTTTGTGCGGCTGTGAAGTACGCGGTCAACCGTTGCTGTACTTAATCCAGCTTGAAGAGCGATTTCTTTAACAGGGAAACGATGTGTCATTGATGGATTCTTGATGGAAATGCATATGGCTGGCAATTCAACATTTTGCTTATTTAAGGCCTGATACATCAAGGAGAGGGACTAAGATGGTCAGTAGCAAACAAATTGATGGATTTTACAGGCAATCGGCCTGTGACTTAAACGAGTTCAAGGCACTCGTGGAACAGGAGCTGTCCGCTGAGACAGTTCCCAACGCCACCCATGTGCAAAGCAATATCCCTATTTACAGCGCAGCGAACCTGCGAAATATGCTTGAAGACACATCCAAGCGCAGAAGCTTGTTGTCAGAGTGGGCTAGTGTTTTGCAAAATACAGCTGGTGTTCTGGTGATTAAGGGAGCAGCAGAAAATATCGCAGCGATAGACGAAGCTACGCAGATATTTGAGAGCATTATTTCTGCTGAGAGATCTTCCGGTAGTGGCGGTGATCATTTTGCAGCAGCTGGTGCGAACGATCGTATCTGGAACAGCCTGCAGAAGCTATGCTTGGCAGATCCATCTGTATTTGCTCGTTACTTTGCCAATCCGCTCATTGACGCGGTCTGTGAGAGCTGGTTGGGGCCGAATTATCAGATGACGACACAGGTCAATCTGGTCCATCCGGGAGGGGCAGCACAGCAAGCACACAGAGATTATCATCTGGGCTTTCAAACAGCTGAGGTTTGTGAGGATTATCCGGCTCATGTCCATCACCTGTCACCCTACATGACCTTGCAGGGCGCGATTGCTCACTGTGATATGCCCCTTGAAAGCGGACCAACAAAGTTGCTGCCGTTTTCACAAAAATACTTGCCAGGTTATGTGGCGTGGAGGCGAGACGATTTCCGGGAGTATTTCGAGGCTAACTATGTGCAGCTGCCCCTCGAAAAGGGAGATGCGGTTTTCTTCAATCCTGCATTATTCCATGCAGCTGGTGCGAACACGACGACAGATATTCACCGTATGGTGAACTTGCTTCAGGTCTCATCTGCGTTTGGCCGCGCAATGGAAAGTGTTGATCGTAGTGCTATGTGTTCTAAGGTTTTTCCGGCCTTGAAGCATCTGACTGAGCAAGGGGTGCTATCAGGCAATCATCTTGACGCGGCAATAGCATCCTGCGGAGAAGGGTACTCGTTCCCAACCAATCTGGATTTGGACCCACCAGTCGGCGGGTTAGCTCCTGAAACTCAGCAAATGCTATTGAAACGCGCGTTGAATGAAGGGATGACCGTGGACGTTTTCACGAAGGAGCTGCAAAAGCAAAGTGCTCGCCGTCTGCCTTAAAGGTCAATTTCATAATAGTCAGCGCTATCTAAGGTTCGGCAGGGCTTTTTTTAGGGGGGGGGCGAATGGTGGTTTTAGTCGCATTGCCGACTGCCTCGCTCCCCATCTGGCTGTCCAATGATTAACTGGGCGTCGACAAGGCACCCTTTGAGATTGCGATCATCAGAACACCCCTCACCACAAACTTATGTCATGGTGAGGGTTCAAATGCAGTGTAACTGGGGCGGTCAAAAACAAACAGGCCGTCTTCTCGCACGTGCACGTTCAACCAATCGGTGTGAGCGTCCTTTCTTGCCATTCAATTACGGTGTTGCCTGCTTGATGTACGCATCGTGGCTGTTTTGCTGTCTTCCGAGCTGATGTTGATCTCTTTATTTGAAGCCGCGAACGGCTACCTCATATCATCAAAACAGTAAATTTAATGCAAGCGGTTGCAATATTGGTAATTGTTGGGTTAGTTTAATCCCGTAGTGATCGACAGAAAAGATTTAGTGATATTAGTGTTTGTTTGGGTTTTAGTGTTGAAATAGCTCCCAAATTCGCTTCATTAAATCTTGCAATCGGTTGCTAACGCAAATGGGAGGAAACTATGAAACAAACTGGTTTACTGGCAGCAGTCGCTGCGTTCACGATGATGGCAACAGCCGTAAGCGCCGACACTATCGGTTTTTCAAGTCCAAATTTTGATGATAATTTCCAGACAGCTCTGCGAGAGGCGGCCAAAGATCGCGCAGAAGAACTTGGGCATTCAATTCAGATCGAAGATGCCCGAGAAGATGTCGGCATGCAGTTGAGCCAAATTCAGAACTTTATTGCCTCTGACGTTGCTGCAATTATCGTAGCTCCGGTAAGTGCAGCAGCGACCCCTCAAATTACCAAAATGGCAGAAGCAGCGGGTATTCCGTTGATCTATGTGAACCGTCGCCCTGCAGATCTGGATGCGCTGGGTGAAAAGGCTGCCTTCGTGGGGTCTGATGAAACCTGGTCCGGCACGTTGGAAGCTTTTGAAGTGTGCAAGCAGGCAGCTGGCACTGGTAAGGCGGTCATGTTGATGGGGATTCTTTCAAACGAAGCTGCCGTTACCCGCTCTGAAGACGTACGCGAAGTCCTGAAGCTTTCCATGTGCAACGGCATCGAGCTTGTTGCGGAACAAGAAGCCAAATGGCAGCGCACAGAAGCAAACAATGTTGTTTCGAACTGGCTCAGCTCTGGTCTCGAATTCGATATCGTATTTGCCAACAACGACGAGATGGCTCTTGGCGCGGTGCAGGCTCTCAAAGCTGCTGGCGTGAATATGGATGATGTTCTGGTTGCTGGTGTTGATGCAACAGATGACGCTCTTGCTTCTTTGGGCAAGAACGAGCTGGATGTCACCGTTTTCCAGAATGCGAAGGGGCAGGCAACTGGCTCTGTTGATGCTGCTGTGAAAGCCATGAACGGCGAAGCTCTGCCAAACTGGATCAATATTCCGTTCGAGCTGGTCACTCAGGACAATCTCAAATCCTACATGAGCCAATAACAGGCTTTCAGTAAGGGCGCTCCGTGTATCTGCGCGGAGCGCTGCTCGCTTTGCAACTCATATTCTATTGGCCGTGATGTCGGTTTGGCCGATTTTATCTCAGCCCTGATGAGGAAAAGAACAATGAATGATGCGAGAAAGATCGTCCTGCGAACGCAAGGTCTTTGCAAAAGCTATGGTGGAGTGCAAGCTCTGAAAGGTGCAGACTTTGAGCTCCGTGAAGGCGAACACATCGCAATCGTTGGCGATAACGGGGCAGGGAAGTCCACCTTTGTTCGCCAGATCACTGGCGTCGAGCAACCCTCTTCTGGTCAGATGTTCTTCGACGGAAAAGAGGTCAGCTTCAAAAGTCCTCTCGATGCTCGGGAAGCGGGTATTGAGGCTGTATTTCAGAATCTGGCACTCGCCAATGACCTGGATGTTCCAGCCAACATCTTCCTTGGACGTGAAGAAGTCTATTTCAATCTCGGGCCCTTCAGTTTTCTGAATGAGAAGAAAATGCTGGCGAAAGCCAAAGAAGGCCTTGAGAAGACCGCTGTTAAGATTCCCAACTTGCGCAACGCAATTGGTAAAATGTCCGGTGGTCAGCGCCAGTGCGTTGCAATCTCACGTTCTGCAGCCTTTGCCTCAAAACTCATTATCATGGATGAGCCAACCGCAGCACTTGGGGTTCAGGAAACCACGCAGGTCGAAAACATCATTCGCCGCCTGAAAAAACAAGGTGTTCCGCTGATCCTGATCAGCCACAACTTACGTCAGGTGTTTAATCTTGTAGATCGGATTTTTGTGTTCCGACGCGGTGAGATTGTTGGTGTTGTGGATGCAGACAAGACGGATGGCAACGAAATTGTCTCCCTTATTACAGGTGTGAAAACTGGCGTGCATGAAAACGCCAGCTACATATAATTGGGAGCACGTAGATGAACACTACTGCAATCCGAAAGCTTCCTCAGGAGGCGAGCATTTTGATGGTTTTGATCGGAATTGCCGCGCTTTTTGAGATCCTGGGCTGGATTTTCGTTGGGCAAAGCTTTTTGGCAAACTCTAAGCGGCTCGTTATCATTGTTCTTCAGGTATCTATCATCGGCATCATTGCTGTTGGTGTAACGCAAGTCATCATTACCTCTGGTATCGACTTGTCGGGCGGGTCCGTAGCAGCACTCTCTGCCATGGTGGCAGCGAGCTTTGCGCAGGCGTCTGGCGGCTTTTCCATCTTCTATCCAGGCATTGTAGATCTGCCTGTTATTGTTCCTCTGCTGGCAGGTATCGGGGTTGGGCTACTGGCAGGAAGTATCAACGGAGCCATCACCGCCTATACCGGTGTTCCCCCGTTTATTCCTACACTGGGGATGCTTGTTGCAGCTCGTGGGCTTGCTGTGCTGTATGCAGAAGGCCAGCCAATCTTTGGTTTGACCGAGCAATATACGGCGATTGGGCAAGGCATTAATCCGGTCCTGATTTTCCTCGGTGTTGCTGTGCTCTTTCATATTCTTTTGAAGCACACGGTTTATGGGCGCCGGACTTATGCGATCGGATCCAACGAAGAGGCGGCCCGAATAGTCGGCATCAAAGTAAACCGCCATAAGGTTCTTGTATATTCGATTGCGGGTGGCCTTGCCGGTCTTGCTGGCATAGTTATGAGTGCGCGGGCGACAATGGGCCAGCCTGGCATGGGCTTCATGTACGAGCTGGATGCAATCTCCGCAGCCGTCATTGGCGGAACGTCATTGTTCGGCGGCAAAGGGAAGATTTCGGGGACCGTTATCGGCGTCTTCATTCTCGGCGTTATCACATCAGGTTTCACCTTCCTGCGGATCGATTTTTATTATCAGGAAATCGCCAAGGGCATGATCATCGTTGCTGCCGTTATCGCTGACCAGCGTCGGCAGGCTCGTAAGGCATAGTTCGGAGGCCATCTTGATTAATTCATCATCAACATTAGGCTCAGCCGAAACGCAAAAGTCTCTCCTTCAGCGTCTTCCAAAGGACACGGGTATTCTTCTGGTACTCGTCGGAATCGCCGCAATTTTTGAAGTTTTGGGCTGGTTTGTCGTTGAGCAGACTTTCATCTTCAACGGTCAACGTCTGTTCATCATGATCCTGCAGATGGCAATCATTGGCATTCTTGCTATTGGCGTTGGTCAGATTATCATCATGGCAGGCATCGATCTTTCCGGTGGTTCCATTCTTGGTTTCGCCGGCATCGTAGCGGCCTCTCTGGCACAAAGCTCAGAGTATGCCCGAGCTGTTTATCCAGGGCTTACAGATCTGCCGATCATCTTTCCGGTACTCGCAGGTATTGCAGTCGGAGCGCTGCTTGGTTTTGTCAACGGGAGCGTAATTGCCATTACCGCAATTCCTCCGTTTATCGCGACCCTTGGGATGCTTGTCGCAGCGCGTGGTTTGGCGCGTTGGTATACAAGTGGCAAACAGGTGAGCTTCCTGACTGAGGACTTCGCCATCTTCGGTTCCGGAGCCTGGCCCGTTATAACTTTCTTGATTGTTGCTGGGGTCTTCCATGTACTTTTGAAATATACGGTTTATGGGCGCCGCACCTATGCAATTGGCTCAAATGAAGATGCAGCCCGTGTTGCAGGTATTGCCGTCAAAAGGCACAAAATTCTTGTGTACACCATGGCTGGCGCACTCTACGGGATCGCTTCAATCGTTCAAACCTCGCGCGCAATGACTGCTCAATCTGGCACTGGCCTGATGTTGGAACTGGATGCAATCTCAGCAGTTGTGATTGGCGGAACCTCTCTCTTCGGAGGTCGTGGCCGTATTATGGGCACCATCATTGGTGTGCTTATTTTGGGTACATTGACGTCAGGATTTACCTTCTTAGGTATCGATGTTTATTACATCAATATCGTGAAAGGTGTTCTGATTGTTGCGGCCGTAGTAGCAGATACTTATCGCCAAAAGCGAGCTGCAGCCTGATGATATGTAAAACTTCGAAGCTGGGAGGTCTGCTCCCAGTTTCGAAGGGATAACCAAGTAATAACACCAAAATTTAATTGTGTTTTTTCACTTGGGCCATCATTGATGAACGGATTAATTTATAACTTCCAGATGCGCAAAAACGAAAAGGCAGAGGATGGCTGTTACGCTAAAAGATGTTGCATTGCGTGCCGGAGTCTCTGCTTCAGCGGTGTCGCGCTCCTTTACGGAAGGCGCAAGCGTTTCTGCAAAAACTCGCCGAAAAGTCGAGAAAGCAGCACAAGAGCTGGGCTACCGACCCAATGTCTTAGCTTCCAGCTTAACAACGCGGCGGACAAAGCTCATTGGTCTGGTTTCCAACAATTTCCATAACCCAGTTTTTCTGCAAGTCTTTGATCTGTTTACGCAGTCATTGCAGGCAAAAGGGCTCAGGCCTCTTCTCGTAAACCTTTCAGGTGAGGTTGATCCGGCTAAATCACTCGATATGCTTCTGCAATACAGCGTTGATGGAGTAATTGTAGCGTCTTCCACTCTGCCTCCTGATTTTGCTGAATCATTCCGGCATGCAAAAATTCCGGTTGTGCATTCCTTTGGGAGATGCAGCGCGACGCCGACTGTGCACACCGTAGGCATTGATAACCGTTACGCCGGTGAGTTGGCTGCGGAGCTCTTGCTCTCTAAAGGGTATGAGCACATCGGATTTTTGGGTGGGCCGGAAAATGCGTCATCTACGCAGGATCGCCTCTTCGGTTTTCAACGAGTTCTCGCTGAGCATCCTAGTGTAAAATTATCCGTCGATTTTGCGGAGGATTACTCTTATGATGCAGGTAGGAAAGCGATGCAGAGCATCTTGCTGAAAGACCGCGCTAACGCTTATTTTTGTGGTGATGACGTGCTTACTATCGGAGCATTGAGTGCCGCGCAGACCGCTGGTCTAAAAGTACCGGAAGAAATAGGCTTTATTGGCTTCAACAACATGGAAATGGCAGGTTGGGCAAATATCAATCTGACAACCATTCATCAGCCTGTTCAGCAAATCATTTCATCCTCTGTTGAGCTGCTTGTTGACTGCCTGGAAGATCCAGATCGGATTCCTGAAACACGTATGTTTCCATGCCGTGTGGTTGAACGTGGAACACTTTTACAAAAGGCCGCTTAGTTGCTGGCAAATACCAGGGGCGCTTACAAAAAAAGGGGCCAGTAAGTATACGGCCCCTTTTTAAAAGTGTTACTTCAGTAGGGCTGGAACGGCGTCTTGCCATGCACCAGCTGCATGCGCTGACTTTACTGCAGCATAGACACTTGCCATAGACCGCAAACCATCTTCACAGCTTGGGAATAGGAAAGTTGATCTCTCAGAAGATCCGCTGGCTTTGTCCGCGTTGATCATCTCTGCTAGGTCGCAATAGATGTTGGCGAAGGCCAGGGGCATGCCTTCGGAGTGGCCAATTGTTACGCGCGATGCGTTTTGGGCTGCATCATACAGGTCACCAGCGCCGCGCTCGATGATCTGGGTACGACCATTCAATGGTGTGTAGTACAACTGGTTGGGGTGTTCCTGTTGCCAGGCCAACCCACCTTTTTCACCAAACACTTGCAAGCTCAGGCCATGCATACGCCCCACGGCAACTGCTGATGTCCAGAGCCGCCCAACTGCACCACCATCCATTCGGAAGTTGATCATTGCGTCATCTTCCAGTTCGCGGCTGGCAATAGTCGATGCAAAGTCAGCTGAGACAGTCGATACTTCCTGTCCGGTTACAAAGCAGGCCATATGTAGTGCATGGATGCCAGCATCAGCTAGCACAGCAGAAACGCCAGCAGCAGCAGGGTCGTAGCGCCAGCGAACGCGTGGATTATCGGCATCAGCTGCGTCGGCGTGGAAACCATGCGCGAACTCTGCTTTTATAAGGCGAACTTCACCCAGTTCACCTGCGGCAATCATTTCTCTCATCTGGCGAACCAAAGAAAATCCTGAATAGCCAAAGTTTACTGCACACTTTTTGCCAGTCCGGCGACTGATCTTTACGATCTCTTCGCCCTCTTCGACAGTCATGGTCATGGGCTTTTCGCACAGCACATGAAAACCACCCTCGAGGAAGGACTTGGTGATCTCAAAGTGCGTTGCGTTTGGTGTTGCAATAGTCACAAGGTCAACTTTGTCACTGCGCGTTTTCTCAGCAGCTAACATTTCCTGCCAATCACCGTAAGCCCGGTCTTCTGCGATACCCAGTGACCGCGCGTATACACGCCCTTTTTCGGCATCTGCATCCAGAGCGCCTGCAGCCAGCTGAAACAATCCGTCAACGGATGCACCTAGACGGTGCGCAGGACCAATCTGGCTTCCTTCGCCGCCTCCAATCAGACCCCAGTTTAATTTAGTCATGATGTTTCCTCAGTGAAAGCCAATGGATTCCAGGTAGTTACGATTGTGTTTAGCATCATCAATCGGAGATGTGTCACCTTGTGGGTCGCAGTCTTGCTCAACCGTACACCAGCCTTCAAAGCCTGCCTGGCGCAGTTTTTCAAGCACTGCTGGGAAATTCACTTCTCCCTCACCAAGGTTACAGAAAATCCCTTGAGCGCATGCGTCGTAAAAACCAATCCTGTTGGTTGTAACCTCTGCCTTTACCGATGCCGATGTATCTTTGAAGTGCATGTAAGAAATGCGGTCCATATGGCGGTCCATGAATGCAACCGGATCAAAGCCAGCATATGTAGAGTGGCCAGTATCTAAACAGATTTTTAGTAACTCGGGATCGGTTTCAGCCAGGAGGCGCTCTAACTCACTCTCGAAGTCCATAAAGCCTGCGGCATGCGCGTGGATGCCGACTGTAAGGCCGTATTCTTCGGCCCCCATACGCGCAACTGTCATGATACGCTCTTTGAATGCAGTCCACTCCTGCAGATCCATTTGCTCGGCTTCACTCGCACGTCCGGCAGTTGGTGCCCTCCGTGGTGAAATTGAGTCAATCAGCACCAAATGCTCGGCATCATGAGCCTTCAGGGCTTCGCAGGTCCGCTTCGCGCCATCCCAAACATCCTCCCATGCTTTCGGATCATGAAACGGCCGGAAAACGACACCCCCAACCAGTTCCAGATCCCGCTTCACAAGCGCATCCTTCAGCACTGCCGGGTCCTCTGGCATATAACCAATCGGCCCAAGTTCGATGCCCTTGTAGCCCGCGGCGGCACATTGATCGAGAACGCTTTCCCAGCTCGGGTTACGTGCATCATCTGCGAACTCTACCCCCCATGAGCAGGGCGCATTACCAATTCTAATTCCCACGTTTCATCCCTTTGTTGTACTTAGAGCGATGTTGCTAATCTACTGGTGCCATCATGCTGCTGTGGCGGACTTATGTTCAGGCCGGAGGAGGGGTATGGAAAATTGAAAGCGGTTTCAATATGATTTGCCACAGCATTGACCAGACTGAAACTATATCGAACGTAAGGCCCTCTCATCTGAAAACCTGCAGCCTTTCTTTAAGCCCGAACCTCTGGAGAACATGAAGTCACGCAAACGACGTGTTCACATATGAACGGGCAAAAAAATCATTCTACACTCGATATAAACGCTATTTTTGCCCCTCTTACTGCGAACAGGTAGGTGTAACCCCTCCGAGCAATCCTAAGATCTGATCGCGAGAAAGATGCGGATAGTTCAGCGCAATCTCATAGATCTCTCACCTGTAGTTACCTCTCATCAGTGCAGTTCCAGTTGGGTCAAAATACATCTCCCAGAAAAGATTTGTTGCAACCGGTTGCAAAATAGGTATCCTTCAAAATTACCACGGCGTCAATAGACGAGTTGATGGGACCGCGAATTGTGGCGGAACAAGGCGACAATTGCAGGCGGAAGGAAATAGGGACACCATGACCACAAAAAGTGAAATCACCACTGGCACAATCCGTTTGACTATGGCGCAGGCGATCATCCGGTATCTTGCAAACCAGTACATAAGTATTGACGGTGACGAAGTGCTGCTCTGCGGAGGTGGGTTCGGAATTTTTGGTCACGGCAATGTGTCATGCTTGGGCGAGGCACTATATGAGCATCGCGATACACTTCCGCTTTATCGAGGTCAGAATGAACAAGGCATGGGCTTTGCCGCTGCAGCCTATGCCAAATATCATTTACGTAAGAGATTCATGTTCTGCACGGCTTCAGCAGGACCAGGCACAACAAACCTTGCCACATCAGCTGCGTTAGCACACACGAACAGGCTTCCAATGCTACTGTTATGTGGTGATGCGTTCATCTCAAGATTGCCGGACCCGGTGCTGCAACAGGTGGAGCATTATGGTAATCCGACTGCATCAGTGAATGATGCTTTCCGCGCAGTCTCCCGTTACTGGGACCGTATTACACATCCAGCACAGATCATTCAGTCGTTGCCTGCTGCGATAGCGACCATGCTTGACCCGGCTGATTGCGGTCCAGCGTTCCTGGGACTGCCACAGGATGTCCAAGGTTGGGCCTATGACTACCCTGTTGCTTTCTTCGAGAAAAAAGTTCACCGCATCCGTCGGCAGACACCTGATGAGTTGGAGCTTGATGACGCTATTGCACTCATTCAAGCCGCAAAAAAGCCTGTGATCATAGCAGGCGGTGGCGTGCAATATTCTGGTGCCGCGCAAGAATTGCTTGCGTTTGCTGAACAGACACAAATTCCGGTTATAGAAACAATAGCGGGCCGTGCAAACCTGCTGTCAGATCACGAGCTGAATTGCGGACCAGTCGGCGTAACAGGCTCAAACTCAGCAAATGCAATTGCTGCTGATGCTGACGTGGTTATTGCTGTTGGAACACGTTTGCAGGACTTTACCACCGGGTCATGGACCGCTTTCAGAAAAGATGCTCGGTTTGTTTCCCTTAATGCTGCTCGTCATGATGCAAGCAAGCATCGATCGCTCCCTGTCGTGGGTGATGCAAAATTAGGTTTGTCTGCGTTTATTGCATCCTTAAAGCTATACAAGGCTCCAGAGACGTGGACCGCATTTGCGCAACAGGAAAAGGCAGAGTGGCTCTCCTATGTGAAGCACAATGTTGACCCCGCAAATGGACCTAACAGCTATGCGCAGGTTATCGGTGCCGTAAACGACCTGTGTGACAACAATGACAGGGTTGTTGCAGCTGCAGGCGGCCTGCCTGCCGAAGTTACCGCTAACTGGCAAACCAAAGCCATCGGCTCGGTTGATGTCGAATTCGGCTTCTCATGCATGGGCTATGAGATTGCCGGCGGTTGGGGGGCACGTATTGCTCAATCCGAGAAAGAGCCCGATCAGGATACCATCGTGTTTACAGGTGACGGTTCCTACCTGCTCATGAACTCGGATATCTATTCCTCCGTCCTGACCGAAAAGAAGCTCATTGTCATGGTTTGCGACAATGGTGGCTTCGCCGTGATCAACAAACTTCAGAACAACACCGGCAACACCTCTTTCAACAATCTGATCAAAGATTCACCAACAATTACAAACCCTGTTGCAGTGGATTTTACTGCGCACGCAAGAGCTCAAGGCGCACTGGCAGAAACCGTAGAGACGATTGCAGAGCTGCGTGAAGCGTTCAAACGGGCAAAGGCAGCAGACCGAACCACGATCATTTCTATTCAGGTCGATCCTTATGAAGGATGGACACAGGAAGGTCATGCATGGTGGGAAGTTGGACTGCCCGAAGTTTCTAACAGTCAGAATGTACGCACCGCACGTGAAGAATGGGAAGTTGGTCGCATAAACCAGCGTGTGGGTGTGTAATGAACAGACTTTTGCAACAGCTACAGGGGAAAAGATATCTGGTTGTCGGGCGTGCAGGCATGGACCTCACGCCAGAACCTGCAGGCACATCAATTGAAGATGCGCAAACCATGTCTGTGCATCTGGGCGGATCTGCTGCAAACATTGCAGTCGCCCTGCGCCGGCAAGAATGCCACGTTTCGTTGCTGACCCGTGTTTCTGACGATGCAATCGGACGTTACTGCGTCAATCAATTGGAGCGGTACGGAATAGTTCACAAGTACGTCACCCCAATTGGCGGAGAATACAGAAACAGCCTTGCGCTCTCGGAAGCACGTTTGCTCGATCATCAGACGACCATTTACCGAAATGGTGCAGCAGATTTTATGATGAGCGAAGCCGATGTAGACGCTGTTGATTTCTCTCAGTTTGATGCAATCGTGACCACAGGAACTTTGCTGGCCTCCGAGCCATCTCGCACAGCGACTTTTTACGCCTTGGAGAAAGCAAAAGCTGAGGGATTGGTTTCGATTTTTGATATCGATTACCGCCCCTACAGTTGGGCATCCGCACAGGAAGCCACAGAGACATATAAACGCATGAGCTCACTCTGTGATGTCATTGTAGGGAATGACGAGGAGTTTGGTTTCATGGCTGGGAACATGGCTAATGGCCCGAAGTTTGCCCACGAACTTGCAAACAGATCTGACTGTATCTGCATTTACAAAATGGGCTCGAAAGGCTCAACCACCTACACTGAAAATGAGTCATTTCAGACCGGCATATTCACTGTTTCTGCAGTGAAGCCGACGGGTGCAGGAGATGCATTTCTAGGTGGTTTTCTATCCTCACTTTCAAATGGAAAGACCTTGCAGCAAAGCGTTTTTCGCGGGTCTGCCTGCGCAGCAATTGTGGTGTCCAAGGTTGGCTGTGCAACAGCAATGCCCGATGAAAAAGAGCTGGTGAGGTTTTTGAAACAACACAGCATTTCCGTAGAAGAAACATTGAGTTTGACGAAGGACTAAGCATGCATATCCCTCCATATAATAATCAGAATAAGCCCATCGTAGACGTTGATGATGCCCGCGTTCCGTTAAACTACTTCAACATCGTAAAGCTGAAGCAAGGGGAAGCATTCCACTATCAGGTTCCCGGTTATGAAACTTGCATCGTACCTGCAACTGGCTCGGTAAACGTTGAATGCGAAGGGTTGAACTGGAATGGAATAGGCGGTCGCGGCGTAGATGTTTGGGATGGCGAGCCTGAAGGGGTCTATATCCCGACCGGAGCGAAAACAACAATTGTTTGCGTCAGTGATGCCGCCGAAGTGTTCATCGCTGGAGCGCGATATGACGGTGTTCTGACACCATTTGCGGTGACATCATCTGACCTGGATGTTGTTCAGTACGGCTCAGATGACACGAAAACACATCGTAAAATCAAGCATATACTTGGAACTAAATATCACGATAAAGTTGGCCGTCTCTTGGTTTCCGAACTGTTTACTGTAGGGCAGGGCGGCTGGTCAGGATTTCCTCCTCATAAGCATGACACTGACAACTTGCCTTATGAGACACGGCATGACGAAACTTACAACTTCCGCTTCCGGCCCGGACACGGCTTTGGAATGCAGCTGCTTCAGAAAGAAGATGGGAAAGTCGGGGAAGCCTATCACATCGTAGATGGATCAACTCTTGTTATCGATAAGGGCTACCATCCTTGTGTCGCCGCACCGGGCTATGAAATGTATTACTTCACAATTCTCGGCGGCCTCAGTCAACGTTCACTGGTGCAGCATTTCCAGCCAACGCACGCATATCAGGTCGAAACGATCCCAGGCATCAAAGACATGATCGCCAAGTTTAAGTAGTGATACAGTAATGCCTATTGCAAACCTTAAAGACGTTTTAGCCCCAGCCATGAACAATGGGACAGCAGTTGCTGGCTTTGTTGTCTTAGGTTGGGAAGATGCACGTGCATTTGTGGAGGCTGCCGAAGAGATCGGCTGCCCGGTCATTCTGCAGGCAGGTCCTGGATGTCGCGCCCATACTCCATTGGAAGTTCTGGCGCCAATGTTTAGAGTTCTAGCTGAGACAGCCTCTGTTCCAGTGGTTGCTCATCTTGACCACGGCTACGAAGTAGAGGATTGCCTGAAAGCAATAGACCTTGGCTTTACTTCCGTCATGTTTGATGGCTCCAAGCTTCCTCTTGAGGAAAACATCCGCCTGATGCAGTCCATCGCTGCAAACGCTAAGCCACATGGTGTCTCTCTGGAAGGAGAAGTCGGCTTTGTTGGCTACGCTGAGGGTGCTGTGTCCTCAGGTACGAAACCAGAAGAAGCCGCGCAGTTTGCGAAGGAAAGTAATGCCGACGCGCTCGCAATCTCTGTCGGTAATGTGCACTTGCAACAAGAAAAAGCAGCAATGATCGATTTCGATCTGGTCCATGCCATTGAAAACGTCACCAACATTCCGCTCGTGCTACACGGAGGCTCTGGGATTCCTGCAAAAGTCAGGCAGAAACTGGCAAAAGAAACAAAGATCTGCAAGTTCAATATTGGTACCGAAGTTCGCATGGCCTTTGGGCAATCGCTTCGGAAAACTCTGAATGAGGACGCACAGATTTTTGACCGGATAAAACTCCTGACGCAAGCAGAAGAAAGCGTCAAACAGGCAGCTAAGAAAGTCATGCTGGATATAAGTATGGCATAGCATGTCTCGGTCTCGAGCAGATAGGCTCTTGAGAGGGTGATTAGCTTGCTCTTTCAGAGTGAATGAAAGGGAAAGTGGTGCATAAACAGCTGCGCCAATATAGAGATCTGCACTTCTCCATAGGGGGCGACAAGCAGTACCTCATTTTAAGGTTTGCGTTTCGTCACATAATCTTGGCAATTCACTCCAATGTTTTGAGCTTCAAATATGCGAGGTCATGGCTTTCAAGTGCGAGATGCACTCCTTGAAGATTCCGCAGACACCACTTTCGTTCTACATGAAAGCACTTCCCAATTACGCGATGCAGATCATAACAATGATCCATGCAAGGCTTCCAGATGGTTGGCTAACAAGACCCCCGCAACTGCGTTGCCACTTTACTAGTCGCGTGTTTAGCGATCCGTCGGCGCAGGGGACACTCGCGTCGTGGTGGTGAAGCAATAACAAAACATTGGATTTGCGAAGTGCGCACCCAATATTTTCTGCTGCAACTAGCGATCTAGTGCGCAAAGCCCCACCGCATACGATTGCGGCCCGGAAGGACCCAAAAGCAGGGGTAGGGGATGCGTGGTATGGAATTGTGCCGAGGATATTGCACGGCTTGACTGCGATTGGAGGAGGAGACCGCAGTTCCACTGAGCATAGCGATAATCTGCCCGAACCAGCCTGTTTCTGTCGCGCCAGAAGTGCAGGGTCATTTGTTAGGGTACGCGGTAGGACGCAGTTGAACCCAGCCCAAAGCGGTCGCGAGACGATAGCAGCCGGGAATAGACGGTATCAGCAAGCAAGGCACCTCTTGTTTGAAAGCGCTCGCTCGCCACACTAAGCGGGCCCTCATGCACCCACGAGATCAACGGTATGACACCTATAAGCCCTTGTTTGTGCGGACGGGTATGGCATTGCGCGGTACCTGAATAGGCGCGGGCAGGCCATGTGTAGGAGGCACACGCATCAAGAGGAGCAAGCGCCATGCACGTGACTTACATCTACACAGAACACCCCCAATGGGGGACGGAAATCCTACGCTACACTAGTGAGGAAATGCGTGAGATCTTTGGTGACAAGAACGCCGAAGAGCTGTGGGAGGGTAAGATCATCTTGCACAAGGGCGGCGCCTACCTGGACATGCTCAGCGCCGCCAGAGACAAGCTGGCAGCTGAACTGGAAAGTTAAGCCTACCACCCCACAAGAAGCCTGACCCCGCCAACGGTGCGGGGTTGCGATCGTGAAGGCGGGCAGGGTGCCCGCTAAAGTGGAGGTAGTTCTATGAGAACCAGCACAATCAGGATTGCAGCACACGACTTAGCCAAGGCAGGGTTTAACGCAAATCGGCCATATGAGGCCTGTGACCCGATCGCCTGCGCCCTCGACGACAAAGCCGCGGTCAAGGCACGGGTCAACGCAGACAGCATGACGCTCACGGTGGAAGTGAATACCAACCAGCTTCTTGATGCAGCAACCACACTGCGAGAACTCGGGCTGATTTGAGCCAGGTAGATTTTAGGATATGGATTGTACCCCGCCTTGTGCGGGGTTTGCCTTTTGGTAGGGTGGTTCAGCCAGAAGCCTGATCTGAGGCAATGGAGGCCAATACCCCTTCCGGGTCTCTAGTGAAGCCCCTTCCCGGTCTATGGATGAGCTTTTAAAACTCAGCTCAAACTCAAAAAGGCCTGAGAGGCACTATGCCTCCCAAGCCAGAATATTCCATGAGAGGCAGGACCTCTCGGTATTCCTTATTTTTTAGTCTTTTGAGACTTCCAGTGCGCAAGGATCAAGCAGTTCGGAGATCCTCTCGCTACTTGCTTGCGCATTTTCTATGTGATTGCGCACAGTATCAAACAGCGTCAGCAACGCTTCATATTCCTGGGTATGCTCCATGCGTTCGCTCATCACCACGCTCATGGAATAGACTAGATTTTTGAGGTGGTTGGTTGATAATCGAAGCTGATCCACTTCATTGCGAAGGGACGTATGGGCACTACTCTTTTTACCAGTTTCAGTCATCATAAAGCCCTCTCTACTGGGGTGTTAAATGAACCACTCAGCAGAAGGCTTGTGACAACCCACTGGTGAGCGGGAGGTTCACAACCTGGTAGAGTCAGGCGGGTTTATTCCCCCGCGAAGGGGTATTGTATTCACCGCCCTCCCGCCCATAAGCGAGAGTTTGCGTAAGGAGGGCTAACTCCAAACACAAATTGACCGCCGAAATAACGGCAGCGGTGACCGCTCTACTAAGAGGTTGTGATGCCTCAAGAGGACCATGCGATGATTGGCGCAAGGTGTCAATGCAAGGAAACCGAATTCCTCCACAAACCCATGGCATTAGCCGGTCATGAATGTAGAGGGTAGAAGTGCCGGTGACTTCACCTTCGCTTGTTTATAGCGCGCTGTATGGTGAGAACTGCCGCCACAGCGCGGCGATGAGCGGTAGAACGGGTCAGCCCGACCTGAATGCAGATGGGTCGCCAGCGGAAACCTTCAGCCCGCATCCAAAGGATTTTCCTGTCATCAGGTTCAAAGATGTATCGTAGCCAATCAATGGCTTCTTCCATGTGCTGAATGTCTTTGGCGCTGGGCACCGCCCGGATTTGGGTTTTGTTGTAGCCATAGGCCTCATGAACATCATGGATGACTTGCGGCCAGGTGTTGCCGTCCCGCCTTGGTGTAGATCTTGGCGGATTTGGAAGCCGCCGCAGGGTGCTGGCTGCAAGCTCAAGCCGGTCGACGATCTGTGTGGTGGTGAGCGCCATACGATCCTCTAGGTAGATGCTTTTGAGGTGACTTGCGCGTCCAGTACGCTGTGCAGCACACGGATATGGAAGTTGCGGGCTGCCATGATGGGTTCAGCCAGAGTGATCAGTTGACCGGGGGTGGGCGCGATAGTCTTGCTGCTGCGCCTCCAGGCCTGACAGGTGGCAAAGATCACATCGGTTGGATAGCTGCTTAGATCCTGGATCCAATCCTCAATCAGTTGTGTGATGGCCTCTGGGGAGAGCCGTTTTTGCGGATAGTGGTTGAGAAGCTGACCAACAGCCAGGCTCACTGGTTTTGACCCACCAGGTGCGTTGGCCTGTGTGAGTGTGCTGAGCAGTTGCTCCAGTTCCTCAATCTCTTGAGCCGTTCTTGGTGCTAGTCGTCGTTCTGGCCGGGAGACTATCAGCTGCTGTAACAGCCTCATCCCAGGCTCTCTGCCAAACATGGGAAATGGATTTTTTGCGTTTGGAGGGTTCATGGGATTTCTCCTCGGATTGAAGGACCGCCTGTGCTGGAGGTTCTACCCGATGTTGCTCACAGGCCTAGTTTTGGGGGTAAGAGGGAAAAGGTTCTTTTGATGGTTCTAAATGACGGTTCAAGGGGGGCACCACGTGCCGGTTGCTGGCAGGGCCTTCCGGCACACCATACCGCTTGTGTGTTCTCGGTTTGGTCGTCTCCAGATTTTCAAGAGCAGGGTGACCATTTGGATCTGTGATGGCCTTGCGGCCTGCAAAGCCCGTGAGGACAAAAATATCGGACCGTCGAGAGCCATTGGCACGGCGACGCTGGTAGCGGGTGATGAGGTGCAGTGCTTCCAGATGAGTTAAGCAGCTTGCGCTCCGAGCAGCAGCACGCCTCCTGCAGCGTGACTTGCGATGGCCAGCACAGGCCGTACTCATCTGCAAAGTTGGCAATGGTGATGAGCACAAACTTCTCGATCGGATCGGAAACTTGAGAACACCCATAAGCCCAGGTGATCGCTTGAACGCTCATAGGTTCGAAATCCTGTTCTCGCGGATTTCCTTTTGCCTGAGCCAGTCGAGTACAGCTTCTCGGCGATAAAACACCCGCCGTCCAGTGCGCACACATGGTGGACCAATGCGCATGGTCTGCCAGCGGCCCAGCGTATCAACACAAACGCCAAGCTCTTTGGCAAGTTCAGCCCTTGTCATCCAGCCATCAAGAATGGCCTTAGGTTCTGTTTGTTCAAGTCCCGGGATAGGGACTTTGTCTTCCATGTGCTCCTCCAAAGCAGAACCGCTCGGGCTCAAACGGTTTGCAGAAGAGCTAAGCATAGAAGGTCAATAGGCGCGTAGGCGTTGATGGGCGTTCATAGGCGTTCAAACGCCTGGGCATTGCCTATTGAGGCGAAATAAACTTCTGAGTAACGCAGCTCGACATCTGTAATGAGACGCAAAACTCATCTCGTTTAAATCATGAGGGTTTGGAATATCCTATAGATATCAATGGGTAGTTTTAGAGTTTCGGTTGCCGCCAAACCTCCTAGTATTTCAAATGGTTGACGCATTGATCAAATCAACTTTGTTGAAACAACACAATTGAGAGATTGGCCTGTTGTTAGCCGGTAAAGGTCTTAAGTCTTGCTGGAAATAGCCTGACCTAAACGGCAGGCTGAATGCGAACTACATGCGGCGGCGTGTTCTTTGATGAGGCCCAATAGAAGCTGGATGCCACAAGGCAGTACTCAAACAGCAGATCTTTGACGCAGGTGATTTGCCTCGCGCCTCAACTTTTCTTCTTCATGATGTCTGGGTTGCGAGAGGGGAGGGAAACCAATGCCGCTGCCATCAAAAGAGTATTTCACTTTAATTGAAGCTGGCGTCCGCTGGGGAGCTCCATTAGGCACCATTGCAGGTTGGGCAGAAGTTGGTCGGTTTCGCATTGTCACCAGTACGCCGCATATAGCCTGCGGTGATCGGCGCGTTTTTGGCATGGTGGTGCTGTTTGGAGCAGACTTGTTCAAGATGCTGACTACGACAGGAAAACGCTCCCGTTGTTGTTTGGTCCAGCGTGTGATCCCGTTTCATCAAGACTGTACTGAGCTGCTTTATGTGACCAAGCCAGAACAAGGTTTAAGGGTCCAGCCTGATGAACTCTGGATTCCAGCCATCGATCTTTATCGCTTTGAAGAGAAGTACGGCCTTGCCCAGCGCGCAGGCAAAGGTGGTCGTGAGCCGAAATATGATTGGGAGGGAATGTGGGCACCGCTCTGCGTGCATATTTTTGCAGAAGGCGTTCCCAAAACCATGCAGGAGTTGGCGAATGGAGTGCAGGTTTGGTTTATTGAGACGTCTCCAACCGGAGAGGCGCCTGATATGAGTACCATCCGCCGCCGTATTCGCCCCATTTGGGAGGCACTGAAGAAGGAGCAGGAGAATTAGATGAAGGTGTAGGCGTGTTGGGAGGAGGCGATGCAGCAATCTGCTGCGCCTGTTGGGATGGTTTTTGCTTCACATACTCGGCTACGGCATTGACGCTCTCACGCAAAGGAGATTCCATTAGATGGGCATAGCGCTGTGTAGTGCTCATCTGAGTGTGACCTAAAAGACGAGCAATGATTTCAAGGGAAGCGCCGCCCGAAACCAAGAGAGAAGCAAAGGTGTGACGCAAGTCATGAATGCGGACATCGGAGATTTCTGCTTGCTTCAAAATGCTCTGCCAATAACGGCGCATTTCATGAACGGGTCTGCCAGTCCCATCTCCCGGAAACAGCCAGGGACAGTCCTCTGGTACAAGTTCTAACCGCCATCTCACTAGATCAGCCACTTCTGCGGAAATAGGCAGGCGATGGGTGCGCTTCTGTTTGGTGGTCGTTGCCGGTTTAAACCACGTGAGTAGTTCAAGATTAAAGTGCTCAAATCGAGCATGACGCACTTCTCCAAGGCGTGCACCAGTTAGCAAGCACAGGCGGATTACATCGGCTCCGCGTCTGTCTTCACTGTTTTCTAGCGCTTCCGAGAGACGGTTGATCTCATCAAAGGACAGAAAGCGTTCGCGGGCGTTTTCAGGGCGCTTATGAAACCCTTGAGCAGGGTTGTCTGAACGCATCTTCCACTGCACTGACAGATTGAACATTTTGCGCAGGACCTCACCGAGCCGATTGGCACGGATTGGTGTCGGGCAGGGGACAGATCGGCGCAAAAGCTTCTTAGCAAGACGATGACGCTCAGCAGCCATTTCACGCAAGAGCTTGTTGACATCGGCTGGAGAAATCTCACGCACCAGTCGGTTGCGCCACTGCGGCAGTACCAGTTTGGTCAGCATAGAAATTTGGTCAGAGCGGTTACGGGCGGCAAGCTTGGGTAAATGCTCGTCAATGTAGCGCTCAACCAAATCGCTCATGCGCGGCACAACACGTTCTGCTTCTCGGTTGCCCAGCGGGTCGCACTCCATCTCAATCTCGCGGCGGATGGTTTTGGCACGTTCTCGGGCTGCTACCACGCTCCAAGCGGGCCACATACCAATGGTATAGCGGCGCTGGCGACCATTGACACGGTAGGAAAGATTAAACGCCTTGGAGCCGGATTTATAGATCACCAAGGCAAAGCCCAGGACTTCAGTGTCAAACAATTGATACTGGCGCACGGTGGGCTTTGCAGCGCGTGCTATCTTTTCTGTAAGGCGTTGACGACTAGGCACAATACACTCCCCCCTCACATACCATCCAAGTGATGCGTAGTGTGCCAGCTCTTGCAAGATCAAAGTCTTAGGGTGCCAAGTGCGAGCACACAGAAGGAGAGTCTAGAGGCAGTCATCTCTAGGCGTATAGGCGTTCAAAGGCGTTGGAAACTGAAAAAGCGCACAGAAGATGAGACGGTGCCAAAGAATTGAAGCTAGGAGAGCATTTACTGGAACGCCAAAACTTGTCGGTCAGAAGCTACATTTCACGGATAGTAAGGAAAAGCATTTTGATTGGGGTAAAGAGGATTATTGATATGTTGTAACTTTGGGAACACTTTCACAAAAATCCTAATTGAAATGTGTCGGATATGTTTTGAGTAGGAAACGGTGGGTGATTAAGCGTAAACTACATATTCTCCTATATGTCGACGCGAGTGATCATGTCGCCATGACTTGTCAGCTTTACATTGGGTATTCCCCGTAGGGCTTCGGTGGCTGCCTAAATCAAAATTTAAATTTACCCGTTCAGTAAACTGGAGCACACCTTTGCGGTAATATCTTTCAGCGCGGCAAGCTTGCGTGACTAACCTCATATCATTGTCTGCAAAAAGTTCTTAAAGCTTTTGAGGCCAAACTTAACTGGGTGTTTAGCTTTACCTGGTTTCTTAGGCTTTTGGGCTGCTTCCTTTTCCAAAGGCAAGGAAACTTGAGCTTCATTTTTGAATTTTTGATATTCAGGAGGCAGGATTTGAATTTGCTCCTCACTGATCTCATATCGTTTCCAAGGGTGTGAAGAATTCCCAGCAAGGAACAAATGACCGTCATAACTCATGGCTATTTTTGTTTCTAAATCACCCAAAAAATGCATTGCTAACGGGGAGTTGTCTGGAATGTTGAACTCACTAAAGTAAGGTCGATCAACAAACAAGGCATTTAGCTTTGTGGTCGCAACGAGCTCGTATCCGTTTTTTTGTGCTTCCAAATAGGTAGCGAGTAGTGAATTGCCATTATTGACTGCGAGATTTCTTGCTTGAAGCAAATATACATCCAACGGAACAAGTGGGTTAAACTCAATACAAACAACGCGTGGGCGGTGTTGTTGGATATCGTTCCAAACATGAACGTCGCACCCGTCAATATCGATGGAGAGAAAGTCAAAATTCTTAGGGACAGGCACTTTCAGCTGCTTCAGATGGTAGTCTAGATTGCTTTCCTTGTCTAAGCCAACATAGTTATGGATGATCTCCACTTTCCGGTTGCTTTGATAGAGTTTATTTAGTCGCTTGTAACGGTCCCGAGCAGGCTCAAAGAGAATGCCCCGCCAACCATTATTGGTGATTAAGTTGTAGGAGTTGCTGTGGTGCTTGCCATCTGCTGCTCCGATATCGCAAAGGGTTTTGTTCTTAGTACCAATAACGTCGAAGATTTTCTCGATAATTCCGTCTTCACCATATTTCGTGACAACATTATTTCTATGCTTCTGCAACCAAACGGATCGTTCATTGCGTAAGTCATTTGGTAAAAACCTAATGGTTGGTTTTGTCATGCCGTCCTCTGCTAAGGTTTCTTTTTAGATCTAGCAGCGGAAGGGATCTTCCAAAATCCCCAGAAAGTGACAATTTAATCGGTTGTGCATCACGTTCGAGCTAGGATAAGTGGGTGTAGTTAAACCGATTTGTCATAAGCTCAGGCAGGTGCACGGAAAATGCCTATCGTCTTGACAGGATTTTTCTGCGAGGGTAATGAACAGGCGAAGGTTGTTACGCTCTCCTGCCTGTGTTAACACTTTCTGCTCACGTGAGCAGTTTTAATTTCATCGAGTGTGGCGGCGACTGATTGGAAGGCCTTAAATCCTACCGTCGGCCTTACTAGCCGCTTAATAAAACGATGGTCTGCTTGATGATATTGGTGTGTAACTTGGCCCGAAGAATATCAATGAAAGATCGCCAAGAATCCACCAGGAAAAATAGTAGATGATGTTGGTCAGCCGGTGCAGTTAGCTACACTCTTAACTATGAAAATTTTCTCCGGTACGCAGTTGAGGCCAATGGGATTCTCAAAAAAGTGTAGCTGCAGCTTCACCGTAAATCTCAAGACAGGAGGTCATATGCGCCCTACTACAGCATCAAACTGTAGCTAATCCTATCATAATAAAGCCGAGGGCGAGTTGCGAAAAAATTTGCTTAATGCAGCACTGCCTTAAGGACGAATACTATTGTAGCCAACGTAGTTTACACGGACATTTTCTCTCCATCCGCCCAATTCATCAATCGGTTCGATTGCACCTTCAATTTTTGATTTACGTCTTCTTTCCGTGTAATCCCAACCAACTTCCAAGGTCTCCAGCCCTTCAAACAGAGATTCCAAGCCATAAGGACTAAACCGCCAATAATCTATAGGGCTAGGATGATAACGCCAACTGAATACTGTAGAGATAAAGACGATACCACCCGGCTTCAGAATACGACAAATTTCATCGGCCGCTTTCCAAGGTTTTGTTAAATGCTCAAATACGTCAACACTAAATACCAGGTCGAATGTATTGTTTGGTATATGCGGGCAATTGATAATGTCTCCTATAATCGTGTTACTTGACACTTCTCGAATATCCAATTTTTTATATTCGAACTCAGGGAAGTATTTTGCAACTGGTTTGTGCTGAGCACCAATTTCCAATAACTGCCCGTCGCGGAGATGCTTACGGACATATTTCTTAGCGAGCTTTACGCATCGCTGAGTTCGTCCTGGATAGGCTTTATGCTGTTCTTCCAACACTTTAAGGTCAACCATCTTAGACTCCCAAGCGAACTAGGTATAGGGTTGAATCCGGGCCTTAAACTACCGATTAATCAACAATCCATGAGGCTTGTATGTAATCTTGATAACTAAATCGATAGCAACGTAAAATAAAAGGCGCACAAAAAATCACTGTTACGCTGTGATTGCGGATGTTCTACGTGTTTACATGTGACCTATAAATTAATTACATAAATAAATAACTCTCCTATAATTATAATTATCATAATTTACACCCTGAATATTATTTTATGTGACTGTAAAATTTATTATACAAAATATAACACCTTAAGAAGTGAAGTATTCACCAGTTCGTTTAACAGTAATTCTCCATAATTGAGGGATTACCGGGTCTTCCGCAGTTAAACGTAATAATGATGAACGAGACAAAAACTGCGACTAATAAATCTTGATGTTTAAGTTTCAAAATAGATCGTACACGTTGGTTTGCGCAAGGTAACATTTTATCAGCGGAGTCGAGTTTCATGGTTATGTCTATTCCTCGTATCTTCATTGGCTACGACAGTCGCGAGAACGTTGCTTATCATACACTTTGTCAAAGCATCATTGATAACACATCGATCCCAGTTCAACTTTGTCCGATCGCGAAATCTTCGCTAGAAGCAATTTTTCACCGTACGTCACATCCTCTTCAATCAACGGAATTTTCTTTCAGTCGTTTTCTCACTCCCTATCTCTCCAATTATGAGGGATGGAGCCTGTTTATGGACTGTGACATGATTTTCCGCAGAGATCTCGCAGAACTTTGGGCTCTCCGAGATGATCGTTATGCTGTTATGTGTTGTAAGCATGAATACCAACCGGAGGAAACTACCAAGTTCCTTGGAAATCCTCAGACTAAGTACGAGAGAAAAAACTGGTCCAGCCTCATGCTGTTCAATAATGCACGTTGTAAATCACTGACACCTGAATATGTAAACACTCGTAGCGGTTTGGAGCTCCACCAATTTAAATGGCTAGCAACTGATGAAGAGATCGGGTCACTCCCATTAGTGTGGAACCATCTGGTTGGTGTGTATGAGTATGACCTTAATGCTGCAATCGTACATTACACAATTGGTGGTCCCTACTTCGATGATTTCAAGGATTGCGATTACTCCCAAGATTGAGAACACTACAAGAAGCGCATGCTTTCTGCACAACAGATTGAGAAATCCAAGCCAGTTCCAGCGTAAAGATAGCTATGAAACATTGTGTCGTTACTACTTTTCACGAATCTGGATATCAGCAGTATGGCAAACGATGTATTGAGAGCTTCTTAAAAAAGTGGCCTGATACAGTTTCGATGATGGTATACCCAGAAATGACGTCCGTCGGCTTATCTGAGGCAAGATTGCAATTGTTAGACCCTTTGGTGGTTCTACCAAAACTGCAGCAATTTAAAGCTTGCTATCGTGATAACCCTTTTGCCAACGGCACCAATCCAATCATCCCCAAACAAACAGAGAATTTTCGGTGGGATGCTTACCGATTTTCGAACAAAGTCTTCGCAGTGACGGATGCAATCCGTCGCTGCAGGGGAGCCTTTGATCAACTGATATGGCTGGACGCTGATACCGTTACACACACGCAGATACCAGAAAAATTTCTCGACAAGATAGCTCCTAAGAGGGGGCAGTTGGCTGCATATCTCAACCGGCGAGGATATCCTGAATGTGGTTGGGTGGGCTACAATCTGAAGCACCCCGAGATTTTGAGCTTTGCCGATAGGTTTGAGCAGATTTACCTTTCTAGTGAATTTCTTACATTCAAAGAAAATCACGACAGCTACATTTTCTGGGAAATTGTCCAGGAAATGGAACGGGGCCGCACTGCATCTTTCAAAGAGCTGGGCAGCAGATGGCGTTCAGGACACATTTTTATTCAAAGCGCATTGGGTAAATACGTTGATCACTTGAAAGGCGATCGTAAGATTAAGGGCCGAAGCAGAGAACGTGATGCACTAGCTTTTGCGTATAAACTTCCTCATTTTCTACAACAAAGTTTTTCTCGATAGCATTTTCAGTAAAATGAATGAGGTTTACCCCCCCCCCTCGGCTGCACACCCAGGAGTTACATGTGTTACACTCTATTCAACGCCTTGGTTTTGATAAACCAGATCATAGTTTCTGGCAGATATTGATTGTTTGCAGCGGAAAAGACTTTCTTGTATACGGTGAACAGTTCTTGCGTAGTTGCGAAGCGTGCTCACCTGGTCTTCGTGTTGTGGTCGGAATTTCGGACAAAGACGAAAAAGCCCAAGAGCTTTTGCAAAACGTAAGCCAACAGCTTTATGCTACAACAGTTTACGAGTTTGAGTTTGCTTCTGATTTTCAAGCCAGCAGCAATGAAGTAGCTTTGTATAGCACTGCTAGTTGGTTATTTGGACATTCAAAACACGCCCTTCTGATTTTGAGTGTTGAGTTTACCGTTGTTGAAGATCTGACCCTATTGCCTGCGGTGTTGCAAAACTGTGATTTGGGTGCACACACAATCCGGATCAACGAGGGGGGACACCGTATTGCTTATTCTCAGCCTCTTTGGCTAAAGCACACACCTAAAACCTTCCGGCTTTTAGAATTTATAAAAAAACACATCAATTCTACAACTGCTCCGGGTCCTGTTTCTGAAGTTGAGCTAATCAAGAAGGTAATCCTTAAAGAGAGCAGTAAACTCAAAACCGGATGTATCCCAGAATTCTACCGCGATAAGAAACTCTGCGAGAACTCATATATTTTACGTCGTCCCCTTAGTCAGGTGAAAGGCGATGCAAAGCGCCTTTCCGAACTTGCGCAAAAGATTGAGTTTACGAGAAATACTCCAAAGAATTTAGTACTATTTCCGCTGCAGGATATTGGAACAAAGCAGCCATTAGACGACAACGGCTATCAAACTCGCATTTCTCGATTATCCCGTCCTGGGAGAGTTGGATGGCGTGTGATGGCTCGACTGATATCGCAATCCGCACAGTCAGCTGGCGTCTTTACAAGAATTTTACCTGTTGCACAATGGGAAGTAACACAAGAGCTAATTGATCGGCTCGACTTTGCTGAGCAACTTTTTATTCCGCACAAAACCTATAAGCAACTCCCAATTGATAATGCCACATTCTATATGCAGGAATATTTGTCTGAGATATTTACCTGCTCATCAACGGGTTGGGGGCCTTCAGCAAGCTGGTCAAGTTCTGATGCTTTTAAAAATTTCCCGATTGATCCACGGCTAGAGGAGTTTAAAGCCGAGCTAAAAGCCCAGAAGAAAACCAAAGCACCTCAAAAAAATCAAAAGCAACAGAGTTTACCTGAGTTTGATGTTCTTGCTGTCCTACAAGTTCCAGAAGACGAAGCACTAACGTTACACGCAAAGTGTACATTAGATGACTTTATCGAAGACATGGTGAAACTTTCTGAAAAAGAGAGCCTTAAAGTACTGTTTCGTAAGCACCCTCTGGATCAAACTGACTTTTATGAGAAAGCCAGGAAAACGTGGCAGAATGAACACCTGCTATTTACAAACTCAGGACATATTCACGATGTCCTGCTGGAGGCTCAATGTATAGCTGTCATCAATAGTGGTGTCGGCTTCGAGGCAATGTTAATGGGCAAGCCTGTACTTGCATTTGGGCGGGCTATTTACGATCAAGCGGTCTCACTGGTTTCAGAGAAAGGCATTCTGACTTCCTATCAACACGCTATCTCTGAAAATTCTGATTTACGTACCAAACGGTACGACCAATTCCTTTCATGGTTTCTGTATCGTACCAGTTTCAAGCTGGATGAAACTTCTTTTGATAAGCTCCCTGTAGATGATGGCGCAGCTCAGCCAATAGAGAATCCAGTCTATCACTTCTATCAAAATGAAATGAAACTAACCTCCCAGCGGGCCAAAAAAGTTGAGTTCAAGAAGTCCAAGTCATCCGGCCTCTCTTTTTCTGATATTTTCGATAAGTCTCAAAAATCTTTGAAGAAGGCAAAGAAGTCCATCAAAAAAAAATATTACCATGAGGCTGTTAATCACTCAAAAGGTCTGTTTATGCCGTACTTTAATACGGAATTGCTAGCCGGTAAGCGAGTATGTCTTGTCGGAAATGCAGGAAAATTACTTGAAAGCGAAGCTGCAGATTTTATTGATAGCCATGATATCGTTATCAGGATGAATCTTGGATGTCCTTATATCGTTAAAAAAGGCATGACGCTTCAACCGGACTATGAAAAGTATATTTATGGGATATTTACAGATGGTCGCTCCAGTCAAGCAGAGGAGTACACTGTTTTAGATCCCAACACACCGGTGGCAATTCTAAATGAATATACTGCAGTTCCGGCGATTGGAATTAAATCAGACATTTGGTCATGTTCGACTGCAGACCGCGCAAGACAACTATTCTTTGCTCCAGTTTTCAATACTCAAAACGTTGCGCCCCATCCAAGCCTGCATCATTTGTCCTCAAAGTTCATTTTAGCTCACAAGGTGCAACGCCTGCCTAGGATCTATACGAAAAAGTTACAGATGAAACTTTCTGCGGAACCTACATCAGGTATTATTTGGATTGAATTTTTACGCCAAGCGAACCTTGCAGAACTTTCGCTGGTTGGTTTTGACTTCAATCAGTCCCGGCATATTGTTCGGAAAGGATTGAGCTTGTTGGAGGCAACCGGAAGATATCGTCATAATCCTCAAAGAGAACGAAACTACGTCATCAATTGTGTTTTGCCAGCACATAAGAATATTCGCCTCTTTTAGCCTTCTAATCAGCATTGCAGACACACTTCTTCAATCCATTGAAATAGCTGCGCAACCATACGAAAGCTCATTGCATGTCAAATTTTGATCTTAAGGAGGCTTTGACTAGAGAGCCGTCTGCAACAGATAATCACAAGCAAGAAATTGCACGTCTTAACAAACGCCTTACGCATCTGGAAAAGAGAATAACTATCATTGAAGGCAAAAAAGCCCGCCTGATCGAAAAACCTGAAATGTCAAAAGCTGCTCAGGAAATGGTGGAGACACTTTTTTCCCGGTTAAGTCCAATGGACGTAGATAGCTGTAACCTTACCCGCATAGGACGTGCGTTTGACGGAGGTTACATTATGGCTCCGCCAGGGCCTGACGAGAAAGTTGCCTATTCCTTGGGCATTAATCGCGACGTTTCTTGGGATTTAGAGGTGGCCCGTCACGGCTGTAAAGTTTACCAATATGACCATACAATTGATGGTCTCCCCCATCATCATGAAGGCTTTAACTACAAAAAAAAGGGCATTACGACCTCACACCAAATAGATGAGCGAATGACCTGCCTCAAGCATGAGCTTCGAAATAATGGGCACCAAGACACAAACAGCATCTTATTGAAGATGGACATTGAAGGTGACGAATGGGGAGTTTTTGCAGATCTTGAAATGAATGAGTTGCAGAAATTTTCTCAGATACTTGTCGAGTTCCATGACTTGCACAAAGTTTATAAGCTATTTTGGTACCGAACGGCTTTAGCAGGACTGAATAAACTCTTCAAAACCCATCAGGCAGTACATGTTCATGGTAATAATAATACTGCGTTGCGTATTATAGGTGGCTATGCAGTTCCGCCTGTTCTGGAAGTCACGTTCTTACGTCGCGATTTGTTTCAGTTTTCTTCATGCACCCGCACCTTTCCAAATGAGCTAGATCAACCTAACAACCCAAGTTTTGCAGAGCATCAGCTTGGTAGTTTTCAGTTTCCAAACCCAGCCAAGAGGTGAGCGTGAATGATCTCCAGCTTGTTGTAACTTGATTGTATCCTATCCGCTAACAAAAATGATGTTACCGCGATAGCGCTGAAAGTTTACGCGATCCCAGGAAAACGTCCCGAGGACTTGCGTACGGGAATGTAGAGGCGCCGCAAAGTTTCGCGTCAACACCACGTCAACCGTCGTACGCATTTTGAGCTGTACATGACGTCGTTTGATGTCGTACACTTCCTTAACGGTTTGTGAAAGTTGCTAAGCGGTATTAAGCGGTTGTGGGCTAAATACTTGAAAAGTAAATTATAGTATAATTTACTACATTAGAGGCTCATAACCTGAAGGTCGTAAGTTCAAATCTTACCCCCGCAACCAAAATTCGATCAATAGATCAAACACATAACAAAAGCCCCGAGCCAAAAGCTCGGGGCTTTTTGCGTTCGCGTCAACACAACGTCAACAAAAGACATGTTCGCCAGCAGCTTACTCAGTAGATGTGGCTGGGAAATGACATTGGATTCTTCTAATGCTCTGTAACAAGATGCCAATTTTAATTTTGTTGTGAGATGCATAATTTGTACGCGCAGTGCTGATGCTCAATTGGACTTTCATTAGTAAGCGTAGCCGACAAGCTAGGCGCTTGCCTGAGTATCAGTGGTTTCGGCAACGCGCGACTAAGCCGACCTTCGCAGCAGCGAAGAAATCTGGGTCAACATCCAAGCCACTGCTGACGTGGTGGGCCATATGTATGGACCGCCTGCATTTCGCAAGAGAGTTTTTACTTGGAACCTTGAAGTCGCTACTATGTATCCGACCTGTTTATCGGCACGCGGGCCGTGGCCTTGATGGTAATACGCACGTACCTACAGTCTAATTACCGGACAGGTTACTTAGAACCATTATGGCCCTCTGACTTTGGGTGCGTTCTTTCTTCCGTTCCATGCTTA